>JAFTWL010000129.1 GCA_017465305.1 Ruminococcus sp. | reverse complement strand
TTAGTACATCTAAATAACCATTTAAACGCATCATATCTGTTGCTGTCTGGCGTGATATATCTTCTACTAACTGAATACTGTCTTCAGGTATTCCAGTTTCTACAACAGCTGAACGCATCACATTTGCAAGACAAGTATTAGAATGAATTGCTTCCTTGCCACCTCTGAGTATTACTGCATTGCCAGCCTTTAAACATAATGTTGCTGCATCTACTGTAACATTTGGACGAGATTCAAATATAATTCCTATTACACCAAGTGGTACACGTGTTTTCATAATTTGCAAGCCATTAGGACGAACACTTCCGCTTTCAATAATTCCTATCGGGTCATCCATAACAGCAAGTTCTTTTACTGCATCTGCCATACCCTGAATACGTGCTTCTGTAAGTCTCAAACGGTCTTGCAATGATTTTGTCATATTTGCTTCTTGTGCTGCCTTTAAATCTTCGGCATTCGCAGCAAGAATTTCTTCCTTATGGTCAATCAATGCTTTTGCAATAGAATATAATGCCTGATTTTTCTGATTTGGTTGTGCTGCTGCCAAAAATGGAGCTGCTTTTTTAGCCTTTTCTCCTAATGTCTGTGCATAATTCATAATATTAATTCATTCCTTTCATTCTGACTTTGATGATTCAGCAATAAAGAGTGTTCCCACTTCTTTATTTTCAAATAAATTATATAATTGTTCTGGGTCTTTTCCGTTCATAATCACCATGTCAATACCATTCTCTGTCGCTATTTTGGCTGCATTTATCTTAGTTGCCATTCCGCCTGTTCCAAATGAAGAACCTGCTCCACCTGCCATTTTAATGATATTTTCATCTATCTTTTCTACAACAGGAACAACCTCAGCATCAGCATATTTTCTTGGGTCAGCAGAGAATAAACCATCGATATCAGATAAAATTACTAACAAATCAGCATTCGCAATACTTGCAACAATAGCTGAAAGTGAATCATTCTCCCCTATTTCAAGCTCTAATTCATCAATAGCAACAGTATCATTTTCATTTACAATAGGAATTACTCCTAATTGCAATAAACGTTCTATTGTATTCTGAACATGAGGTAAACGGTCATTATGTAAAGTATTCTTTGTAAGCAAAATTTGAGCAACTGTTACACTATATTTAGAAAACATATCATCATATACATGCATCAATTCACACTGTCCAACTGCTGCTGCTGCCTGTTTTGATGGCGTGTCCTTAGGACGTTCAGGCAAGTTTAACTTACCTATTCCCATACCTACTGCACCAGAGGAAACTATAAGCAATTCTTTCCCTGAGTTATGTAAATCAGCAAGCACACGAACTAAGTTATTCATACGTCTTATATTTAATTTTCCTGTTTTATGTGTCAATGTAGAAGTTCCAAGTTTCAGAACTATTCTTTTCTTTGAAGCAATATCAATCATACTTCGCATCTCATCCTTTAAATTTAATTTCAATAGTTTTATAAACCATAAACCATCTTGATAGAAAAATATATTTTTCATCAAAATCTATATCAATATTTTGACCTACTAAATATTTATTATAAAATCATATTTTTACAGATACCACATTCTGTGGTGTTCCCTGCAAAAATGATTTTACATTCTCAAGTGAAATATCTAAAAGTCTTTTTCTTGTTTCATATGGAGTCCATGCAATATGTGGTGTAATAAGACAATTTGATAAACCATCAAGTGGAGTTGTTGTCATTGGTTCTTCCTGCAAAACATCTATTGCAGCATATGCGATTATTCCCTGTTGTAATGCTCTTGCCAAATCTTTTTCTATTACAATTCCACCACGTGCAGTATTTACAAGCATTGCAGTTGGTTTCATTGTTTTCAATCGCTCCCAGCAAACCATATTTGCTGTATCTGGTGTCAATGGTGTGTGAATTGTAAGTACATCAGCTTCTTTAAATGCCTGCTCTAAAGAAACAAGTTCAAATGGACAATCTTTTGGCATTGTCCTTGTTGAAACAATTACACGCATTCCAAATGCTTCTCCTATTTTAGCAACTTGTCTACCAATGCCACCATATCCAATGACACTAAGTGTCTTTCCTGTTAACTCCATTGTTGAATAAGGAAAATATGAAAACTGCGGTGAATGTTTCCATGCATCTTTTCTGACATCAACATCATATAACGATATTTTATTATAATAGTATAAAATCATAGCAAAAGTATGTTGTGCAACAGCCATAGTTGAATATGTTCCAGCATTACATACAACTACACCATGTTTTGAAGCACTATCAACATCTATAGTATTGTATCCTGTTGCAAGAACACCTATATAGCGTAAATTTGGACATTTACAAAACACTTCATTAGGAATCAATGTTTTATTGCACAACACCATTTCAGCATCACCAATATTTTTAATAACATCTTCTGGTGATGTATATGGATATTTTGTAACCTCTGCATATGGTTCAAAACAATCAGGCGATAAATCGCCATTCATGGACATAGTATTACAGTCTGTAAAAACTAATCTCATAATAATTACTTTCCTTGTTCAACCTTTTTACCACGATTTTTAATCTTAATAATTATAGTAGATATTATTGAAGCAAGTATTGCAATAACTTCAAAAAGTCCGACTATATAGAATAATGTCTCACTTTTATTAAGGTAAATTAAAAGAGAACCTGCAATAGCAACACACATTATAATCTGATATGGTTTTTTCAAGCGTATAAACTGAATCAAGAAAAATACTGCTCCGATTATACATAAAATAAGGTGAGCATTAAACGGAATTGGAAATGTAGTTACATTCATTATATAAGTATGCTCCTTTCAAAATAAGCTTTCTTTATTATACAAAACTATCCCTAAAATGTCAAGTATATATAAGCTTATTTGATAGTCTATAGTATAAAAAATCCTCTTTCAGTAAAATATTTTAACTGAAAGAGGGATTAAAATTATATTTTAGTAATCATCTGCGTAAATCATTATAGAACATATATTGCTGTAATATGCCTGCATATGATTTATATTTTTCAGGTAATCCTTCAGGATATTCTGAAGCCATAATTTTTTTAATATGAGTATCAATAGGAAAAGCATCAATATGATGTAATGCAAAAAGACAAATACAATCTGCTACTTTAGGCCCTATGCCTAAAAATGTCATAAGAGTTTTTCTGTTTTCTTCATAAGAACCTGTTTCAAGTTGATTCTGAACTGAAGGAAATTGTCTTGCTGCTGCAATTAAATATTTATCTCTGTATCCCAAACCACACTCTTTAAGTTGTTCTACTGTCTGCAATTGTTCGGGTGATGGAAATCCATCAAATAAATCAATAATCTTTCCAACACTTTTTTTAATTCTTGGGATATTATTATTCTGACTTATTAAAAAGCATAACATTGTTTCCCATAAATCCTGTTTTAATATGCGAAGTCCCTTTGATTTTTCTATACAAGTTTTTAAATATTTATCATCATCAGCAAGTTTCTGTATCTCCTGATAATTTGTATTTAAATCAAAATAATAAATCATTTTTTGTTCTGTGTCTTCATCATCAGAAATTATAGAAAGACCATCTTCTGTTTGGGATACATAATAAAGTGTATTTTTATAACGTATACAAAATTGACCTTCTTCTGTTTTATCCCATGTAAAACATTGTCCACTATCATAAATCTGCTGTAAATCACAGTATTCTTTTGATATAGAAATAAAAATTTTGTTGCTCATAAATTTACCAACATTCCTCTCTTATAATTTTTAAATTTATGTTTTGAAATCACAATGTTTCATAACTGAACTTTTCTTGCAATTTACCTTGCAAGCTTAAAAACATATCTACATACTGAGAAAAAATATTTTCCTTGTCATTTATAAATCCAAAACAATAAGTATCTTTTTCACCTGAATAATCTATAATAATTCTACGAAAACCATCTGTTCCACCTTTTATAGGTGTCATAGTCATATTATCTATCCCAGAATATGAATAACTTTTATCTCCAATATATAAACTATCAATACCAATTTCAACTTCATCAGGAATACTCTTTTTTATATTTCGCCACTTCATTTGAAGGCAAATAAATATTGTACCAAATATCAATGCAGCAAATAAAAATGGCAAGATTATAAACATAAAATATTCATCAAGTTTATTTTGTATTGCTGCTGAAATTAAAACCCACAAAAACACAACGCTTAAAAATACTGATATAGTAATTAGTCCTACTCTACTCTTTTGTGTCATAGATTGAATAATATGTTTCTTTGGAATTATATACTTTTTAGTTAAACTATCACCAATATTAGAATTAGACGGAGCAAATAAAATCATTTTCTGGCCAATAAGTGAACTTAAACTTTCACAGTCTTTTTTACTAAGAAAACTACATGATATAACTTTTCTTTTTCCATTTGTATCAACAATTAAGCTACGAGATTTAATCGGAATAAATATAAACATTTGAACGTGTACGGATAATCTGAATTGTGAATCTGAAAACTTAAACTCATATTTCTTATTTCTTCCACGACTAAAATAAACTGCATCATCATCAACAGTAATAGTATTTCTTGATTTTGTAACAATTTGAAATAGAATTCCAATGACAAATCCAACAAATGGTGATAAATAACATGCAATAACTTTAAGCTCCATAATAAGTAAAATCATCATCAATAAAAATCCCAGCATAATACCTTTCATTAATCCACCAATGATATTCTTTGTAAGACTTGCTTTAAATTCTTTTTGAAGCATATTATTATAATTGCCTTTCCTTTTTATTATATCCTCTAATTCATTTATATTCTATCATACTATACTTAATCTGTCAATGTAAAATAACGCTCTTATCACTTTTAGATTAGATAAGAGCGTTATTTTTATATTATTAAAGATAATTATATTTTTTACGCATTGCTATTATTAAAGTAATTGTCATAATAATTGACATGAACTCTGCAACAACTATTGAAGCCCATATACCATTTATACCAAAGAAAATAGGAAGTATAAGTACTGCTGCAATCTGAAATATTAGTGTACGCAGGAATGAAATAAGCGCAGAAATAAGTCCATTATTAAGAGCAGTAAAGAATGATGAACCAAAAATAGAAACACCAGCAAAAAGGAATGAGAAAGAAAAAATAGAAAATCCTTTAAGCGTCAGGTCAAATAACGCCTCATCATATCCAACAAAAAGTTTTGCAAGCGGATAAGCAAGAAGTTTTGCAAGTATCAGCATAAATACTGAAAAAATACTGATAATTATAAAACTTTTTTTCAACATGCTTTTCAATTCAGAATGATTTTCAGCACCATAATGATAACCAATAATTGATGCTGTACCTACAGAATAACCAATAAACACAGCAAGGAAAACTAAATTTACATACATCATTACACCATATGCTGAAATACCATCCTCTCCTGCATACTTCATAAGCTGCATATTATAAAGCATATTTACAATTGATGTAGAAATGTTTGTCATAAGTTCTGACGAGCCATTGGTACATGCCCTAAGTAAAGCTTTTCCATCAAATTTTGTTTTTGTAAGTTTTAATGCACTCGAATTTTTTCGGCCAAAATAAACTAAAGGAATAAATCCACCGACAAATTCACTTATTGCAGTAGCTGCAGCAGCCCCTGCAAGTCCCCACTTAAATACTGCTATAAACAGCGTATCTAATATAATATTTGTTAAACCTGAAAGAATAGTCACAACAAGACCAAGCTGAGGCTTTTCAGCAGCTGAAAAAAAGCTCTGAAACGCATACTGAAGCATATAAAACGGAAGGGCTGCTAAAATAATCCGTCCATAAGTAACACAATATTCAAGCATTTCTTCTTTTGCTCCGAGCATGGAAGCTATTGGACGAATAAAAATAATTCCTAATATACCTATTACAATACCACATATAATCATTACATACACAAATAATGAAAATAAACGCTTGGCCTTTTCATTATTACCTTCGCCCATAGTTTTTGTAATTATTGCACTTCCGCCTGTACCAAACATGAAACCAATTGCTCCTAATATCATCAGAAACGGCATAATAAGATTAAGAGATGCAAAAGGAGTTTTTCCTACATAATTTGAGACAAAGAATCCATCAACTACACCATAAATAGATGTAAATACCATCATAATAATAGCTGGCAGTGTAAATTTAATAAGCTTTTTATATGTAAAATGTTCTGATAATTGTATATTCATTGTTTACCGTTACTGAAAATTTATAAAAAGTTATAAATCGACTTTTATGTTTCATTCCTTGTTCAGCGTGTCCATTTTTGATATGATGAATCATAATCTACTCATGTTTGATATGACACTCCAAAGGCGTAAATTCCCCACTAACGTATGGGTACACATACACAAATCAGAGAAGTTGATATTTGTGCATTTTTTATTTGTGTTTGATTTCTGAAATTTATTTCCTTGAACTACAGACTGTTCTGCTTGACCGTCAACGGTTTTTATGCCGTCCTCAGACAGCGAGTGGCTACGCTGTACCCAGAGGGCTGTTCTGCCCTTATCATAGGCGGAATGATTACACCTAATCCATTCTCCTTTCGTAATATTTACACCTGCCATCATCGCTTGGTTTTCGCATAGGCTGTGCATCTGCACTGACATATCCTAATATTAATTCTTCTCTATTATAACATAAAAGTTTTTATTGGTCAAGTTTCAGTAACGGATTTCACCTCTCTTTTTTATTAAAATTTTTTGATTATTTACAACTTTTTATAAGATTATTTTAACTGTTAGAAACCTCCTGATTTGTATCTTTTCATTTCTTTTTCAAATAAATCAGCATATTGATTCATTGTTTTAATCCATATATCAATATTTTCTTTTTCTATTAACCCTAATACTCTTTTTTCACAATCAACCAAAGGACTTAGTATTAAATCAGCATAATTTTCTCCCTCTGGTGTCAATTCAATAATTTTACTTCGTTTGTCATTCTCATCCTGAATAAGTTTTATATACTCTTTACGCTGAAGTTCTGTAATAGCAGTATTTACTGTCTGTTTAGGCATTCCATAATTTTCAACTATCTCTTTTTGCTTTGTAATACCCATTATTTTTATAGCGTATAAAATATCCATAATATAGCTATTTATATTGTGTTCCTTTGCCCATTTTTCATATAAATAACCTATTCTTGTTATACCATCTGTTATTATTTTTATCTCATTATTCTCCATGTATAATCTCCTTACTATTTTTATAAATTGAATATTTAAAGAGCAATTCCCCATAAATCATTAAATAAAGCATTGTCTACTGTCATCTGAGTTCCAAAAATATTATTATCAGGCATTTTTAATTCAGGAATTACCTCTTCCATATTAGCATAGCCTAATCGTTTATAATGCTTTGAATTTAAATAATGACAGATTATATTATCTAAATTAAATTGCAATTTATTATACGCTTCATCACCAAAACCATCTAAAACACCCATACCATTGGGGTCAGGATTTTCTATAGAAAACTCATGTTGAAGATAAAAGAAATCAACTATTTTATTTATCTTTAACACCGATGTATATTTTATATTAAAATTATCAGAAATAAAATAATCAACATCAAAATGAATCTCTATACATGGGTCATCTGGAAAATCATTAAACAATATTAATTTTAAGTATTTATCTTTTAATATAATTAATAATTCATCAAGAAAGTCAATTTTCTTTTTACAACAAGATATAAAAAAATTTTTATCTTTAGATACATATATTCTTTCAATTGCTTTTTCGATTTCCTTAAACATAATAAATATCTCCTAAGTTTAAAGTACTAAAATAATGTGTATTTTCTTTAATTATAAAAAACAGCTTTTCAATTAGTCCTTGCAGAGACTATTATAGTATTTACAAAAATATTTGTCAATGAATAATATAACAACATTTTATAAACTTAATAAAAACATTGCTTTTTGTTTGACTTGCATGATAAACTATGATATTATAATCTATAATAATTAAATGCAAAGTTTATAATTATAGATAAACTTCATAAAACAAAATGTCTTAAAAGGAGGATAATAATGGAGATAGCTATAAAAGAAGTAATAGCAAAGGATTATATAACAAAATCAAATTTGCCTACAAGCGATTATGTAATAAATCCATATACCGGATGTACTCATGGTTGTAAGTACTGCTATGCAAGTTTTATGAAACGATTTACTAATCATCCTGAAGAATGGGGAACATTTATTGATATAAAAAGATGCCAGAAGCCAATAAGCAAAAAGAAACTTGAAAATAAAACTGTTGTAATGTCATCAGTTACAGACTGCTATAATTCTTTTGAAGAAAAATATAAAATAACAAGAAACATTCTTGAACAGCTAATCAATATAGACTGTAAGCTCAATATCATCACAAAATCAAGTCTTATTTTAAGAGATTTAGATATTCTGAAAAAATTTAAAAATATTGTTGTATCAATTTCAATAAATACAATTGATGAAAATTTCAGAAAAGATATGGATAATGCAAGTTCTATTCAGGAAAGACTTAGAGCATTAAAAAAATTACATGACAATGGAATTTATACAGTTTTATTTATGTCTCCTATATTTCCTGAAATTACAGACTTTAAAGCTATTATTGAAGCAAGTCATAATTTTGTAGATGAATACTGGCTTGAAAATTTAAATTTACGTGGAGCATACAAAAAAGTAATTCTTGACTATGTACATGATAATTACCCTCAATATGATTTGATATATGAAAATATTTATAAAAAAGGATTAAATAAATACTGGGAAAGTCTTGCTTTAGATATTGATAAATATTGCAATGAACATTCGATAAAATATACTAACTACTTCTATCATGAAAAATTAGTAAAAGAAAAAGCTTTAAAACAAGAAAATCTTGATTTAAAAGCTTTTTGTAATAAATAAAAAGGATAAAAAAATAATTTATTAGGGAGATACAATTATGAAAATAAATAAACTAATTGATAATATAGAAAAAATTTATAATAGCAATCAAACTTTAATTATTGCTATTGATGGACTTGGCGGTGCAGGTAAAAGCACAATTTCACAGAATTTATACGAATTACTTACAATTAAAAATTATAATACAACTCTTCTACATATTGATGATTTTATTCATCCTAAAGACATTAGATACAATAACAACTATGATGAATGGGAATGCTACTTTAATCTTCAATGGCGTTATGATTATTTTCTAAAAGAGATTATTACTCCAATTAAAAGCGGTCAAAATTTTCATAAAAATATAGAGCTTTATGATAAAAATAATGATACATATTATTTACAAGAAACTAATATTCCTACTAGAAGCATTGTAATTGTGGAGGGAGTATTTTTGCAAAGAAAAGAACTTGATGGAATTTTTGATTACATAATATATATAGATGTTTCTGAAGAAACAAGATTAAACAGAGTTATAAAACGTGACAATTATATTGGTGACGAACAACAAATACTAAATAAATATGAAAATCGTTATTTACCTGCTGAACATAAATACTTTTCTGAGTATACACCTAATATAAAAGCTAACTATATAATTAAAGAATACTAAAAATAAGTAATATATTATTTTTAGTATATTGATAATTTTAAGGAGGTTGACATATTGAAAATAAAATACATAAATTTAATTTTCTGTGTTTTTGTAGCAGCTTTATTATTTGTATTTATTCATTATGGTTGTAACAATAACTATATACATATACATGAGTATGAAAAAGAATTTTTCGGCGAAGAAACTTGTGAAGAATTGAAAGAAAAATGTACAAAAAACGACAAAGATATTGTACAACCTATATTAGATACAGCTGAAAAGGCTTTTTCTTATTTAGGTGATGAAAATCTTATTGAAAATAATTTTGGCATATTAGGTAAATATTCTCTTGCCAGCTATAAAGATGTTATATCTGAAACTCATAAAATTAAATTCCTTACTGCTAAGCTTGATGAAAACAGCGGATATATTTGGATAAATTATTCACAAAGAGGATATGACATTAATGGCAAAATTATATGTGGCTCCCGGGATATAAATACAAGGTGGTCTTTAGAAAAAATTGACAACAAATGGGTCGTAATTAAAACAAAAGAAGCTCCATAAATTAAGGAGATAAAAATGAAAAAATTAAACAAATGTATTAAAATCTTTTTTGTTTCACTATTACTAATTTGTATTATATTTATTATCTCAATTCCTATTATAAATAATTATAGTGCAAGTAAAGTAAAAAAAGAATTATGCAATATTCCTCTGCCATCCAATACAGAAATTATTGAATCTATATCAAAAGCGGGAAAATTAGTTGGAAACGGGAATGGTATGCAGTATTTTGGAGCTATTCTTATTAAGAGCAATTTATCTTTACAAGAATTAAAAAATTATTATTCTCAGTATAAAAAAAGTGTTGATATTCAAGCAGAACAAGAAATAAACAAAATTGAACATGGGGTACTA
>JAFTWL010000128.1 GCA_017465305.1 Ruminococcus sp. | reverse complement strand
CTGTTTTTAAGAGATAAACTTAGATAAAAAAGCTATAGCAAGCTTTAACTTTATTAATTATTATTATAGCATGCTAATAAAAAGAATACAAGCTATTTTTTACGTTTTTCAAAAACTTTTCTCAAATTATAAAAATGAGATTACTTTTTTAATTTGGTTTCGACAAAACGCACAGTATTATAATATTTTTAAATGAATTTAAAAATCAATAATCATAAAATTTTTATTTAAAAAATGAGCTTTTGATATCTTGACTTAAAATAAAAATAATGTTATAATATTTGTTGTATTTTTGAGAAAATATTAGATTACCGAATAAAAGTAAGTTTCAATGCATAAGAATTATGTTCGGTTTGGCATTTCCTTTTGAAAATGTCAAACCGAAAAAATTTCTTGCTGATATAATAATTATATTAGCTGTCTGAATAACATTTTTTATTTTGTAAATAATAAGATTTATAGTTTTTATTATTTATTAAATTGAAAGGCGGTTATTATTATGTCAGTTTATACAGACCCTACATCACCTAATAATATTCCTGATGAGGAGCAGAAAGAAAATTCAGATGAAGTCAGCAATCAACTTGACCAAGCTGATATTATTGAAGAAACAGGGAGCATACGTACACAAAATTCAAAGCATCTTATTCATTGCCTTACGATTATTGGGCAGATAGAGGGGCATTATGTTCTTTCTTCTCAAAATAAAACTACTAAATATGAGCATATTATACCAGCTTTGGTTGCAATTGAACAGGATAGAAGTATTGAAGGTTTAATAATTTTACTTAATACTGTTGGTGGTGATGTTGAAGCAGGTCTTGCTATTGCTGAAATGATTGCAGGAATGAAAACACCTACAGTTTCTCTTGTAATAGGGGGTGGACATTCTATTGGTGTACCACTTGCTGTAAGTGCGAAACAATCATTTATAGTTCCGTCTGCTTCAATGACAATACATCCTGTCAGAACAAATGGCATAGTACTTGGAGTGCCTCAGACATTTGAATATCTGAATCAGATTCAAAATCGTATAACAGAGTTTATTACAAGGTGCAGTAATATTTCTGAAGAGGAATTATTATTTCTTATGCACAAAACAGGAGAACTTACAACAGATATGGGAGCTATATTATCTGGAAAACAAGCTGTTGAAATAGGACTTATTGATAAGCTTGGAAGTCTTAGCGATGCTGTTACAGCTTTGTATGATTTAATAGAATCAAGTGAAATGCGTTATAGTGATTCGAAAGGAAATGACAGTAATAATTAACTAACTTATAGAAAGGAACATTGCTGTGGCAAAGAAAAAACGAAAAAAATTTTTTAAAAAAAAAGCACCAAAAAGTGATGCTTTGAATACGCAGCAAATTTCAACTTCAGAAGTAAAAAAAGAGGCTGCAAAACAAGAATCACAGGTAAATGATGTGCGAATACAGAAATTGCAGTCTGTTATTCTTTTTGCAGCATCAATATTATTTATTTTAATTGTATTTATTCAGGGTTCTTCTGGATGGTATGCACTTCATAAATTTTTTAGAGGAACTTTTGGAATTTCTGTTTTGATTATGCCATTAGTTTTGTTTTTATCTGTACGTCATTTAGAAAAACAGGATGACGATGATTTCATTAAGATTATATGGCGTATATTAGCTCTTGCCTTGCTTGTTAGCAGTTTTGTGCAGATTATGTTTATAGGTGATATAAATAAAACTGACCTTATGGAATCTATAAAATCATTTTATAAAGAAGGCGTTGAAAATACATTTGGAAGCGGCGGAGCAATAAGTGTTTTTCTTTCATATCCTATGATTCGTATTTTTGGTGAAACAGGTGCACGTATTCTTATAACATTATTATTATTTGTTGTAATTATGTGGGTTCTGAATTGGAATATGCGAGAACTTGGACAACATATAGCAATTCCTTTTAAGAAATTGAAAAATTGGCTTAGTGTTGGTTCAGATGAAGACGAGGAAGATGAAGAATATGACGAAGATGATTATATAGAAAATGATGCAGAACAAGTGGAAAAGAAGCCTTATCCACGTTTTATGCAGAAAGCATATGATTTATTAAATAATTTTTTCTTCTTCTCAGATAATGATGAAATTGATGAAGAAGAGAGCATTGATAATAATGTAGTAAATAAAAATAAAAAGCCATCTAATAAAAAAATAAATAAGTCAAATCAATCTGAACCTGAAATAGAATATAGTGAAAATTATGCAGAAGATGAAAATAATATAATTAGAAATCAGGAGCCACAAAGTGCTTCTGATTGGGAGTCAATGATTCACTCTGTGACAAGTTCACCATCAATGCAGGAAACAGGGAATATTGATGTTGATTTACCTGATGCAGGTATACCTTCGCCTGTTCCAGTTGCAAATCCTGAAAAAACTAAAAGCAAACCAAGAAGAAGTACTAAATATAAAATTCCTTCTTTAGAATTTTTGAAACCAGGAATTAGCCGTGCTAATGATGCGAATACACGTCAGGAACTCTCAGAAAATGCAGCAACACTTGTAGATACATTAAAGAGTTTTGGTGTAATTGTAAGAATTACAGGTATATACCGTGGACCTTCTGTAACACGTTATGAGGTACAGCCTGCTGCTGGTGTTAAAGTTTCAAAAATAACAGGACTTGCTGATGATATTGCATTATCTTTAGCAGCTGAAGGTGTTCGTATTGAAGCACCTATACCAGGAAAGGCAGCAGTCGGAATTGAAGTTCCAAATCAAATTAAAGATGTTGTTTCATTACGTGAAATTTTAGAAAGTGATGTTTTCCGAAAATCAAAGAGTAAGCTTTCTTTTGCAGTCGGAAAAGATATAGCTGGCAATGCAATAGTTGGTGATATTGCTAAGATGCCACATATGATTATAGCAGGTTCTACAGGTTCAGGTAAATCAGTATGTACTAATTCTATTATTATGAGTATTTTATTTCATGCAGCACCTGACGAGGTTAAGCTTATTCTTATTGACCCGAAAATAGTTGAGTTTAGAGTTTATGAGGGAATACCGCATCTTCTTATACCTGTTGTTACTGACCCTAAAAAGGCAGCAGGTGCTCTTAACTGGGCTGTTCAGGAAATGCTGCGTCGATATAAATTATTTGCTGATACAGGTGTAAGGGATATTTATGATTACAATAGTAAAGTTAAAGAACTTCCTAATTTACCTGATTCAGAAGAGCCATTAGAAAAAATGCCTCAGATTGTTATAGCCATTGATGAGCTTGCTGACTTAATGATGGCAGCATCAAAAGAAGTAGAAGATTCAATATGTCGTCTTGCACAGATGGCAAGAGCTGCTGGAATGCATCTTATTATTGCAACTCAAAGACCAACTACGGATATTATTACAGGTTTGATTAAAGCAAATATTCCAAGCCGTATAGCTCTTTCTGTAATGTCTCAGATTGATTCACGTACAATTCTTGATACAGGTGGTGCTGAAAAATTGCTTGGTCATGGTGATATGCTTTATTTTCCTAATGGAATGCCTAAGCCTGTACGTGTTCAGGGATGCTTTACTTCTACTAAGGAAATAGAAAGTGTTATATCATTTATTAAAGAACAATCTCAAGGGTCTTATGATAATTCAATTATAGAGCAGGTAGAAAACAGTATACCTGTTACAAAAAGTGACCGTTCTTCAAGTGATTCATCTGATGCAAACAGTGATGAAGCTTTAATTGAACTTGCAATGGAAGTTGTTGTACAGATGGGACAGGCATCTACTTCAGCGTTGCAGAGGCGTTTGAAATTAGGTTATGCAAGAGCTGCACGTATTATGGATGAGCTTGAAAAAATGGGCGTTATAGGTCCATATGAAGGAGCTAAACCAAGACGTGTTTTCATGTCGGCACAACAACTTGAAGAGAGAAAAATGCGTAATATGAAAAAATAATTTTAATTAACAAAGGTGGTGTATAAATACATATGGATAAATTTATTCCTGTCACACGTGAAGAGTTGATAGCAGAAGGAATATCACAGCCTGATTTTGTCTATGTAATAGGCGATGCCTATGTAGACCATCCAAGCTTTGGAGCTGCTATTATATCACGATTGCTGGAATCTCTGGGCTTTAGTGTGGGGATTATCTCACAGCCCGACTGGCATACAGAAAAGGATTTTAAACGGTTTGGAAAACCAAGACTTGCTTTTTTAGTGACAGGCGGAAATATAGATTCTATGGTAGCACATTATACTTCAGCAAAAAGAAAGCGTAGTAATGATATGTATTCTCCAGGGGGAAAGGCAGGAAAACGACCTGATCGTGCTGTAATTACATATTGTAAAAAAATACGTGAGATTTATCCTGAAGTTCCAATAGCAATAGGCGGACTTGAAGCATCATTAAGACGATTTGCTCATTATGACTATTGGGATGATGTTGTAAAGCCTTCTATTTTAATTGACAGTGGTGCTGATTTATTGATGTATGGAATGGGGGAGCATCAGATAAAAGAATTGGCAGAAGGTTTAAATGAAGGCAAATCAATTTCTGATATTACTTATATAAGAGGAACCTGTTATGTAACTGACCCAATAAACACTCCATGGGGAGCTGTACAATGTCCTGACTTTGCTCAGGTATGTAATGATAAAAAAGCTTATGCCAAGGCTACAAGGCAACAGTATGACCAGCAAGATGAGGTATATGGAAAAACAGTTATACAACGTCATGGAGATAAAATGCTTGTACAAAATCCGCCGGCATATGCTCTGACACAAGAGGAACTTGATGAAGTTTATGCATTGCCATTTACAAGAAAAGTTCATCCTATGTATGATTCTCAGGGTGGTGTTCCTGGAATTGAGGAAGTACAGTTTTCTATTGCACATAACAGAGGTTGTTTTGGTTATTGTAATTTTTGTTCTATAGCATTACATCAGGGAAGACGTGTTACTTGCAGAAGTGAAAAGTCTATTTTAGAAGAGGCAAAGAAAATTATTGATATGCCGAATTTCAAAGGATATATTCATGATGTAGGAGGGCCTACAGCAAATTTCAGAAGTCCTTCATGTGAAAAGCAATTAAAGCTTGGTATGTGTAAAGGGAAAAAGTGTCTTGCTCCTGACATCTGTCCTGCAATAAAAGCAAATCATTCTGAATATCTTGCTATACTTAGAAAATTAAGAGCATTGCCAAAGGTAAAACGTGTTTTTATACGTTCGGGAATACGATTTGATTATCTTCTTGCTGATTCAGACGATAGCTTTTTTAAGGAATTAGTGCGTGAACATGTAAGCGGACAACTTAAAGTTGCACCTGAACATTGCAGTAATGTTGTTCTGGATAAGATGGGAAAGCCACATATTGAAGTTTATAATAAATTTCAGAAACGATTTTATGAGATAACTAAAAGCATTGGAAAAGAACAATATCTCGTTCCTTATCTTATGTCATCTCATCCTGGAAGTACTTTGCAAGAAGCAATAAAACTTACTTTATATCTTAAAGAAAATCATATTCATCCTGAGCAGGTACAGGATTTTTATCCTACTCCGGGAACAATCTCAACTTGTATGTATTATACAGGATATGACCCTTATACTATGGAAGAAGTATACGTTCCAAAAACACCAAAAGAAAAAGCTATGCAAAGAGCATTACTTCAGTACTACTTACCGCAAAATCGTGAAATTGTATTGGAGGCACTAAAGAAGGCAAAACGATATGATTTAATAGGAAATGGAAGTGAATGTCTTGTAACACCTGATAAAACTTTTATTTCCAATAAAAAAGGAGGAGAATCAAAACGGCTACACAACAAAAACGACCATCAGCCAAGAAAGGCAGTGCGTCAGGGAACAAAAAACAAAACAGTTCACCAAAAGGCAAAAGCTCAAACAAAAAGAAAGCAGAAGCCCCAATAATTATCGGCATAATTTTGTTTATAATAATAATTGCAGGTATAAATCATTTTTTTGATGGTGAATTTGAGTTTCCATCGTTTTTAGGAGAAAATAATCAGAAAACAGTTGATGGTGAAGTTTCTGTTTATTTTCTTGATGTTGACCAAGGAGACAGCATTTTAATTGTAACTGAGGAAAAAACAGTATTGATTGACGCAGGAGAGCGTGACCAAGGCGAAAATGTTATTGCTGATTTACAGAAATATGATGTGTCAACGATAGATTATATTATTGCAACACATCCTCATTCAGACCATATAGGCGGTTTTCCTGATGTTTTTTCTTATGCTGCTGAATCAGATAATTTAAATATTAAAAATGTTATTATGCCTGATTTACCTGATTCAAAAGTTCCTACAACTCGTACATATGAAAAATTTTTAGATGGTATAGAGGCAAATAATATATCACCACAATTTCTTGACAGTACAATGGAGATTGACCTCGGAAGTGCAGTTATAACATTACTTCCACCACAGGGAACTGATTATAGTTCTTTAAATGACTATTCTATTTGTGCATATCTTGATTGTAAAGATACTACTTTCTTTTTTACAGGAGATGCTGAAAAAGAAGAGGAAGAAGACCTTATAGAGGCAGGTCTTATTAACAGAAAGGCTGATATTTTAAAGGCTGGACATCATGGTAGCCGAACTTCTTCATCAGAAAGCCTTTTAGAAATAATATCTCCAAAGTATGCTGTTATTTCCTGTGGTACTGATAATTCATATGGTCATCCACATAAGGAAGCAGTATCACGACTTGAAAATTATTGTGACAAAATTTATCGTACAGATTTAGAGGGAACAATTATATGTACTGTAAATCAGGATGGCGTAGAATGGTCTTTTGATAAGTAATTTGTTTACATATCTATTTATAAGGAGTTTAAATATGATTATCATAGACCGGATTGACGAAGATACAGCAGTATTAGAAACAGATGAGAAAAATATAATTGTAGAATGTAACTCTCTTCCTGATAATTCAAAAGAAGGCGATGTTTTAAAATTTGAAAATGGTTGTTATGTCATTGATGAAGAGGAGACAGAACGCCGAAGAAATATTATCATGGAAAGAATTAAAAATATGAAGAAAAAGTGAGGTTTTTATGGATACTGACCATCTTATTATCGGTGGCGGAGCAGCTGGAGTATTTGCAGCTTTAACTGCTGCCGAATATGGAAGAAGATGTATTATATTAGAGCCTAATGAGCAAATCGGAAGAAAATTACGCATAACAGGAAAAGGACGATGCAATTTAACTAATAATTGCACACAGTCTGAATTTATGGAACATATTCCACGAAACAATTCTTTTCTTTACAGTTCAATTGCAAGATGTACACCACAGGATATTATGTATTATTTTTCAAATCTTGGTGTTCCTCTTAAAACAGAGAGAGGTAACAGAGTTTTTCCTGTAAGTGATAAGGCACAGGATATTGTTCAAGCTCTTGCATTAGAACTTAAGAAGAAAAAGATTCCTGTAATTCGTGAAAAAGTGAAAAGTCTTTGCATAGAAAATGGCTGTTGTGTCGGAGCAAAAACAACAAATGGTAAAATTTATCGTGCTGCTACAACACTTCTTGCAACAGGTGGAATTTCATATCCTGCAACGGGTTCTACAGGTGATGGTTTCAGAATGGCTGAGAAAGTTGGGCATACTATTATTTCGCCAGTACCTTCATTAGTTCCTATTGAAACAGAAGAAGTCTGGTGCAAAGATGCGATGGGTTTATCACTTAAAAATGTAAGTTTGAAATTGTATAATAAAAACAAGTGTATTTATGAATCTCTTGGTGAAATGTTGTTTACTCACTTTGGTGTTTCCGGTCCTCTTGTTCTTCGTGCAAGTGCACATATACTTGATGAAGCACCTGAAAATTATTATTTAAAAATAGATTTAAAACCAGGTCTTAATATTGAACAACTTGATAAACGTTTACAACGTGATTTTTCGGAAATGCCAAATAAGGCAATAGGAACAATATTACGTGGATTGTTGCCAACAAAATTGATTCCTGTTATTTTATTACTTATAGAGTTGTCTCCTGAAACAAAAGCACATGATATTACACGTGTTCAAAGACAGGCATTAGCAAATCAAATTAAAAATTTGCCATTGACTATTAAAGCATTTCGACCTGTTGAAGAGGCTATTATAACACGTGGTGGCATTTGTGTAAAAGAAATAAATGCTAAAACAATGGAATCAAAGCTTATGCCTAATTTATATTTTGCTGGTGAAATTATTGATGTTGATGGTTATACAGGCGGATTTAACCTTCAGATTGCTTTTTCAACTGCTTTTAGTGCTGGAACAGCTATGGCGCTGAAAGATATTTGATATTTATTTAAATAAATTAAACTGTTAACTATATTTTATTTTTAAGGAGTTTTTTATGAAAACTATTAATATTGCAATTGATGGCCCTGCCGGTGCTGGTAAAAGTAGTATTGCAAAAGAAATTTCTTCAGAACTTGGATTTATTTATGTAGATACCGGAGCACTTTACAGAACAGTAGCTTTGTATATGTGTGAACATGAAATCAAAGATGATAAAGATATTATTAAAAATCTTGAAAAGATTGATATTTCTTTACGTTTTATTGGAGGTACACAATGTGTGTATTTGAATGGTGAAAATGTGACAGATAATATCAGAACTCCGGAAATTTCTATGGAAGCGTCACGTGTTTCTGCAATACCAGAAGTAAGAGAATTTTTATTTGACTTACAACAGAAAATAGCTAAAGAAAATAATGTTATTATGGACGGAAGAGATATAGGAACTGTTGTTTTGCCTGATGCAGATTTGAAGATATTTCTTACAGCTTCACCAGAAGAACGAGCAAGTCGTCGTTATATGGAACTTCAGGATAAGCCTGACTGTCCTCCATATGAAGAAATTCTTTCTGATATAATAGCAAGAGATTATCAGGATACACATAGAAAAATTGCACCACTAAAACAAGCTTCAGATGCTATATTACTTGATACTACAGATATGGGCTTTCATGAAGTTTGCAAGGAAGTTATAGAGCTTATTGAAAATCAATTGGATTTAGATTAAAGGAGGTATTTATTTGTACGAACATATCGTTGCGTTTTTTTATAAATTGGCTTATTATATTGTAAGATTTGCTTTTCTTTTTTATTATAATATTCAATTTGAGGGGCGTGAAAATGCACCGAAAGATACCTCTGCAATTTTTGCTTCTAATCATCGAAGTTATTTAGACCCTGTTTTAGTTGTAATGGGAGCACCGCATCCATTTAACTATATTGCTAAAGAAGAACTTTTTCATATTCCTGTATTCAGTAGATTTATTCGCTTTATGGGAGCATTTCCTGCTACATGGAGTGAAGACTCTTCTTATGATATGTTGTCAGAAGCAGTGTCACGTCTTGATAAAAATCGCCATATAACAATTTTTCCTGAGGGAACTCGTCATACAGATGGAAAAGTAGGACGTGGCAAAAGCGGTGTGTGTGTACTTGCTGCACGTAGTCAGAAGCCTGTTGTTCCTGTTGGTTTAATTTTTGATTCAAATAATCTTCATTTTCGCAGTAAAATTTGTGTGCGTCTGGGAAAACCTATATATGCTTCTGATTATGTAATTACATCTGAATCTGATCCTCTTGATATGAGAGAGATGAAAGATGATATTATGTATAGCATCAGAATACTTGTTGAAGAAAATCCACCATTTGAGATAATACATGATGAACCTAAGAAAAAAACAAAATTAGAGATGAAAAAGGAAGCTAAAAGATTAGAAAATAGTAATAAAGATAATAAATAATGTTCTATTTGCTATTATTAAATATTTATAGTAGGAAAGGAGTGAAAATGGATGTATACAATTACAGTTGCGAAATCTGCTGGCTTTTGTTTTGGCGTTGACCGTGCTGTTAAAATGACTTATGAAGCACTTGATAATTATAAATCTGTGGCTACTTTAGGTCCTATAATTCATAATAAAAACGTCGTAGATGACCTTACAAAACGTGGTGCTCGTATAGTAGATAGTGTTTCCGAACTTGAAGATGGAGAATGCGCTGTTATACGCTCACATGGTGTTAGCCGTACAGTATATGATGAGCTTTCAAAATATAAAAATCCATATGTTGACGCTACATGTCCATTTGTTGCTAAGATTCACAGGATAGTAGAGGAGAATACTAAAAATGGAAATTTTGTGCTTATAGCAGGAGATAAGAATCATCCTGAGGTAGCTGCAATTGTTGGTCATTGCGAAGATAATTGTCTTGTTTTTGAAGATGATGTGATATTAAAAAAATTTTTTAAAAAAAATTATGAAAATTTGAGAAAAAGGCTTGCAATTGTTGCGCAAACGACGTATAATATATTAGTATGGGATAAGTGTATGGACGTTCTTCCTAAAGACGATCCGAATATTATAGTTTACGATACAATCTGTCACGCTACACAAGTGAGACAGTCAGATGCGGACGAACTTTCCCGCAAATCAGATTTGATGATTATTGTGGGCGGCAGGCATAGCTCTAACACTGTAAAACTGTTTGATGTCTGCAAAAAGAACTGTAGGTCCTATCATATTGAAACATCGGATGAGCTTTACACTTTAGACCTGGGTAATGCCAGAAAAATTGGTATTACAGCCGGCGCGTCCACACCGGCACATATCATTAAGGAGGTAGAAATTACTATGGCTGAAATTATGGATAATTTCGAAGAGGACATCAATTTTGAGGAGGCTTTAGACCAGTCCTTCAAAAAAATACATACAGGAGAGAAAGTTAAAGGTATTGTTGCTGCACTGAATAATACAGAAGCAATTGTAGATGTTGGAACAAAGCATACAGGTTATATTCCTCTTAGTGAACTTACTGATGACCCAACAAAAAAGCCTGCTGATGTTGTAAGCGTTGGCGACGAAATCGACCTGATTGTAACAAAAATCAATGACCAGGAAGGTATTGTAACACTTTACAAGAAGAAGGTAGACGAACAGAAGGGCTTTGAAGAAATCATCAAGGCAAAGGAAGAAGAAACTGTACTTGAAGGTACTGTACAGAACGTTGTAAAGGGC
This sequence comes from Ruminococcus sp., assembly GCA_017465305.1. GTDB lineage: Bacteria > Bacillota > Clostridia > Oscillospirales > Ruminococcaceae > Ruminococcus_C. The sequence continues at coordinate 4,031 of JAFTWL010000128.1, read as the reverse complement.
GGCGTAATTGTTGCTTATGCAGGCGTAAGAGTATTTATTCCAGCATCCCAGAGCGGTCTTCCACGTAATGCTGAAATGGATGTTCTTCTCAAGACAAAGGTTCGTTTTGTTATCCTTGAAGTAACTGAAAACAGAAGAAGAGCTGTTGGTTCTATCAAGGCTGTACAGAAGGCTGAAAAAGATGCTGCAAAGGAAAAATTCTGGGAAACTGCAGAAGTTGGTGCAACATTCAAGGGCGAAGTAAAATCCCTTACAAGTTATGGTGCATTTGTTGACTTAGGCGGTATTGATGGTATGGTTCATATTTCTGAACTTTCCTGGAAGCGTATCAAGCACCCAAGTGAAGTTGTAAAGGTCGGCGACTTTGTTGAAGTTTACATCAAGGAACTTGATAAGGATAACAATCGTATTTCTTTAGGTTATAAGAAGACTGAAGATAATCCATGGGAAAAATTCAAGGCTAACTATAATGTAGGCGATGTTATTCCTGTTAAGGTTGTTTCCATTACACCATTCGGTGCTTTTGCACAGATTATTGATGGTGTTGATGGTTTGATTCATATTTCTCAGCTTGCTGACAAGCGTGTTGAAAATGTAAAGGACATTGTTTCTATTGGTGACGAAGTACAGGTAAAGATTATCGACATTGATATTGAAAACAAGAGAATAAGTATTTCTATGCGTGCTCTTCTTGAAAATGAAGAAAGTGAAGCTTCTGTAGAAGACGCAGAATAAAATTATTTTAATTAAGATAAGGACTGCACTACATATAATTGTTGTGCAGTTCTTTTTATGTATAAGTACTTTTAAAATAAAATAAAAGCTTACTAAAGAAAATTATATTTTTCAGTAAGCTTTATAATGTTATTTAGTTTTATTTTTTCTTGATTTTCTTATCTTAAAATCATTATCAATTTTTTCTCTCCAGCTAGTAGACATTGAGCATTTAGGAGCAGCGATTGTGCAACTTTCTTTTTGATTGAGTGTCATACCACAATTTATACAAAATAAATCTTCATTATTAATCTGATTTCCACAGCAAGGACAAACTTTAATTGAATGAGTTTCTTGCTTTCTTTTAAAACTCACTGCTTCATTTATACTGTCATATAAAATAGCTGTTCCTTTAGAGTCACTGCAGTAGTCAACTGCGGTATCAGCTGATATTCCCATAGACACAGCAGTTGAAGCAGCATCAATATTAGCACCTAAAAATATAAATTCCCAGAATTTTTTTGCTCTTTGTTCTTCAATCATATTTTTTACTTTATCATATGAATATTGATGACTTGCATTTTCCATTCCATCAGTAGTAATTACAAAGATTGTATGTTCAGGTCTATCTTCATCTCTTGCATACTTATGTATGTTTTTTATATGATGTACAGAACTTCCAACAGCATCTAACATAGCTGTACAACCTTTTGTATAGTATATATCTTCTGTTAATGGTTTTACATTTTCAATAGGAACTCTGTCATAAATAACATCAATTGTTGTATCAAACAGTACTAATGATACATATGCTTCTCCAGTTTCTTTTTTTTGTTTGTTAATCATAGAGTTAAAACCGCCTATTGTATCCTTTTCAAGACCATACATAGAACCACTTCTGTCAAGAATAAATACCATTTCTGTTAATCCCTTTTTCATATTAAAAATTCCTCCTTAAAGATTTATTTTTTTGTTTGTTGTAATATCATTATAGCATATAAAAAATAATATTTTGTCATCTGACATGCGACATTTTTATTTGTTATATTAAATATGATAATATTTATCGATTGCTTTTAGAGAAATTATAAGATATAAATTAATTATTCTTGACAAAACAAAGTGTGTATGATATTATATTTTATATAAAATATGCACTATTATAAAAATATTAAAATAATTTTTGAGTGCAATTTAAAAATACAATTTATTTTGCAACATTTTTATTTGATGAATTGTATTATGTATGGGGTTTGTGTATCTATGTGAGAAACAGGCTTTTATAATATTTATTTTAGAAAGGAGATGTGTTTTATGGATGAAAAAAACACAAAAAAATCAGATTCATCTGGTCAGGAATCTGAAAAAATTGCAGAAGAAGGCAGTAATTTATCTGAAAAAGAAGTGCTTGAATCAGTGGAAAACATATCTGATTGTTCAAAAGGTGAATTGACAGAAGAAGAAAATGAAAATTTGCAGTTTGAGGAACAGATAACTGAAAATCAAGTATTAGATAGTAAGGCTGCAAATAAATCAATTAACTTTGACGGGGGAGCGGTTGTAACAAAAGTAAAAAAAATAGGAGAACAATCAAAAGTTGTTCGTTTTACTAAAGTCTTTTTTTATTATTTACTTGCATTTGTAATTTCTTTTGGAATAGGAGTTATAGTATTTAAAGCAAAAAATATTGCTCCATTTGGCGATAATTCACTTTTATGTATGGATTTATGGGGACAGTATTTCCCTATGTATGTACAGCAGGCAACGGCAGATGTCGGAGCAGATATGTTCTATTCTTGGAATGGTGCATTTGGTTATAATAACTGGGCACAAAATGCTTATTATTGTTATAGTATTTTCTTTTTTATATTTAAGTTTTTACCAGTTAGTAAAATGATTCTGGTGTTTGATTGGATTTGCTTAGTTAAAATTGCATTGAGTTCAGTAACTTGTCTGGCATTTCTCACATATAAATTACAAAAAAAATCCCCTGTTCTTATTGCCGGAGCTGTTTCATATAGTCTTTGTGCTTATGCGTTAGCCTATATTTCACAGCCTATGTGGACTGATTCTTTGATTTATGTACCACTTATTTTAATTGGATTAGAAAGATTGATACATGATAAAAAGACGCTTTTGTATACTTTGATGTTAGCGGCTACAATTATTTCTAATTTTTACATTGGTTTTTCTATTTGTATTTTTATTGTTTTATATTTCATATGCAATAGTGTATCACAAATTCATTTTGAAAAACAGAGAAATGAAGAAACAGGAAAAGTAAAAAGAGTTTTAGTTGGAAAAAAAGATTTTGGAAAGACATTTTTACGTTTTTCTTTGAATTCAATTTTAGCAGGTGCTATTTCGGCTATTGTTACAATACCTATTTTGTTGGCTATTGGCAACACAGCAATTTCTGAAGCAGGTAAACCAGAGAATATAGACTGGTATGGAAGTGTTATAGAGTATTTGCAGATGATGATGCCAAGACAAGAACTTCATGTTGTTATTCAGGTGTTAATATTGCAACAAGTATTATGGTATTTTTATTGATACCATTATATTTCTTTAATAAAAAAATTCGCATTTCTGAGCGTATTATAAATGCTGTATTTTTAGTATTTTTATTCATTTCTATGAGATGTAATCTTTTGGATTATATGTGGCATGGATTCCATTTCCCGAATCAGTTGCCAGGAAGATGGACATTTTTATTTTCATTGTTGGTAGTACTTCTCTCTTGTATTGGTCTTGCAAGAACAGAGGGACTTACACCAATTCGTGCAATATTTGGTGTTAGTATTGGTCTTTTTGTTGTTAAATTTGTTTGCAAAGGTGAAGAGGGAAAAGTTTCTGTATCTTTAGAACCTGCACATTATATTATTTTGGCTGTTACAGCAGTTGTTGTTTTAATTCTTTCTTTTATAGTATGGTATTATAGAAAACTTTCTAAAAATATTCAAAAGCTGGAAAGTCCTATTTTTGAACAAATTGAGTGTTTAGAGTCAAATAATGAAGAAAATTTTGATAATAATGAAGAAATAGAAAAAACGAATATAAAGCAAATAGATGATGAAGCAGTTTTGAATCAAAAAAGTGATTTCATAGAAATCTTAAAGAAGCATAGTACATGGATGAAGTCAGCTGCTTGTTGTTGTGCAATATTATTGGCGGGTTTGCAAATTTATGATAGCGGTTCTAATTTTATAGCAGTTTCTCAATTTGAATCAAATGGTTTGCTTACTTCTAATGAGCCAGGATATACAGGTGCTATCGAAAAATTTGACCATTACGGCAATAAATGGAATAACGGCAAT
>JAFTWL010000127.1 GCA_017465305.1 Ruminococcus sp. | reverse complement strand
TGCAGAACATGGTAGCTACTATGAATTCCCAGTAGGTTGGGATACAGAAGCAGTATCAGGCAACGATTTTGCACAGTCATATACTATTGAAGATGAAACAGGTGAAACTGTTATTCTTGAATCAGCAACAATTGATGGTAGCATCTGTGTAGTAGTATCTGCTGAAACAACTACAACAACAAGTGGTACAGGTACAACAACAACTACAACTACTACAACAACTACAACTACAACAACTGGTACTGGCGAAGAAAATGTACTTATTGGTGACGTAAACGTTGATGGTAAGATTGGTCTTCGTGATGCCGTTCTCCTGAACAAGGCAATTGGTGGTTCTGTAAAACTTCAGGGTGTTGCTCTCAAGAATGCTGACTGTGACCAGTCAAGCAATAAGGGAACTATCAATGGTGATGACTCTGTAGCATTGTTACAGTATCTCGCTAAGATTGTTAAGTTTCTTCCAGTAATAAATAAGTAATTATTATATCTCAAATATAGTTTATAATTTATATTTGTGATAGTATAAAGAAATCCCTCTGTTTAGGCAGGGGGATTTTTTATATTTTAGAATTGACATAATATATTTTTTATGCTATACTGTTTATAGTATTTATTAAAAATTAAATTTAATTTAATGAGACAGTTCATTAGTACCTTCCTGTCGATAAATAAAACCGGGGCTACCAAATTTATAATATCAGATTTATATTTTTAATTTGAAAATGATAATAACAGGTAGCTTTTTATTATAAAAACTATCTGTTTTTTTATTCATTTTAGGAGGATTTTTTATATATGTATCAGCTGAAAACAGAGGCATCATTTGATAGTGCACATTTTTTATATGGTTATGATGGTAAATGTTCAAATATTCATGGGCATCGTTGGAGAATAGAAGTTATTGTGTCTCAAGAAAATTTACAAGATAAAGGGCAATGTCGTGGCATGGTAATAGACTTCGGAGATTTAAAGAAGGCTGTCAGAAATTTAGCTGATTCTTATGACCATGCTTTAATTTATGAAGAAAATACTTTACATAATGAAACTATAAAAGCTTTAAAAAATGAAAATTTTAATTTGATTGCTGTTCCATTTCGTCCTACAGCTGAATGTTTTGCCGAATATTTCTTCAGAGTTCTAAAAAATCAAAATTTTCCTGTTAAGAGTGTTGCTGTTTATGAAACACCTGAAAATTGTGCAATATATGAGGAGTGATTTTGTGAAGAAATTTCGTGTTGCTGAAAAATTTGTTAGTATAAACGGAGAAGGAACAAGAGCTGGTGAGCTTGCTGTTTTTATTCGCTTTTGTGGCTGTAATTTAAATTGTTCTTATTGTGATACGCAATGGGCGAATGTGTCAGATGTTTCTTATAGTGAAGAGAATATTGAAGAAATCTTTGAATATGTACAAGCAACTGGTGTTAAAAATATAACATTAACAGGTGGCGAGCCTCTTCTTGTTGATGGTATAGAATATTTAATAGAACGATTACTTGAGGATTCAAAATTTTCTGTAGAAATAGAAACTAATGGAAGCATTTTTTTAAATAAGTTTTGTCAGTTTGAGAAGCGTCCAATTTTTACAATGGATTATAAATTGTCATCAAGCAGAATGGAAAAATATATGTGTCTTGAAAATATGAATTTATTGCAAAAGCAAGATACAGTAAAATTTGTTGCAGGTACAATAGAAGATTTAGAAAAAGCGAAATTTATTATAGATAAATATAATTTATCTTCACGTTGTCATGTATATTTAAGTCCTGTTTATGGTTCAATTGAACCTGATAAAATAGTTGAATTTATGAAAGATAAAAATATGAACGGTGTGCGTCTGCAACTTCAGCTTCATAAATATATTTGGAATCCACAAGAGCGTGGTGTATAAAATAGGAGTGATAAAAAATGTCAATTGATACAGAATCAATAGCATTTCATATAAAGGAAATTTTAAAAGCCTTAGGCGAAGACCCTAATCGGGAGGGACTTATTGAAACACCTGAACGTGTTGCAAAAATGTATAAAGAAGTATTTGAGGGAATTCAGTATACAAATCATGAGATAGCAGAGATGTTCGGAAAAACTTTTTCTTCTCCTGAAAAAGAAGGCGAAAGCAGTGCTGTTACAGTGCGAGATATTTGCGTTTACAGTTATTGTGAACATCATATGGCACTTATGTATGATATGCATGTAAATGTATCATATGTTCCGCATGGCAAAGTTTTAGGACTTAGTAAAATTGCAAGGATTTGCGATATGGCAGCAAAACGTTTGCAATTACAAGAAAGATTAGGTCATGACATAGCTGAAATTATTATGGAAGCGGCGGGAACACCTGATGTTGGCGTTGTTATTACCGCATCTCATAGCTGTATGACAGCAAGAGGAATTAAGAATGTTCCAGCTGTTACTACAACGACAACTTTTTGTGGTGCATTTCAAAATGATATAGCATTGCAAAACAGAGTTTTATAATTTTAAAGATTTTATTATGGAAAAATATAAACTTAGATTTTTCTTTGAGTATGGAGGAATTGGAGATTGTCTTTGGTCTTCAAATGATGTTGCTTATCGAAAATTTGGTTTTGGTTCTTTAGATTTGGAAGATTTGCCATTATCAAATGATTTAAAAGCAATTCTTTATGATATGAGTGAAGAATATCAGTCCAGTTTGGATTGGAATTACCCTCCAGACCCATCTCCTTGGAGTGAAGAACATAAAGAAGATTTTCTTATACGTTCTAAACAAGTTTATCAAAGACTTGTTTCAGAACTTGATGATGATTTTGAAGTTCAATATTGTGTTGAAAAATATAATTAAATTTAATTATATTATCTGTGAAAGGAAAAATTAAAATGAAAGCATTAGTATTATTCAGTGGCGGTGTTGACAGTACTACTTGCCTTGCAATAGCTGTTCAGAAATATGGTGCAGAAAATGTAATTGCTTTATCTATATTTTATGGACAGAAGCATAAGAAAGAAATTGAAGCAGCAAAAAAAATAACTGATTATTATGGGGTTACATTTAAACAACTTGATTTGACAAGTATATTTGCAGAATCTGATTGTAGTTTGTTACAGGGTTCTTCTCAGGAAATTCCAAAAGAAAGCTATGCAGAACAACTTAAAAAGACGGATGGAAATCCTGTATCAACATATGTTCCATTTAGAAATGGCTTGTTTCTTGCATCAGCAGCAAGTATTGCGATTTCAAATAATTGTGATGTAATTTATTATGGGCCTCATGCTGATGATGCAGCAGGTAATGCTTATCCTGACTGTAGTGAGGTATTTAATAATGCTATGCAGACAGCTATCTATGAAGGAAGCGGAAAAAAATTAAGAATAGAAGCTCCATTTGTTACTATGACCAAAAAAGATATTGTTAAAGTTGGTCTTAATTTAAAAGTGCCATATGAACTTACATGGAGTTGTTACGAGGGAAATGAAACACCATGTGGAGTTTGTGGGACTTGTCGTGACAGAAGAGAGGCATTCCTTGCAAATGGTGTAGAAGACCCTATTTATATAAAGAGAAAGGAAAATTTATAATGGCAGGACGTTCACAGGAAGAAACAAACGGAATTACTTTATTGGGAAATCAAAAAACAAAATATCCTGATAATTATGCGCCTCAGGTGCTTGAAACATTTGTAAACAAACATCCTGGCAGGGATTATTTTGTAAAGTTTAATTGTCCTGAATTTACAAGTCTTTGTCCTATTACAGGACAGCCGGATTTTGCAACTATATATATATCGTATGTGCCAAATATAAAAATGGTTGAAAGCAAATCCTTGAAATTATATCTTTTCAGTTTTCGCAATCATGGTGATTTTCATGAAGACTGTGTTAATATCATAATGAATGATTTAATTAAGCTTATGAATCCAAGATATATTGAGGTATGGGGTAAGTTTACACCACGTGGCGGAATTTCTATTGACCCATATTGTAATTATGGAATGCCTGGAACAAGGTGGGAAGATGTTGCATGGGAGAGACTTACTCATCATGATTTATATCCTGAGAAAGTAGATAATCGTTAATTTTTTAAAAGTTGAATATAATTATTGATTTTAGACTTTATTTTTTTAAGTAATAAATTATTATACTTAAAAAAATATTGTTTCTTGTTTATTTATTATATTATTTTAATTATTGTTTATTAAAAATAATTTTTTTCAGAAAAAAGTTTATTTTTTTCTGAAAAAATACGTTTTTGCTATTGACAAAAAGGTGAACATGTTATATAATAATATTACTTTAAGTTTTAAAATCTAATATTAAGTAAGCAAAGGCGCTTACAAGGAATATGAATTGGTATATAGCTAATCGTATTTCTTGCAAGTGCTTTTGCTTTTTTGTTGTATTTTGTAAAATTTTATTTATAAGGAGCATAAAGTATGGATAATTATAGAAATCAAGCACCTTACGAAAAACAGGGACTATACAATCCAGCATTTGAGCATGAAAATTGCGGAATTGGTGCTGTAGTAAATATAAACGGAACAAGCAATCGTCAGGTAGTAGATAATGCTTTGCGTATTGTAGAAACTTTGGAACACAGAGCCGGAAAAGATGCTGAAGGAAAAACTGGTGATGGTGTCGGTATATTACTTCAGATTTCTCATACATATTTTTCAAAGGTTGCAGCTGAAGCAGGCATTAAAATTGGTGGCAAACGTGAATATGGTATTGCGATGTTTTTCTTTCCACAGTCAAAAGAAAAATATACAGAGGCAATGCAGACTTTTGAACAAGTTTTAAAAGAAGAAAAATTAGAATTTCTGGGCTGGCGTGAAGTTCCTGTAAATCCTGATGTATTGGGAACAAAAGCACTTGAGAGTATGCCTCATATTATGCAGGCGTTTATTAAAAAGCCTAAAAGTTGCGAAAAGGGAATTGATTTTGATAGAAAACTATATATTGCAAGAATGGTATTTGAAAAACGCGATAAAGAGACATATGTAGTATCTTGTTCAAGTCGTACCATTGTATATAAGGGTATGTTTCTTGTAAATCAGTTGCGTTCATTCTATACTGATTTAAATAGCCCAGATTATCATTCTGCAATTGGCATTGTACATTCTCGTTTCAGTACTAATACTAATCCAAGCTGGCAGCGTTCACATCCAAACCGCATGATGGTTCATAATGGTGAAATCAACACTATTACAGGTAATGTAGATAAAATGCTTAGTCGTGAATCTATTCTGAAAAGTGATAAGCTTGGAAACAGAATGAAAGATATTGTACCAATGCTTGATGTAAGAGGTTCTGACTCAGCAAGACTTGATAATACGCTTGAATTTATGATGATGTCAGGTATGGATTTACCTCTTGCAGTTATGGCAACAATTCCAGAGCCATGGCAGCACATACCAACAATGAGCCGTGAGAAGAAAGCTTTTTATCAATATTATGCAACAATGATGGAACCATGGGATGGACCTGCTTCTATTATATTCTCTGATGGTGATATAATGGGTGCTGTTTTAGATAGAAATGGTCTTCGACCATCTCGTTATTATATTACTCAGGATGAAAATGGTAATCAATCTCTTATTCTTTCTTCTGAAGTTGGTGCATTAGATATTCCTGTAGAAAGTATTATAAAGAAAGAGCGTTTACATCCAGGTAAAATGCTTTTAGTGGATACTGTAAAAGGTGCTTTGATTGAAGATGAAACCTTAAAAAATGATTATGCAAAACGTTATCCATATGGTGAATGGCTTGACCACAATCTTCATCCACTTGCTGAATTAAGTATTCCAAATAAACGTCCATTCCGTCATACAGAAAAAGAATTATTGCAATTACAACGTGCATTTGGCTATACTTATGAAACTATCAACAGTACAATGGTTCCAATGGCATTAAACGGTGGAGAACCTACTTCAGCTATGGGTACAGATACACCAGTACCACCTCTTTCTAAGAAAAATCCTCCATTGTTTGACTATTTCAAACAGTTATTTGCACAGGTTACAAACCCACCTATTGACTCAATTCGTGAATCCGTTATTACAGATACGACTGTTTACCTTGGAGCTTCAGGCAACATTTTAAAGGAAGAAGAAAAGAATTGCTGTGTACTTAAAGTGAACAATCCAATTCTCACAACACTTGATTTAATGAAAATTCGTGGAAGCAATATTGAAGGCTTGAAAACAGCTGATATTACAATGCTGTATACAAAAGATGTTTCATTGAATGATGCTATTGAGGGACTTTATCGTCAGGCTGATGAGGCACATGATAATGGAGCTGCAATTTTGATTCTCTCAGACAGAGGCGTTGATGAAAGTCATCTTGCAATTCCGTCATTGCTTGCAGTTTCGGCATTGGAACAGTATCTTGTAAAAACAAGAAAAAATACAGCAGTATCTTTGATTGTAGAAACAGGAGAACCGACAGAAGTACACCATTTTGCAACATTGCTTGGTTTTGGTGCAAGTGCAGTAAATCCATATCTTGCATTAGATACTTTGCACGATATGATAAATAAGGGCGAAATTGACAAAGATTATTCTGAGGCAAGCAAAGATTATGTTAGTGCTATAGTAAACGGAATTGTAAAAATTGCTTCTAAAATGGGTATTTCCACAATACAGTCTTATCAGGGTTCAAAAATTTTTGAGGCTCTTGGTATCAGTAAAGAAGTTTGTGATAAATTCTTCCCTGATACAGTAAGCCGTGTTGGTGGTATTGATTTAGATGATATAAGCAAACGTGTTATTGAATTGCATGATGCTGCTTTTGACCCTAACGGACTTGGAGCAGATGAGGAAATTTCAAGTATAGGATGGCATAAAGCAAGAAGTAATCAGGAAGAACATTTATATAATCCACAGACTATTCACTTGTTACAGCAGGCAACATGGAGAGATGACTATGATTTGTTTAAACAATATACAGCTTGTCTTACATCAGAAGATTGTAATGTAACATTAAGAAGTACATTAGATTTTTGTTTTGCTGAAGATGGTGGAATTCCATTGGAAGAAGTCGAAGGCGTTGATTCTATTATGAAACGCTTTAAAACGGGTGCAATGTCATATGGTTCTATTTCTCAGGAAGCTCATGAATGTATGGCTATAGCTATGAACAGAATCAGTGGCAAATCTAACAGTGGTGAAGGTGGCGAAGATTTATCACGTATTGTAACGGGTGGAAGTGCTGTAGATAAATGTTCAGCTATTAAACAGGTTGCTTCTGGTAGATTTGGTGTAACTTCTAAATATCTTACATCTGCAAAAGAAATTCAGATTAAAATGGCACAGGGTGCAAAACCTGGTGAAGGCGGACATTTACCAGCTAAAAAGGTTTATCCATGGATTGCAAAAACAAGACATTCTACTCCAGGTGTTGCATTGATTTCACCACCTCCACATCATGATATTTATTCTATTGAGGACTTAGCACAACTTATTTATGACTTGAAGAATGCTAACAAGAGAGCAAGAATTTCTGTAAAACTCGTATCAGAAGCAGGTGTTGGTACAATTGCTGCTGGTGTTGCTAAAGCAGGAGCAGGTGTTATTCTGATTTCTGGTTATGATGGCGGTACAGGTGCAGCTCCGGGAAGTTCTATTCATAATGCAGGCTTGCCATGGGAATTAGGTCTGGCAGAAACTCATCAGACTTTAATTATGAATGGACTGCGTTCTAAAGTAGTTATTGAAACAGATGGTAAAATGATGACGGGACGTGATGTAGTAATTGCAGCAATGTTAGGTGCTGAAGAGTATGGTTTTGCAACTGCTCCACTTGTAACAATGGGCTGTGTTATGATGAGAGTATGTAATCTTGATACTTGTCCAGCTGGTGTTGCTACTCAAAATCCTGAACTTCGTAAGCGTTTCAAAGGTAAACCTGAATATGTTATTAACTTTATGCGTTTTATTGCACAAGAAATGCGTGAATATATGGCTAAGCTCGGTATTCGTACAGTAGATGAACTTATTGGACGTTCTGATTTGCTTCGTCCTAAGAAATATCCAGCAGGTAGTAAACAAAGTAAAATTGATATGTCTTTGATTTTATCTAATCCATATATCGGAACAAATGAGCCTGAACATTTCAAGCCTGAAGATGTATTTGATTTTAAACTTGAAGAGACAATTGATGAAACTACAATAATTCCTGCAATGAAAGAAGCTTTTGCAAAGAAGCAGAAAAAGAGAATTGAAATTGAAGTCAGCAATTTAAACAGAACGCTGGGAACATTATTTGGTGCTGAGATTACAAGAAAATATTATAATACTCTTGAAGATGATACTTTTGTTGTAAAGTGTACTGGTTCTGGTGGTCAGAGTTTTGGTGCGTTTATTCCGAAAGGTCTTACATTGGAATTAGAAGGCGATAGTAATGACTACTTCGGAAAAGGCTTGTCAGGTGGTAAATTGATAGTATATCCACCATCAAATGCTAAATTTAAAGCAGATGAAAATATTGTTATTGGTAACGTAGCACTTTTTGGTGCAACAAGTGGTAAAGCATTTATTGCAGGTGTTGCAGGTGAGAGATTCTGTGTAAGAAACTCAGGTGCAACAGTAGTCGTTGAAGGCGTTGGCGACCATGGTTGTGAGTATATGACAGGTGGATGTGCAGTTATTCTTGGTAAGACAAGTAAAAACTTTGCAGCTGGTATGAGTGGCGGTATTGCCTATGTATTAGATGAAGAATGCGACTTGTATACAAAATTAAATAAAGCATTAGTTGGCTTTAGTAAAGTAACTCATGAGGAAGATATTGCACAACTGAAATCATTGATTGAGGAGCATGTTTTAGCAACTAATTCAGTACGAGGAAGAGAAATTTTGGATAATTTTGATGAATATCTTCCTATGTTTAAAAAGATTGTACCTCATGATTATGCAAAGATGATGAAGAGTATTAAGCATTTTGAAGAATCAGGTATGACTCATGAAGAAGCAAAAATTGAAGCTTTTTATGTAAACACTAAGTGAGCAGGAGGGGCGTAAAATGGGAAAAGCAACTGGATTTTTAGATTATGAGCGTGTAGAAAATGTTGGTCAAGAGCCATTAGAACGAATTAAAACATATCGTGAATTCCATACGCCTTTGGATATGGAAGAACGAAAAAAACAGGGTGCAAGATGTATGGATTGTGGCGTTCCTTTTTGTCAGAATGGAAAGCCTATCATGGGCATGGTTTCAGGTTGTCCATTAAATAATCTATGTCCTGAATGGAATGATTTTGTTTATAAGGGTCAGATGGATAGTGCAGCAAGAAGACTTTTGCTTACAAATTGTTTTCCGGAATTTACTTCTCGTGTATGTCCTGCACTTTGTGAAAAAGCTTGTACTTGTGGATTGTATGGCGATGCTGTTACAGTAAAGGAAAATGAATATGCAATTATTGAATCAGCATTTGAAAGTGGATTTATGAAGCCACATCCACCAAAAGTAAGAACAGGTAAAAAAGTAGCTGTTATAGGTTCAGGACCTTCTGGTTTGGCAACAGCTTTGCAACTTAATAAACGTGGTCATTCTGTTACTGTTTATGAGCGTGAAGACCGTGTAGGTGGTTTGTTGATGTACGGTATTCCTAATATGAAATTAGAGAAAACCGTAATTGAAAGACGAGTTGCACTTATGGAAGCCGAAGGCATTACATTTAAAACTGGTGTGGATGTAGGCAAAGATATTACAGCTGAAGAACTTAAAGAAAATTATGATGCAATTGTACTTGCTTGCGGTGCATCTAATCCGAGAAATATTAATGCTCCTGGAAGAGAAGCACAAGGTATATATTATGCAGTGGAATTTCTTAAAGCTACTACAAAAAGCCTTTTAAATTCTAATCTTTCAGATGGTTATTATATCAGTGCCAAGTATAAAAATGTTGTAATAATTGGCGGTGGTGATACAGGAAATGACTGTGTAGGAACATCCATTCGTCATGGTTGTAAATCTGTTGTACAATTAGAAATGATGCCAAAACTTCCAGATGAAAGAGCTGAAAATAATCCATGGCCTGAGTGGCCACGAATCTGTAAAACAGATTATGGTCAGGAAGAAGCAATTGCTGTATTTGGTCATGACCCAAGAATTTATCAGACAACAGTAAAGCAATTTATTTCAGATTCTACAGGTCATATACGTTCTGTAGAGACAATTAAATTACAATCTGTTAAGGATGAAAAGACAGGCAGAATGCGAATGGAAGAAATCGCAGGAAGTGAGCAGGTAATACCAGCAGATTTAGTTTTAATTGCTGCTGGATTCTTAGGAGCACAGTCATATGTAACAGAAGCATTTGGAGTAGAGGTAACACCAAGAACTAATGTTGCAACTGATTCGCCTGATTCATATCAGACAAATGTAGAAAAAGTATTTACAGCAGGTGATATGCACAGAGGACAGTCACTCGTTGTATGGGCAATACGTGAAGGTCGTGAAGCTGCAAAGGCAGTAGACAAATATCTGATGGGATATACAAATTTATAATGTTGATAAAGCTACTGTTTATTTTTAGGCAGTAGCTTTTTAACTTGACATTTAAAGAATAATATGATATAATGAATTATCATATAAATTTTAAAGGAGGGTTGTATTATGAAAAAGATGTCAAATGCTTCTATGAGAAATTCTAATGGCGGTTTTGCAAGTGCGAAATGCCCATGGTGCGGTAAAAAGTTTACAGGTCTTTTGATTGCTTATGCGAGATATGATGCTCATCTTAAATGGGAGCTTAAGTTGAGAGGTCACTAATATGAATTTATAAGGAAATTTTGTTATTATAAGTTTTTTGGTGATTAGTTAGAAAAATTGTTAATATAAATTTGACAACGCTGAAAAGCTAGTTGTCCTATAAATAAAATCGGTATATGGAATTAACTTTTCATATGCTGATTTTTTTCTTGACATAAAGGCATTTTTCTTATATAATAAAATTATTCAATTTATGTTTCAGGGATTATTTTTTCATATCCGGAGGTCTGATATAATGAAGAAAAAGAAAAGTGTTATCGGGAATTTAGAGCTTTTTTTGATTATTATTTTAACAATAGTAGCTGTTGCCGTTTGTATTTTATTATATGGAAGAAATACTGTGCAGGAAGTTTATACGCCTGAGGTGCTTCCTGTTGCAATGACAACTACAAGCACAACAACGACTACTACCACAACTACCACGACAACAACAACTACCACAACTACAAAAGTAGATTACTCTATGCATATAAACATGGAGACTGTAGCTCAGCATAAAAGTGCAAGTCCTAAAACTGTTGGATGGATTTATATTGATGGAACAGTAATAGACTATCCTATTATGCAGGCGACAGATAATGATTATTTTATTCATTTGGATTCAAATGAGAATGAAAGCTTTGCCGGTTGTATTTATGAAGATTTTCGTGGTAATATCAATACTACTAATACAACATTGCTGTATGGTCATAATATGGCTGCTGGAACAATGTTCAGTGGAATCAAAAGTTATGTAAATGATGAGTCATGGGGAAAAGAACATAAATATATTGAAGTAGCATCTCTTGAAAAACGTTATTTATATGAAGTTATTTCTGTAAATATCTTAAATGGAGAATCAGGTGCAAGCTTTGAATATTGGTTCCCTAATGAAGATTTAAAACTCACTGAAAAAGAATAT
This sequence comes from Ruminococcus sp., assembly GCA_017465305.1. Lineage (GTDB taxonomy): Bacteria > Bacillota > Clostridia > Oscillospirales > Ruminococcaceae > Ruminococcus_C. The sequence continues at coordinate 3,667 of JAFTWL010000127.1, read as the reverse complement.
GATGATTACATAAAAAGCATTAAATCAACATCTTCTATCTGGTATGGAGGAAAAGATTTGCCGAAATACGGAGAAAGAATTATTGCACTTCAGACTTGTAATTCTGGTGCTGATGATGGAATGCGTTGTGTTGTTTTTGCGAAATGCTTAGGTGAGTACTGATGTTAAAAAACATAAAAGTGCATATAGGATTATGTTCCTGTATGCACTTTTTTTATGAATTTAAAAAATTTTAATTATAAAACAGGAGTGATTTTTTTGAGAAAAATTCAATTATCAGATATTAGACCTTTATTCCCAGAAAGAAAAGTTGATTCTAATAAAGGAGATTTTGGAAGACTTTTATGTATTACAGGATGTAATCGTATGCCTGGAGCTTGTGCATTATCTACATTATCGGCATTGCGTAGTGGTGTAGGGCTTTTAACAGTAGCTACTACAAAACAAAATATGCAAATACTTGCTTCAAATTTATATGAAGCAATGTATTTACCTCTTGAAGTTGAAGAAAATGGATGTATTAGTTGGGATAAAAATAAGATTATTTTACAGAAATCAATTTTAAAAGCAGATACTATTTTAATTGGATGTGGTATTGGATTGACAGAAAATACAATATGTCTGGTGAAAAATATTCTTAAATATGCTGAATGTCCTATTATTTTAGATGCTGATGGTCTAAATTGTATTGCTGACTGCATAAATATAATTAAAGAGCGTACAAAGCCTCTTATTTTAACACCTCATCCGGGTGAAATGGCACGTCTTATAAAAAAATCAGTCAAAGAAGTGCAGTCCGACAGAGCAATGTGTGCGTATGAATTTTGTGATAAATATGATGCCATTTTAGTTTTGAAAGGAGCAGGAACTATTGTACAACATAAAAAAAGGTGTTTAATAAATACAACTGGAAATCCAGGAATGAGCAAAGGGGGAAGTGGTGATGTACTTGCAGGTATAATAGCTTCTTTTTCAGCACAGGGCTTATCTCCTTATGATGCATCATATGCAGGTGTTTATATTCATGGGCTTGCGGGAGATTTGGCAGCAGAAAAGTTTTCACAACAGGCAATGCTGTCACAAGATATTATATCCTGTCTTCCAGAAGCATTTAAAATCTGTTTGAAAAATACATAAAATATTGCAGGAATTTTAAATAAAATTTATAAATACAATATTTTTGATTTTATTTTTACGGATAGGGAGCTGATACAATGAGTAGAAAATCCACTGGTTTTATATTTGCATTGACCGCTTGTCTTATGGCAGGCTGTAGTGCAAAAGGGCATACTGCTTCTGTAAGTCAACCACTTAAAGAAAATTTTCAAACAGGTATAACGATGGAGTTAGAAGACTTAACAGCTGAAGGAACACTTTCACGTTATGGCTTAGGTGAATGGAATTTAATTTTTAGTGAACCTTCTCAGCTTGCAGGAGTACAATTAGCATTTGCAGAAGGTGATGTAACAGCTTCTTATAAAGGCTTAGAATTTTCTGTGCCACAAATAGCATTGCCAGCAAAATCTATTATGATGAATTTTATATCTGTAATAGATAAACTTGCAACACAAGAAACTATAGAGGGTGTATCTGATGAAGATGGAATACAAGTAACAGGAGAACTTGAAAGCGGAAACTATGTTCTTATATTACAAGATGACGGAAGTCCTTTTTCTTTTCAGATGGAGAATATGAATGCAACAATAGTTTTTCATGACTTTACCACGAATGCAACAACATCACCAAGTACAGAAGAAAATATTTCTGAAACTACTACTATTTCAGAGGCATCTACAGAAGAATCTAATTTGGAAGAAACAACAGTTTTAGCTGAATAAATTTTATCAACACCGTGTTTTAATGTTCTATTGTATTAAATGCGGTGTTTATTTTTTAAAAAAGTATTTAGAAAAAAATCTAAATACTACTTGACATTTTTAATTTTTGTGTTATAATAGTATTTAGAAATATTTCTAAATACTATTTATTTTTTAGGAGGTAATTATGGCGTTTGCAGATACTTTTAAGGCACTTTCTGACCCTATCAGACGTGAAATTTTAATTATGCTTAGAAATGGAAGAATGTCAGCCGGAGAAATAGGAAGTCATTTTTCAATGACAGGAGCAACAATTTCATATCATTTATCACAATTAAAAAAAGCAGATTTAATTTATGAAGCAAAGGAAAAAAACTATATTTATTATTCTTTAAATACATCAGTATTTGAACAAATGATGATGTGGTTTGCACAGTTTACATTTTCAGAAGGTGAGGTTAAAGATGAAAAAATTTTATCTGACTAAGTTTGAAATATTTACAATTATTTTTTGTCTGATTCCAATTTTATTCGGTGTATTTTGTTATTCTGAGCTGCCTGAAAATATGGCAATACATTTTAATATGAAAAACATTCCTGACCAATATGCATCTAAAAACTTTGTAGTTTTTGGAATGCCAGTTATTTTGACTATATTACAAGTCTTTTGTTGTATTTCATCTAAAGTAAGAAATGAAAAAAAGTGTGGCTCTGAAAAAGTTATGATTTTAGTTAGGTTAATTATACCGATTTTATCTTTTATTACTCAGGCAGTAACTATTGCTTTTGCATTGAATGAAGATACGAATATCAGTTTCTGGATATCATTGACAATAGGACTTATTTTTATTATAATAGGAAATTTTATGCCTAAACTACGCCCTAATACAGTTATAGGAATTAAATTTCCATGGATAATAAATAATGAATATGTATGGGAGAAAACACATAGATTTGCAGGACTATTATTTATATTAAATGGATTTTTTATTGTTATTATGTCCTTGTTGAATAAATCAACTTATGGATTTATATTTTTATTTGCTACTATAATTTTTATTGTGATTTATTCTATTGTAATTAAATATAAGATTAACTGATAAGTTCTTATTTTCTATGTGTTCGTTTATGAAATATATTTATAATAATTTAATTCAATCTGCTTGACTTTTTTCACGAAATATACTATAATAATTTTATATAGATACAATAAATTTGTATAATGAGACGATTATATATTATTAGGAGGTATGATTTTTATGAAGTTGTGTAAAAAGGTTGTTGCGTTAGCAGCAAGTTGTATGATGGCAGTAACATGCATTGCTGCAAATACTCCAGCAATCATAGAAAATTTAACTGTATCAGCTGTTGATGATAATAATGATGACTGGCTTCATGCTGAAGGAAGTCGTCTTTATGACAAAGATGGAAATGAAGTATGGCTGACAGGTGCAAACTGGTTTGGACTCAATTGTGGTGAAGCTATACCTCATTATCTTTGGAGTGGAGACTGTGATGACATGCTTTCAGAAGTTGCTGACAGAGGTATAAATGTTATACGCTTCCCTGTTTCTACAGAATTACTTATGTCATGGATGAATGGAACTCCAAATTCTGTTGGAAGTGTTCAGGCATCTTATGACCCACCTTATGATAAAGATGATGGCAATGGTGGTATTATAAAAGCATGTACTTATGGAAACATAAATAAAGATTTTCTTGAGTCTGATGGTAAAACACTTAAAAACAGTGAGGAAATTTTTGATGTTATCTTAGGAAAATGCAAGAAATATGGTATAAAAGCATTTATTGATATTCATAGCCCACATACAGATAATTCAGGTCATAAC
>JAFTWL010000126.1 GCA_017465305.1 Ruminococcus sp. | reverse complement strand
GGTGATGATGACCAGAGTATATATAGTTTCAGAGGTGCTGTAATACAAAATATTTTAAACTTTGAAAAACATTTTTCAGGCAGTTGTGTTATTAAACTTGAACAGAATTATCGTTCTACAAAAACAATTTTAAATGCAGCTAATAGTGTTATATCTAATAATTCTGAGAGAAGAACCAAAAAACTGTGGGCTGATTCTGAAGAGGGCGAAAAGATAATATGGTATAAAGCATCAGATGAAGTTAATGAAGCAACTTTTATTTCAGATACAATTTTAAAAAATGTAAAAAATAATATGAAATTCAGTGACCATGCGATTTTATATAGAATGAATGCACAGTCTAATATGATTGAAAGAGCTTTTATTAAAAATAATATACCTTATCGTGTTTATGGCGGTCTTAGATTCTATGACAGAAAAGAAGTAAAAGATATTATTGCATATATGAGTATTGTAAATAACCCTAATGATATGCTCAGATTTAAAAGAATTGTAAATGAACCTAAACGAGGTATCGGTGAATCAACGGTATCTTTATTAGAAGATATTTCAAATGATTTGCATATATCACCTATAAGTGTAATGAAAAATGCTGAAGAATATTCTATTTTAACAAAGAAAGTTCCAGTATTAAAGAAATTTGCCTCAATGATAGAAACACTCAGAGAATTATCTGAAACTTGTTCTTTAGATACTTTTTTAGATGAACTTTTGATTCGTACAAATTATGCAGAATATTTGAAAAATATAGGCGAGGAGGGACAAAATCGCCTTGAAAATATCAAAGAACTGAAGACATCTATAATTTCATATATGAAAGAAACTGAAAATCCTACGCTTGATGGTTTCTTAGAAGAAATATCACTTTATACAGATGTAGACAGATATGATAAAGACCAGAAAGATGTTGTTGTAATGATGACAGTGCATTCTTCTAAAGGGCTTGAATTTCCGAATGTATTTTTAATTGGTATGGAGGAAAATATATTCCCTACAGCAAGAAGTCTTAATTCTCTAAATATAGATGATTTTGAAGAGGAACGTCGTCTTGCTTATGTTGCTATTACACGTGCAAAGAAACAATTATACATAAGTACAGCTGATAAGCGTATGCTTTTTGGAATGTTGTCACATAATAATAAATCAAGATTTATAAGTGAGATAGATTTTTCGCTTATAAATAAAATAAACAATAAGTCGTCTTTACTTCAAACTGAAAATGCAAATAAACGTAAAGTTGGTGTTGTACATTCTATATCCCTTCAGAAGCAACTTGCAACTCAGAAACCAGTAAAAAAAGCTGTACAGGTTTTAAAATCTTTTAATGTTGGTGATAGAGTCAAGCATAATATGTTCGGAGAAGGTATGGTTATATCTATTACACAAATGGCGAATGATTCTCTTTTGGAAATAGGATTTGACAAAGTTGGAACTAAAAAGATTATGGCGAACTTTGCGAAAATACAAAAAGTAGACTGATTACTTAAAAAATCAAAGAATATATTGATTTTATAAAAAAACAAATAATTTACAGAAAAACGCCTTTTCTTTTTACATATAATATGATATACTATATTTGATATTGATTTTAAATTAAAATAAAAGTAATCAATATTTGTTTTAAAAGAAAGAGCTAAAAGGAAGTGCTTTAACAATGAGAAAAACAAAAATAGTTTGTACTATCGGACCGGCTACAGATGATGATGATATTATGCGTAATATCATGCAGTCTGGCATGAATGTAGCAAGATTCAACTTTTCCCATGGTGATTATGAAATGCACCGTAAAAGATATGAGCAGATAGTTAGAATCAGAGAAGAACTTGGCTTGCCAATAGCAACTTTGATGGATACCAAAGGACCTGAAATCAGACTTGGAAAATTTGTTGATGATGAACCTGTTACTATTCATTCAGGAGATACTTACACATTGACTACAGAAGATGTTTTGTGTACTAATGAAATAGGTAGTATTTCTTTCAAAAATCTTCCACATGATGTTAAGCCAGGAACTCATATTTTAATCAATGATGGCTTAATTGAAATGGTAGTAAATCGTGTATCAAAAAAAGAAATTATTTGTCAGGTAATCCATGGAGGAACTTTATCAAACAATAAGGGAATCAATGTTCCAGGCGTTAAACTTTCTATGCCATATCTGAGTGAAAGCGATAAAAATGACCTTGAATTTGGTGCAAAGATGGGGTTTGATTTTATTGCTGCAAGTTTTGTAAGCACTTCTGCTGATATTGACTATCTTAGAAAATATACAAAAAGCTTAGGATGGTTTAATGTAAGAATTATTGCAAAGATTGAAAATCTTGAAGGTGTACGTAATATTGATGAAATATTGGAATCTGCTGATGGCATTATGGTTGCAAGAGGCGACCTTGGTGTAGAAATTCCATTTGAACAAATTCCAGCAGTACAGAAGGAATTAATAAGAAAAGGATATCAGGCAGGGAAGCAGGTTATTACTGCTACACAAATGCTTGAATCTATGATTTCTCATTCACGTCCTACAAGAGCAGAAATTACTGATATAGCAAATGCTATTTATGATGGAACAAGTGCAATTATGCTTTCAGGTGAAACAGCTGCTGGTTCTTATCCTGTTGAAGTTGTAAGAACTATGGATTTAATTGCAAGAACAACAGAAGAAAATATTGATTATAAGGCAATGCACGCAGAGTGTCGCACAAAGCAAAATAATGATATAGCTAATGCAATAGCCCATGCTACTGTTACTACAGCACATGATTTAGATGCTAAAGCAATTTTAACAGTTACAATGAGTGGCGTTACTGCACGTGAAATTTCGAAATATCGTCCAAGCTGTCCGATTATAAGCTGTACAGTAGACGAAAAAGTCTGGAGACAGATGAATCTTAGCTGGGGTGTATATCCGCTTGTAATTGGTGAAAAGCAAAATACAGATGAGTTATTTGAAGCTGCTGTAGATGCTGCTTTAGAAAGTCGAATTGTTGATAAAGATGATATTGTTGTTATTACAGCTGGTGTGCCTGTCGGATGTTCTCATACAACTAACCTGATGAAAGTAGAACGAGTAGAAAAAACTTTATAAAACTAAAATAAAAAAGTTCTCTATTTTTATGATGATAGAGAATTTTTTATGTAAAAGTAAAAAATATAAATAAATATAAAAAAGTACTGGACAAATTCATTGTTTTATGATATAATTATATTATGTAAAATATCCTTTAAGTTAATCCAGAGAGGTTGACAAGGCGTTTAAAAAGAAATTAAAGAAAATTTCTGTACTCTGTTTTTTTATTTATACTATGAGGAAAGGAGCGCTTATTTGTCAATCTGACGGATAAGTGCTTTTTTAGGAGTTGTTTATGAAAGAAAAAATTCAAATCATGGATGAAAATGCAATGCGTCGTGCAGTAACTCGTATTACATATGAAATATTAGAATGTAATCGGGGAGCTGAAAATCTCGGCGTTATTGGAATATTTTCACGTGGTGCAGTTCTGGCAGAGAGAATTGTTAAAAAGATTTATGAATTAGAGCAAATTTCTGTACCATTGGGAGGATTGGACATTACATCATATCGTGATGACCGAGTAGTAGAAAATCATGCAGAAAAAACAAAGATTGACTTTTTTGTAAAAGATAAAAGAATTGTCATTGTAGATGATGTTCTTTATACTGGAAGAAGTTGTAGAGCTGCTATGGATGCTATTTTAGCTATAGGCAGACCACAATGTATGCAGCTCGCTGTTTTAATTGAGAGAGGACATCGTGAACTTCCAATTCATCCTGATTATGTTGGGAAAAATCTTCCGACAGCAAAAACAGAGATTGTAAAAGTCTCTGTACAAGAGTTAGATGGAAGAGATTGCGTATCCATTTTTCGAGACTGAGGAGGATTTATGCAAAAATCAATTTTATTAAAAAATATTACTGTTGTAAATGAATCAGAACAAGTTAAATGTGATGTTTTTATAAAAGATGGCGTAATAGCAGATATTCAAAAAAATTTATCTGTAAATGCAGATTGTTGTATAGATGGAAATTCTTTAGTTGCAATGCCATCTTTATTTGATATGCACGTACATCTCAGAGACCCTGGATTTACACAGAAAGAAGATATTATAACTGGAACGGCAGCAGCTCTTGCTGGTGGATTCACAGGAGTTGCCTGTATGCCAAATACAAAGCCAGCAATAGATTCACTTAAAGTAATCAAATATATTGAAGACAAATCAAAAAATACAGGCGTATCTGTATATCCTGTTGCTTGCATTACAAAAAGTATGCAGGGTAATGAATTATGTGATTATACAGAATTTAAGAGTAATGGAATTCGTGCGATTTCTGATGATGGAAGACCTGTTGAAAATGCTGAAATGATGCGTAAAGCTTTTGAAGAAGCAAAGAAACAGGATTTACTTGTAATATCACACTGTGAAGATTTATCTATTATCAATAAAGGAATTATAAATAAAGGTTCAGTTTCCGAAGAATTGGGCGTTAATGGAATGGATCGTTCTTCTGAAGATTACATTACTGCACGTGAAATTATTTTGGCTGCAAATTTGAATGCAAAAATTCATATTGCTCATGTCAGCACCAGAGGCAGTGTTGAAATTATCAGACAAGCAAAAGCTCATGGCGTTAAAGTAACATGTGAAACTTGTCCTCATTATTTTTTAATGACTGAAGAAGTGGTAAAAACTAAAGATGCTGATTATAGAATGAATCCGCCTTTACGTGAAGAGGAAGACCGTCTTGCAGTTCTTGAAGGTGTACTGGATGGTACAATTGATTGTATTGTAACAGACCATGCACCTCATACTATGGAGGAAAAGGCAGATTTTTATACTGCACCTAATGGCGTTATAGGAATGGAGACATCTCTTGCAGCAACACTTACACTTTATCATGAAAATAAAATTACTTTATATGATATTGTAAATAAAATGTCTGTACAGCCAAGAAAGCTTCTTGGTATTCCTGTAGAATCTATAGAGATAGGCAAGCCAGCTAATATTGTACTTGTAGATTTAGAATATATGTGGACGGTAAAACCAGAAAAATTACATTCAAAAGCAAGAAATGCAGTTTTCAAAAATAAAGAATTTAAGGGTAAACCTGTTATGACGATTTCTAATGGTGAAATTCGTTATTCTGATAATGAATATTTTAAGGAGGTAAATTCTTAATGGCATTTGATAGATTGATTCAGCGTATTATAGAATTGAAAAATCCTACAGTTGTTGGATTAGACCCAAAGCTTGAGTATGTTCCTGATTATATTTGCGAAAAGTATTTTAAAGAAGAGGGAACAACATTAAAAGCTGCTGCTAATGCAATACAGGAATATAATTTTGCTTTAATTGATGCAATTTATGATATTGTTCCTGCAATTAAACCGCAGGCAGCTTATTATGAAATGTATGGATATGAGGGCGTTCGTGTCCTTTATAATACAATTCAGTATGCAAAAGAAAAAGGTATGTTTGTCATGACAGATGGCAAACGTAATGACATTGGTGCAACTATGGAAGCTTATGCAACTGCTCATCTTGGACGTGTTGCTGTTAATGGTATAGAGTTTGAACCATTTGGAGCTGATGCACTTACTGTAAATGGATACCTTGGTACTGATGGTATTAAGCCACTTTTGAATCTTTGTGAAAAGTATGATAAAGGAATTTTTGTTCTTGTAAAAACATCTAATCCGTCAAGTGGAGAGTTACAGGATAAGAAAATTGGAGATGATGCAGTTTATGCTGTAATGGGCGATATGTGTGAAGAATGGGGAAGTTCACAAATAGGTAAGTATGGATATTCTTCTGTAGGTGCTGTTGTAGGTGCAACATATCCTGAACAGCTTATAGAACTCAGAAAGAGACTTCCTCATACTATGTTTTTAGTTCCTGGCTATGGTGCACAGGGTGGCGGTGCACAGGGTGTTGCAGGTGCATTTGATGAAAATGGACTTGGAGCAATTGTTAATTCATCACGTGCTGTTATGTGTGCTTATAAAAAGGAAGAAAATTGTCCAGAAACGGATTTTGCACAGGCTGCAAGACGAGAAGTAATTCGTATGAGAGAAGATATTGTTTCTCATATTAACCTTTAATTTTCGTTGAATTTGTAATTAGATTAGAAAGAAAGGATTGATGTCATGTCTTTGTTTAATCAGGATAAGAAAGCATATTTGCTTCTTGCCGATGGGACTATATTTGAAGGAATTGGATTTGGTGCTGAAGGTACAGTAATTGGAGAAGTTGTATTTACAACAGGTATGACAGCTTATCAGGAAACTTTAACAGATCCAAGTTATTATGGTCAGCTTGTTACTCAAACATTTCCGCTAATCGGAAATTATGGTGTAAACGACGCTGATAATGAATCATCAAAATCCTATATTGGTGGATATATTGTACGTGAATGGTGTAATACTCCATCAAATTTCAGAATGGAAAATACAGTAGAAGATTTTCTTAAAGAACAAAACATTATTGGTATTCATAACATAGATACAAGAAGCCTGACAAGAAAAATCAGAGAAGTAGGCGTTATGAATGGTGCTATTACTACTGAAGACGTTTACTCAAGAAAAGATGAGTTACTTGAAAAAATAAAGTCTTATAAGATAGAAAATGCAGTAAGTACTGTAACAGGTACAGAACAGCGTGTATATAAAAACGAATCTCCAAAATATAAAGTTGCACTTTTCGATTTTGGATATAAGAGAAATATTCGTAATGAATTAGTTGCAAGAGGTTGCGAGGTAATAGTTCTTCCTGCAAATACAACTGTTGAAGAGTTAAAAGCAATAAATCCAGACGGCATTATGCTTTCAAATGGTCCTGGAGACCCAACAGAAAACACTGAAATTATTGAAAATATTAAAGAGATTGCAAAGCTGGGAATTCCTATTTTCGGAATTTGTCTTGGACATCAGCTGATGGCTCTTTCTCAGGGATGTCATACTGAAAAATTAAAGTATGGTCACAGAGGTGCAAATCAGCCTGTTGTAGACCTCAGAACGCAGAGAACATATGTTACAAGCCAAAATCATGGATATGCTGTTGTAGGTGAGAGCTTAAACCCTGAAATCGGAGAAGTTTCTCATGTCAATGCAAATGACCACACTTGTGAAGGTATCCGTTATCATAATATTAACGCATTTACAGTGCAGTTCCATCCAGAAGCACATGGTGGTCCATTAGATACATCATATTTATTTGATGAATTTATTGAAGTAATGGAAAAGGAGGCAAAATAAGTTATGCCGTTAAGAGATGATATAAAAAAGGTTCTTGTAATTGGTTCAGGCCCTATTATTATCGGACAGGCTGCTGAATTTGACTATGCCGGCACCCAGGCCTGCCTGGCCCTGAAGGAGGAGGGCTATGAGGTCATCCTCTGCAACTCCAACCCCGCTACCATCATGACGGACCCCGCCATTGCGGATAAGGTTTACATGGAGCCCCTGACGCTGGAAT
>JAFTWL010000125.1 GCA_017465305.1 Ruminococcus sp. | reverse complement strand
TAGTTCAGCAAAAGGAGTACTTCTCAATAACGTTGATTTGGAATACAATCCAAACGGTACAATTGTAGTACATGGATTTGTAAGCCTTGACAAGATGGCAGTTGTTCCGTCAGATGAAGCAAAAACAGCATTGAAATTAGTACAGTTTGTTTAATGAAAGGAGAATTTTAAAATGATTTTATCAGATGTTTTCACAGCAGATTCTATTTCTGCTAACTGGACAGAAGCAGCATCAAATAAAGATGCTTATTATGGTGCAGGTCTTTTCCCGGCACGTAAGAAGGCAGGTCTTGACCTTAAATGGATTAGAGGTAACAAGGGCTTGCCCGTATCGCTTATGCCATCAGCTTTTGATGCAAAGTCAAAACTTCGTGACAGAATAGGTATTTCTATTAATAAAACTGAAATGGCTTTTTTCCGTGAATCAATGCTTGTTAAAGAAGCAGACGAACAGGAAATCATGAGAGTTCAAGATGCAAGTGACCCATATGCAGTAGACGTTCTAGAGAGAATTTTTGATGATGCACAGACTTTGATTGATGGTGCGAATGTAGTTCCTGAAAGAATGATTATGCAGTTGCTTGCACCTTTCGGTGGAAAAGTAGGCATTGAGATTAAAGCAAATGATACAAATTATACATATAACTATGACCCTGACGGAAGCTGGAAGAAAGACCATTATATGCAGATTGTGACGGCTACTGATAAATGGACAGCTTCAGAAACATGTGACCCGTTACAGGATTTAGAAGATTCTATGGACGCACAGGAAGCTGTATCAGGAAACAGACCTGAAATATTGCTTATGAGTAAAAATACTTTCAAATTGATGAAGGACTCAAAAAGAGTTCGTGAAGGCATTCTTGCACAGAATACGACAGCAAATGTAAATTATACAACATCACGTGTTAAAACTTACATAGAAGAAGAATTACAGGCTACAATTGTAATTTACAGTAAGCAGTACAAGAAAGAAGATGGAACATCAGCGAAATTTTATCCTGATAATATAGTTATGATGCTTCCATCAGGTGCATTAGGTTCTACCTGGTACGGAACAACCCCTGAAGAAAGAACGCTTATGGCAAGCAATGAAGCAGATGTTTCAATTGTTAATACAGGTGTAGCTGTAGCAGTAACTGTTACAAGTGCCCCTGTAAATACAAAAACAACAGTTTCTGAAATAGTATTGCCTTCATTTGAAAGAATGGAAGAGTGCTACGCATTGGAGGTGGCATAAATGATTTATAATCATGCTGTTAAAGTATACGGCAAGTTTTATCTTGCCGGTGAAAATGTTCCGGATATAAATTCAGATTCTTCAGTAGAATCAACTAATACAATTGTTGAAGAAGTTAACATTGAAGAACCTGAAAAGGAATCAAAGCGTACCCGTAAATCTAAACAGGAGAAAACGGAATGATTACAGTCAATCAGCTTATAGAATCCGGAATATTTGATGAAGCAGACAGACAGGATTGCTTATGGGTTGAGTCAGGTCTGGGCTGGCTGAAAGTACATACTACATTGCCAATAGAAAATATTGATGGAGATACTATTATGAATCTGCCAGCAGGTGCAAAATTATTTCTTCAAAAATATTGTAATTTAGTACAGCAGAACGGAGTTGCATCAGAAAGTATTGAAGGATTGTCACAAAGTTTTAAATCGGACAGTACAGAAAGCCTTCTTATACAGCTTGCCCAAAGCTTGATTCCTGAATATTTTATATCAGTTCGTTTTATTCCAAAATATCAGCAGTGGAATTATAAAGAGAAAGGAGGAGGCTATTATGGCTAAGAGAAAACGTTTAAAACCTGTTCGTCCTATAGAATCAATTATTTCTAAGAAGGAAGAGACTCCAAAGAAAATAAAAAAGGAGAAAATAAATGGGAAAAGCAACGTACAAGACGACAGTAAATAATCTTCCAAAATTGATTCAGAAAGCTCAGGTGCTGAGTAATAAAAAAATTGAAGTCGGTGTATTTGACGGTGACCATGCCTGGCTTGCAGGTATTCACGAGTATGGATGTAAAATAACTGTAACTCCTAAAATGAGGGTATGGTTACATAGTCATGGAATTCATCTTAATAAAAGTACAACACATATTGTAATTCCAGAACGTTCTTTTATTCGTGCCGGGTTTGATGATTGTCATGAAAAAGTATGTGATGACTGGTCAAAAGCAGTATTGCCTAAATATTTTGAACCTTATGGTCGTTATGATACAGCATTAAAACAATACGGAGTACAGCTTGCATCTCAAATTAAAAAATATGCAAGAAATTTAAGAGAACCTCCAAAATCAAGTGCCACGAAAGTATTAGGCATAAAAAATAGTAATCCATTGATTAATACTGGTGAATTAATTAACAGCATTACATATAAGATTGAGGACAAATAATGCAGAAGCCATATTTTCATTTTAATAGGTTAGTAAAAAAATATAGTCGCAATATTAAGCTTTATGTACAGCGTGAAGGATTTTATAAAGGCGGTATTTATCATGAGGGAATCACTGATATATTTACTATACAAGGTGCATTTATATCAACGAAACGTTCTTCACTGAATAACAGCGGAGGAAATTATTCTAAAGAAAGTAAACACTTGTATACACTTTCTCCAATACCGCACTCACTTGAAAATGTAAAAGTTGAATGTGAAGGACAATTTTATAAAATTACAACAGACAGAGACCACGGAAATGAACCTTTTACAGGTGTGTATGCTTATTATCTTGAATGGATACAACCTTTTGATAATCCAGATAAGGAGTGCTGTCATGCTGTACGATATTAATATTGAAGAAAAGATTGTAACAATGCTTGAAAGCTATGTCAAATGCTCTGTGATACTTGCAAATCAGACATCGCCAGAGCCTAAATATCCATATATATCATATACAATTATAACACCTGTTCACGCTGAGAATGGTACATATAATTTTAATGATGGTGTTTATTATCAACCTATGCTTCAGACATGGAGCTTTACTGTGCAGTCAGATAAATATAAAGAATGTCAGAAAACAAGCATGATGATGTATGATTTTTTTGCACGTGCTGGTCGTGCAGAGCTTTATAAATTAGGCGTTAGTGTATCTGATAAAAGCAATCTTACATCAAGAGATAATTACATTACAATTCAATATGAATACAGGTGTGGAATTGATATAACATTTCGCATGATGCAAAAGCTTGATGTTACAGAAGGAAAAATCGAAAGTAGTAATTTAAAATATTATATGAAACAGAAAGGAAGTTGTTAAAATGGCGTTATCAGATGTAAATGTTAAAGTTAATCTTATAACAAGAACAGGGTTGGAACCAGTATGGTTTCCTTTGTTTATAGCTGTAAATTCATCTCAGCCCGCAATGAGTAAAGCAATACCATATACAGAATGTAGTACATTGCAGGAGCTTGCGTCTCTATTAGCAGACTATAAAGATTCTGACTCAAGAAAAGAGAGAAAAGAAAAAGAAGAAAAGGTTAAAGAAACCAGCTTGTATCGTGCAATTGAAGTTATGTTTTTACAGGATGGCCATCCGAATAAATTTGCAGTTTTGAATATTAAAGATGCTGGAGAAAATGCTTTTGCAAAAGTAAAAGAAGAACTTGCCCCATACCTTGATAGAAATTGGAGACAGCTTGTTTTACTTACATCATATCCTGAAAGCTTAAATTATCAGCTTGCTGAATATATAGAAAATATTGAACAAAGAAAGATGTTTTACTTTGGATGCAGCAGTACAGATTATGCTGTATTTAGTGAAACAGAAGGCGGAAAGATATATAATTTAAACGATTATACAAGAACAGTTGCTGTTTATCATCCACACGCTACACTTCCGGACGTTATCCAGTTACAGCGGTAATAGGAGCTGTATCAGGCAAAACACCAGGTTCTCTTAATTATAGAAACTGTATTGTAAATAATGTGCCTCCTGTTGCTTTAACTGAAGAAGAGCTTGATACTCTTCATAATTTAGGATTCATGACATTAGTTGAACGTGCCGGGGATACTGTAATATCTACTGGAAAATCAGCTTCTGGTGAAAGATATATAGATACAATAGATATAGAAGATTATGTTGTGCAAAATCTTATTTATAATACACAGAAAGCATTGAATGAAAATGATATTGTTCCATATAATAATGACGGAATTTCTATTCTTGAAAATGCTGCTGTAAGTGTTATGCTTGATTGCTGTTCAAAAGGTATGATTGCAAAGACAGATACAAATACATACGAATATAATATTGATTATCCAGCGATACAGTTTGTACCTGAAGAAGATATTGCAAGCCGAGAATATAAGCTCGGAACAGTATCATTTATTGTACAGGGTGCAATAGACAGAGTTGAAATTACAGTTGATATGACATTATAAAATTTAAGATAAGGAGGAATTTGTATATGGAACCTATTATTTTTGACCCTTCACAGACAACAGTAACAATTGATAATGTTTATATTACAGGCTTTGGAGGAACACCTATTTCATTTTCATATAGTCAGGATGCAGTATCAGCAGAGGCAGGATTGGACGGAGCAACAGTGTTCACTGTAAATAATGCTAAACTTGGAACGTGTACACTTCCTATGAAGGTTTCAAGCCCGCAATTTGAAAAGCTAATGTCACTTGCAAGAAACCACACTATGTTTCCTATCTGGTGTACAAACAAAACAAGCGGAAGACGTGAAGGCGGAAATTATGCAATGTTTACACGTGTTCCTGATTATACAGCAGATTCAAGTGATGTGTCATTCAGTATGATTATTTCTGATTTGGAAATCGGAACTTGCTGAAAATAAAAAATCCGAAAAAGTCTTGACAATTTCGGAAAATTCGGATATAATATAATTAAAGAGAGTACACCGATAGGCGGTTGCTCCC
>JAFTWL010000124.1 GCA_017465305.1 Ruminococcus sp. | reverse complement strand
CATATCTAATATAATTTCATTTATTTTGGGTCTGATAGTAAATTATACTTTAAGCAAGTTTTGGATTTTTAAATTATCTAAAGTTAATTCTAATGTTATAGAGTTTTTAGGTTTTACATGTATTGGCTTAGTAGGATTAATTCTAACAATAATTGTTACAAAATTATTTGCATTACTTATGTCTGACTTTACAAATATTTATCAAATAACAGGAAAAATTGTATCTACAGCAATGGCATTTTTCTGGAATTTCTTTGCAAGAAAATATCTTCTTTTCAAAAAATAGCATCCCGATATATAGTCTTAATTTAAAATAAAAATAGTGTAGCATTTTGTTGTGCTACACTATTTTTATTTATTTTCTATTTGATTCTTATAATATTCCTAAAACAGTCATTTCCTGATATGAAATAATATTTAAATGTGCCAATTTATTTCTCGCATCTTTCATCTTTTTAAGCATATCTAAATCAGCTTTTTCAGCAATTTTATTAGAATGACATATATAATATAGTTGTCCTATTTCTAATTCACTTATATTATCAACCCTGTCCCCATTAGAGCTCATAACAGGAAGTTTTAATTTCAGTCTGTTCTGATATTTTTGTATAAAGTCTTTTCTAAACTGTTCTAATTTAGGAAAAACAATTTTTATCTGAGTTTTCCATATTGATGTTTCTATTTTCTCTATAATAAAATCAATAGTATTTTCTTTCATATTATTATTTTTATTAAATAATAATGCTGCTGTTTTCAAAGGCTGTCTCATTAAATCCATACCACTCTCAGCTAATTTTGATGCTATTTCAATTTTATTATCTGCTATATTACTTGCTAACTCAGCAATATACTGTTTTTGTATACTACTACATTTTTCAGATGATATAATAGTCATACAAAGCATAAGACAATCATAATCTGTAACATAATCAGCATAGTTATGGCAATCAATATTTTCAGAAGTATGAACATTAGCATTATTAGTTACAATTATAAATATACCACGTTCTGACTCTTTATCGCAGTATTCTAAATACTCATTCACTGACTTTGTCCAAAGATTTGCAAATGCAGAAGAAATTCCTGATAAATATACATATCTGTGATTAAGAACTATATTATTATTATTAGCTAAAAACTGTTCGTATGTTTTTATTGGTATATATCTCGCTTTTTCTGTTTCATTGCAATATTTATTAAAAAGAAATTCTCCGGGGTCATTTACTCTCTGACAATAAAGCACATCAAATGTTCTGTTATCACTAAAAATATCAATTCTTCTTGTTAAAGCATCTATAAGCATATCCTGCCATGGAACTTCATTAGGGAAATTAAGAACTACAGACTTGCCTGATATAAGAGATTCTATAACATTATCAAGAAAACGAACTGCATTTATCATTCGACTCCACCAGAGTTCGCCTATATTCAATTTTTCTCCCCTCCATCAATATAATTAGTCATTGCCTGCTCAACCTGCTCACGACTACCAAGCAACTCACGGAAACTTTCTGTTGAAAATACATAATAGTCACCAGTTGCACTTAAAATATTTAAATCCCACATTTCTGACAGTAATTCTGAAAGTTGTATTTAGCTAAGTTCATTAACTTTTAATATATTATACTCTTTTGCTATCTGATATATATTAGATATGTTATAACCAATATCAGAATAATTTTCATAATGCAAATAAGCAAGTATCAATGCAATAATATAATAATAGCTTCCCTGATTTTCATCAACAAAAAGAGTCATTTCAAGTCTTTTATTTATTTGTTCTGTAAATGAAGGGTCAGAAAGAACTTTTTTAATATGATTTTCTGTTACTTTATAAGAAGGTGTATTTATTTCATTATAACCTGCATAATCTTCATTTTTCATTGCCTCAAGAAGCTTCTGGCAATAGAGCTGTATAAGTCCTGGGAAATAATTAGTTTTAGCAAGAATAAGCGAAATTACCTCATCTTTAAACTGAAAACCAAGATAAGCAAGAGCATTAGTCAATAATTCTGTAGCTTCAGGTCGTTTAAACGGTCTTACGACTATTGATTCAAGATGTGCAAATATTGAGTTATTATGTAATGCAGCTTCACGGTTAAAACGGCTCAAGTTATGAAGACCTGCCAAAACAAATTTAAACTGACCTGACTGTAAATCCTTTAACTCAGCTATAGGCTTATAATCAACTTCTTTACAAGTTTTTATAAATGTATCAGCTTCATCTAACATAAGCAGAAAATAATTTATACGTTTCTCTGGACTATTATCTTTAAGTCGATTTTTAATATATCTTGCAAGTGTCTGCCAGTCATCACATCCCTCGCATTCTTTATCAAGAATCTTCTCATCAACAAGAGAATTAGAAACTTTGATTGCTGCTTCTTTATAATTCAATTCATATATATCTACAATTACAGCACGGTCACCATTTGCATTTCCATCTATATTATTTCTTGCCATCTTTAATAAAGCACTCTTACCAAGCTGTCTGCCACCATAAACCAAATTTGCACCCTCAGCTGTTTCAATTGAACGAAGTTCATCTTTACGTCCTGTAAACAGTTCTGGAGCTGTTTGATTTTTTGAATCAGGTGTAAATGGCTGATAATATGAGAAAGGCATAGTAGTAGCCATGAGCATTCTTGTTATTGTATTTGTTGCATAATGTTTTGCAAGATAAAATAAAAGCACTCTGTCAATTACTATAAATGTCTTAGAAAAAGATTTTTCCTCTTTGATTTTTCTTGCAAGTCTTCTTCTTTCTTCTATATTTAAAGCATAGTCAAGTAATACTATAGTATGCTTTGAAGTAGTATTTATATCCCTGAACTTGTCCATCAATCTGTTACAATCAAATTTTCCATATAGACAAAGCACTCTGAAGCCTTCTATTTCCGTAAGTGAACTAAACGCCGGAATAGGATGCGGATAATTTATTTTACCAATTTGTTTTTTTCTGATTACAAGATACGAATCTTCACTATTACTGTCATCAGTCGTAATTGTCAAATTGCTGAATCCTATTGTATTTAAAAACTTCTCTATCTTATCTGTTCCAGCAGGACTTGCTACTATCCAGTTAGAAATTAAATTGCAACCTCCTCTTACATCTTTACTTCCGTTATTAGTAAGCTGGCGTAATGCTTTTTCTATATTACTCTTTCCAACATAATTTAAAACAGATTTTTCAAGTGTCATCCCTGCATCAGCAACTATACGATAGTTTGTGGCATATTCATTAAGTAATCCATTTAAATATTCAAACGGCACTATCGTAAAATCAGGTATCTTTTTAGTATCATTTCTTCTAACGCAATTCATCATATTTTCAGCAACAGTATAATTCTGATCCTGAATAAATGCAAGAATTTTTTCTTTTGAATATTCTCCAAAATCATATTCAGGATTGGATGATAATTCTTCAAGCTGACGTGTCAATCTTTCTCCCAATACATAAGCATTTTCAGCAATATTATATTTTAATACATCTATAAGATTTGCATAAAATCCAAAATCAAATGTTAACATACTAATTTTATACCATGAATCAACACATTTAAGCATAAAATCTTTTACTCCTGAAATACTCGAAATACGGCCACAATTTTCATCAAGTTCAATTTCATTTCGAAAATCTTCATGCAGAATCTTAACACGCTTTTTCCCTGATGCAATAAATTTATCAATATAATTTAAAAAAGTGATATTTTCAAGCTCATTTGTGCCTATATCATTTATATAAGAATTTATGAGGTTAGCAGAACGATAATTACTTTTATTAAGGTCTTCTTTAAATATATCATTAATTCGTTCTTTAAATGATGGAAGTTCCTTTTTAGAAGCATGACGCTCTATTCTGAAAATAATATTATATTTATCTAAACCACAGAATGTTGAATTAAGTTCAGGTAAATACTCATCATTTAATAAAATATCATCTCCACGTAAAAAATCAATAAATAAATATTTTCTGCTTCGCACATCGTATCTGCCATTTAATTTATCAAGTAATTCTTTAGACGTATATCTTATACTTTCAGTTCCCCAGTCAAATCCATTTTCTTTTATTTTAATCTCACTTGATTTATTTAACTCTTCAAGTAATGTGCAAATCTGAATTTTTGAACTCTCATACTGAGTTTTTGCATAAACATTATCGTTTCCGCTTGTATGTTCCATAGCAGAAACCCATTCACAGGAACAAGCAATAATTCGCATAACAAATTTTATTATATTACTTCTCTTTGAACCTTTAATCTTATCGTATGGTCTTGCAATATGTCTTCCTTC
This sequence comes from Ruminococcus sp., assembly GCA_017465305.1. Classification (GTDB taxonomy): domain Bacteria; phylum Bacillota; class Clostridia; order Oscillospirales; family Ruminococcaceae; genus Ruminococcus_C. Next base: position 2,105 of record JAFTWL010000124.1, on the reverse strand, counting down.
TTTTAAAATAGCATCTCTCGCCATATCCCAAAATCTATCCACGTATTTATCAATCTTTTTACTGTCTACATTCTCTATATTAATAGGTTTATTATTTCTAATAAATAATTGCATTACAGTAGATTTTACATATTCAAGTTTTGATGTATCATTATTACGTATAATATCAAGAAAGATTCTGAGTTCACTATTTTTATCATTAAACATAAAATCTCTTGCTCTTCTTACTTGTCCCTGACTTTCAAATACATCTCCACGCATATCAATTGCTTCACAACAACTATTAGCTTCAGCTATTATTTTATCAATAGCTGTACTATTAGTTTTGTAATCTGCAAAAACATCAATTCCATAGCCAGTTTTTTCACGGAATTCATTTATAGCATATGCAACTGGAAGTAATGCAGGAAATTCATCAGATACTTCAGATTGTTCCATATATAAAATCATATCATCAAGTTCATAATCAGGTACTGCACTATGATTAAATAAAGTACGTATTGAAGCAGATGAAAATAACTTATTATTTATATCAGGTAATAAATCTTTTGTAATATTAAAAACAAATGCAAGCTGTGTACTGCTCGATTCACGATTTGTAATAGGATTATTGAAAGCATAGCTATAAACTGCTTCCAAAGCCTGAATAGAATTTGCCACTGTTGTCTCTGCTACTTCAGACATTTTTTCAGAAGTATCCTTACCGGCAATCTGAGAAATAGCAGAAACATAAGTTAAAAGACAATATAATTTATCAGAACTAAATTCTGAAATTTTTTCAACAACATCAGTGTCAGATATATTCAATGCTTCTAATCCGTCTTCATCAATATAACTTTCAAAAGCATCTTGTAAAGATTCAAAATAAATATCTTCTTCCTGTTCTAAATTATTATTTTCATCAATAGTTTTATTATCTTCGACCTGACAAGCAGTTTCTTTATCTTCTTTATTCTGTTTGAAAATCAGTGATAACTTTTCAATAAGATTATTTTTTCTTTCACTATCAGATGAAAGTTTTGCATATCTTTCAGCATTTTTATAATTCTCTATTTCATAGTAAAGTTCTGCAAGTTCAATATATACAATGGAATCCCTTAACTGAAAACGATCCTGAATATCATTCTTTTTTACAATTTCAAGCCACTCATTTAATTGCCCTATTGCTGACTGTATATCATCAAGAGCCCTGTAACATTTTTCCTTGCCAATAAGATAATGTAGTATTTTACTATAATCTTTTTTATCACATAAATCAATAAGGATATTTAAAACATCTAAACATTCGTTATACATCTGTACTTTAGTATATAATTGATATAATTCTGACATATTTTTTATTGTCATGCTCAATTTACTACCATATTTTATTGCAAGCCCTTTTAATTCTTCACTATACCCAATATCACCATTTTGATTCCACAATGCGAGAATACAATTTATTATTCCACCAAATGCTGATTCCCACTCAGGACTGTCAAGTTGTTTCCTATATATAGAAATTGCCTCTTCATAACGTTGCTGTGTAAATAAATAATTAGCTTCAACTATATATGTATTCATTTCATTTTCATTATTTTCCAACTTTTTTTCTAATGTATTCTCTGTGGTTTTATATTTTAATTTACTTTTTGCTTTTGTTTTTATTATCTGTTTTTCATCAGAAGATTTATCTTTAAAACGCTTAATTTCGGTAGCCGTATATCTACTGTATAATTTTACAACTTTAAATGTAACAAATATAGGCGTAAATTGACGTGTACTATTTTTTTCAACCTGATTTTTCAGTGATTGGTCAACTATACCTGAAACATCAAAAAAACAATTTTGCTCTGCATTTTCTACTTCAATTTCACCTTTCTTTTCAAAATAATTATACTTTACTATTCTACCTTGGTATTTTTCTCCAATATCATAAGTTATTTTTTTATCAACTTTATCTTCTTTTTCAATGTCAGTTATATTATCCTGATTATTCTCTTTATCATTATTTGCCTCACTTAAATTATTTAAATATTTTTCTATATCATCATAAATCTTATTTTCTGGGAAATAAACTGATATATTATCTATAAATTTTTCTGTGTTAACATTACAATTCATGT
>JAFTWL010000123.1 GCA_017465305.1 Ruminococcus sp. | reverse complement strand
TCATCACCTGTCAACATTACAAATCCTGTATACGTTTCTACTATTGCAGCTTCCTGTTTTGTCATTTTGATTCCTCCAAATCCATTTCTATTTTACCTACAAACGGCGTAATACAAGCATATATTTCATTGTTCACAACAAAATATACTGCTGACTTATTATCTTTCGCATACATCTCGCAACCATCTTTGTACAACAACTTGAAAATTTTATTATTTATGTATGTTTTAAATTCATCGCATTTTAACATATTATAATTTGTTTTTTCATGCTGATAAAAAACATTCGTTAAAACAAGCTTTTTCTTATATGACATATCTTCTGAAAAAATATTACTTAATGGTTCGACATTACAAAGTTTGTTTTTATCTAACCAAAATTCTTTACTATCTATACGTACTGCGGAGAATCCATTTACAGTAAAATAAATCCAACCTTTTTCATCTTCACAGAAGCTTGGTGGTCTTCTATAAATTTTCTCAAGTTCCTTCAATGCTTCAATCTGTATTTTTGTTTCAATATTCATAGTTTATACCTCCTAAATCTAAAGCAAACACACAACCCCTCTAAAATCAACGCTATGCCCCTTTTACGGGGCTTTGCGTGCTTGTCTGGATAATTTCACACCTAAATTTAAATCGCTGTGTAGGGGCTGTATACGCTGTTTAAAATCAATGTCTATTTAAACTCTTCAATCTTGATATAAATCCCTGGAATCTTAGCCCAAAACTGCTCTGTTGTTGAACTATAAATCTGTTTATCATCATTCCAATATTTTAACTTTGACATAATATCATATAATGATTTACAGATATTATCTACATCTGGTTTATTAATATATGGTTCTCCGTCATAGTGTTTACCCTTTAGAGGATAACACCATGTAGCCACTACTCTTATTGCTCCGGTATAAGGACGCTCTGGTATATACTTCGTCAAGTACGCTGCCAGCTTTGACTCTGCATCACCGTTTCCACGTTTATAGATTAGATGATTACCATGCTTGTCTACTGTATGTCCCTGTTGCTGGTGAGTACTTGTTGGTGGTATCATTGCCATAAAAAACTCAGTCATTTTTCAACTCCATTCACTTCGCTTTTGTCAATGTAAGGGGACAAGTGTTACAAGAGTGCTGTGCATTCGCACTCTTGTTACTTGTACCCATTGACGGACATTTTTAGGGACAATAATTTATATATTATATATAGGGGTTTGTCCCTGATTTTGTCCCACCATTATTTTACATTTTCTGTACGATTAATTGCATTATTTTCTATTTTTAATTCGTAACAATCTTTGATTCTTCTACGTACTGTTTTTTCACTAATTCCAAGATATTCTGCCATATCCTGAACAGTAACAGTGCCATCAATATTGCAAGCATCAAAAGCATTTAATAAAGCAGCTTTTTTATCTGCTCGTCTTGCAGCTTCTGCTTTCTTTTCTGCTGCTCCACCTTTTTTTCCACCACGTTGATATGGTAACAAATCAACGTCCATCTGCAAGTCTTTCAGCACACCAATGGTATCTTCCACATGTACAGGATAATAAAACCATAGATTCTTTGGTTCGAACTTCGGGAACTCTCTCAATGTCCCATCTAATCGCCAGGCTGTCATTTGATTTACCTGCCTCTCAGAACACGATATATTGCCCTGTAGGACTTCAAATTGTTCCATAGTCAAATTATCTCTGCAAAGCTTTAAAACAGCTGTGCGGCTCAGTAAATCGTCTGGTGATGCATCTCTCAATACATCAGGTGCACACTGCTGCAAGGCTTTCATACAAACCTCACAGGCAGATTTATTTTTTTCCTGTTTCAGAATATCTTCTGTAAGCTCTAACTCTGTCATATCAATCAAAGCATCAGGGTCACGGGCGAATACGCCAGAACCTGAAGCTCTGTCCATACTACGTTTTCCTCCCTGTGCTCCTTTTGAATGATGGTGGCAGTAAATTACAGCACAACCAAGCTGCGTACAAACCTTATCAAACTGATTACAGAAATGTGCCATCTGGTCAGCACTGTTCTCATCACCCGTGATAACTTTATAAATAGGGTCAATAATTACTGCAAGATATGATTTTTTCTTTGCTCTCCTGATTAACTTAGGGGCAAGCTTGTCCATTGGCTCTGTTACGCCACGTAAATTCCAAATATCAATGCTTTTCAAAGAAATAGGCGGAATCTGTAAAGCATTATATACATCTCGAAATCGGTGCAGACAAGAAGCACGGTCTAATTCCAAATTGACATATAAAACACGTCCCTTTGCACACTGCCAGCCTAACCACTTTCTTCCCTCAGCAATAGCGATACACATTTCTATCAGTGCATACGACTTTCCGGCTTTGGATGGTCCGGCAATAAGCATTTTATGACCTTGTCTTAAAACTCCATCTATTAACGGTGGTGATAATTCAGGCATATGCTCCCAGGCATCCGCCATGCTTTCAAACTCAGGCAAATCATCTGTAACACTGTCAATGTAATCTTTCCATTCCGCCCATGAACCCAGTCCTATATTGGTCTCTACTAAAAATTGTTTTTGATTGCCACGTATCACACCTGGCATTCTAGATAACCTGGAAGGATTTCTACAGGAACGGTCAACTTTTAAACCATTTTTATCGCATACATTATACAAAAAATCCACACGCTGACGGTACTCACTGTAATTGCCAGCTTCTACTTTTACAATGGCATGCAATGATTTACTGCCACTAAATACAAGACAAGCTATTGGCAATTGCAATTCATGTAAAATTCCATTTTGCTGTTCAATAGAAAGATTATCTGATTCTACAAGAGCATAACGAAAATCTGTTACATTTTCATTTTTTACTCCCTTGCCATCCAGAGGATTGAATCGAATCCATGCCCCTACTTCCGGATCATAATCTCCAAATACTGCACCAATATCACCCTCACATATTGCAAGTTCTTCTAAAAGTTTTCCTGCAACACGGTCACAGCATCCTGCCTCAGGCAAACATTTTCCGTCTTTATTTCTCCAGCTTTTCACAACATATCCGACATTCTCATCAGATGAAAACAATGTTTCTATGTAAGTAGAAATCTGCTTTACAGGATTCCATTCATCTGGTTCCCTAATAGGCATTTCCTGTGTTTGTTCAGCACTTGTAACAACATAATCTTCTCCAATTACATCATCCCAGTCAAGAGCTCTTTGTTCTTTACAAACACGTTTTTGTGGCTGATAACCATTGTCCAACGCCATTTTTACAATTGTGCCAGCGGTAACAGGATGTTTAGAACCATTAAATGTATTCCATTTCTTTTCACACTCTCCGACATGATAACGTGCACCATCCTGTGCGGACCAAGCATCCCAGACGCTGCAATCATAGCCAGCATCTTTCAATGCCATGCCGATTCCACACCATTCTTGATAATCTAAAAGAGACGGATTTATATATTCAAGCAATTCATCCAGATTATCATTATTATACTGTCCGTTCTGCATTGTTTACCTCCGGCTGATACGTTTTCGGGTCAATTCCAGGAGGGACACGCTTCCATCCTGTATAAGCAATTCTTTGTATCATATTATTTGCAGCATCAAACGACCATGAGCCTACATGTTGAAAACCATATTGCTCTAACCTACGAATTTGTTTTGGTGTAGCAAGTCCCGCCATTTGTCGGTGTGCAAGTGTACGCAAAATTTTTTCTGCCTTTCCTGCATTTTCTACAGAATCAGGATTGATACCCAGCTTCTCCAAATCCTTTTTTTGATTATCTGACGGTGGCTGCATCTCCCAACTGAATGCAGGAACATAGCTGCTTAAATCCTGCGACTGAATTGACATTTCATATTGAAGTGGGTCAACTAATTTTGACTTACGTTTTTTCATCTGTTCCAATTTTGACGCAAGAGCAGCCTCTCTGTCAGCAACAGTATCCTCTGAAGCTTGATTCTCTGCTTCTTCAATATCTATAGGAATACCTGCATTTTTCTCCAGCTGCTCTGTCATTTTTTTCTGCACATCTGCATCCTCACAAATCAAACAAGCTGGTCTACATAGTTCATGCTTTTCTGTATTCCAGAGAAAATCCAGCAATAACAAATGCGACTTTCCGGGATAAAGACGTGTTCCTCTTCCTACCATCTGACAATATAGAGCACGCACTTTTGTAGAACGAAGTACCACAACACAATCTACATCAGGACAGTCCCAACCTTCCGTTAAGAGCATACTGTTACATAAAACGTTGTATTTATTATCTGCAAAATCTTTTAAAATCTGTTCACGGTCAGTGGACATTCCATTAACTTCTGCTGCACTAAATCCATGCTGATTCAAAATGTCTCTAAACTTCTGTGAAGTCTTTACTAAAGGTAAAAATACAACTGTTTTACGGTCCTTGCAATGCTTTGTCATTTCCTGTGCAATCTGTTCTAAATACGGGTCTAATGCTGTTGCAATATCTCCCGGCTTATAATCTCCGGCATTTGTTCCTACATGCGTCATATCAATTTTAACTGGCACAGTAAGTGCACGGATTGGCGTTAAATATCCCTCTTTAATAGCCTGCGGAAGTGTATATTCATAAGCTAAACTATCAAATATCTGACCAAGATTCTTCTGGTCTCCTCGGTCTGGTGTCGCTGTAACACCAAGCACATTTGCATCTGAAAAATAATCTAAAATAATACGATAACTATCCGACGTCGCATGGTGTGCCTCGTCAATAATAATTGTTGAAAAATAGTCAGAAGCGAACTGCTGTAAACGCTTCTGTCTCATTAAGGTTTGTACACTTCCCACGCACACTCTGTACCAGCTGCCAATGCAGGTTTGTTCTGCTTTTTCAACTGCACATTTTAATCCGCTTGTCTTTTCCAGCTTATCAGCAGCTTGCTCCAAGAGCTCGCTGCGATGTGCAAGGATAAGAATTTTTCCGCCTTTTCTAACTGCATCCTCCGTAATCTTTGCAAAAACTACAGTTTTCCCGCATCCAGTAGGAAGTACCAGCAGAGTTTTTTGTCTACCGGATTCCCATTCATTCCAGACAGCTTCTCTTGCCGCCTGTTGATAAGGTCTTAGTTCCATATTTATACCACCTTAAAATTTATCAGATTTCCATGTAGCTCCTTGTGTAGGTTGTGGATATGGTTTCTGTGGCGGAATATATGTAGGTGGTTGATAAGCTGGTGGAGTATATGATTGATTTGCCTGAACTGACTCTTCAATTTTCGGCTGATTATAAGACGGATACAATTTTTTGATTTTATTAGAATATCCTGTATCTTCACCTGGCTTATCATCTTTTTTATGATAATTATCTATATATACATTACAGATACCGCTTCTTCCTACAGCTTCCTTCCAGCACATTTTGACTTTTTCGTCCTTGCCTTTTAAACCGATTGCAGAAAAGAATTCAGATAACATACTCTCAAGAGTTGAATGCAGAAAATAATATTTTGTTATTAAATTCTGCTCTCCTTTCGCTCCATAAACACGAAATGTTACAATTGCTTTGTTGCAAGGTGGAAGCTTTGCACTTCCAGGATGTCTTGCACGCTCAACTTTTTCTACTGTAAAACGATAATCACCCTCAGGTAAAAGGGCAAAACTGCTGCCCTCTTCCTGAATTTCATCATCCCAATCAAATTCATGTCCCTGATTTAACGCATTATAATTTTCCATATAAAAAACTCATTAAAACAATAATTTATTTTTTGATTCTGTTTTCTTTAACCATTTCCGTAATCTGCTGCCACCATACGAGTATCCAGCCGTTTACAAAATCCATTGGATAATCCTTCACCGGCATATCAGCAGGAAAATATCCTTTTATTGAAACAACAGCTTGTATTTCTTCAGGTGTCACCTGACTTGCAGCCATAAGCTGTGCAAGTTCAGGAGCAATACCATCAAGAATATGCTGTGTTTGCAATTCATCAGATGTTTCTGGCTTGTCCCACGGCTCTGAATTATTGTTCGGGTCAGGTGGATAAACTTGTTGTGCATCATTTAAACTTACAGGAATTCCAGCTTCCACAGCCTTATCTATCATATGTTGAACAGGAACTTCCTGTTTTGATATAGCTGTATTATCAGAAAAAATTGCTGCAATACTTTCATAAGCAAGAGGAAGTTCATCAGGCAAACAAAATCTGTTTTTCGCATCCCACCACGCAGTTTTAGTGGTGTACATAACACGGGAACAGGATGTTGCTTTGTGTTTTTTACCCTGACTGTCTATTGCCATTACATTTGTTTTAAATGCCAAAAACAAGGTCATATCGGACCACTCTTTCAGAAGCGGAGCAATTTTATTAGTTGTTTTATTTCCAAGCTTCAACTCCCAATGGTCAAATTCTGCATCAGCTTCTGGTATGGAAGCTTTACGTGTTATCGCATGACAGAGCAATGTTACATTGATTCCGGCTTTTATTAAATCTTCAGTATAATCAAGGAATCGTCCGATCTTTTCAGCTTCATATTCCCATCCTTTGCCGTATCCAAGACCTTCAATTCCATTCACTTTATGCTCATTGCACAGCTCCTGTATTGCAAGACGCTCTGCCCAGTCAAATGTATCAATATTAACTGTCTGATAGCCTTTTTCTTTATGATTTTCTAATATGTACTGCAATTCCTGTTTAAGCATTTCCCATGATGTAGGCTTTGGAAGTCGTCGTAAGTTCATCTTTGTAGTACTGCCCTCGCAGTCAATAAATACTGAACCCGGAAAACATGCTGCAAGCGATGTCTTTCCAACACCCTCCTGACCATAAATTACAGTTTTAATTCCTGCACCTTTCTGAATGCCGTTTACTTCTTCAAAATACAAACTCATAATTTAAAACACTCCTTTCATCCATGATTTTTGTGCTTGTATTGATGATGATTCCGATGTAGTCTGTTCAGTAACATAACCGTCCTCAATAATAATACTGCATTCATCACCTGTTGAAACACGAGTTGCAATCGCCTGTAAGCCTTCTTGTTCCAACCATGTACCGAATTCCTGCAAAGTATCTATGTCCATTTGTTCCAGCTTGTCCAACAATACAAAACCACAATCAGGATTTAATTTTCTTACAATTGCTGTCGCTACTCTTAACTGTTCAGAACCACTCATAGAATCCCATTGTCTACTGTTGTATAGTAGTTTTCCGGCTTCCACAGTCAGTCCTTCAAGCGGTAAATTAGCAGACTGCAATAAATCACGTTTCTTAATACGAATATCAGTAATCTGCTCTGTAAGTGAATCATACTCAGCTCGATAAGACTGGGCTTCTTTTTCAGCCTGTTTTTTATTAAGATTATCTCGAATCTTCACATTCAACGAATCAACAGCTGCAATATTAGCTTCAAGAGCTTCTGTTGATTCATCATGCAAATCCTGTGCCTCCATTTGGGCAATCTGTAAATCCTTTTTAAGTTGTTGCTTACGTTCAAGAATCTCTAAATATTCTTTTTCTACACGATTATATTCTGCTTTAAGCTCGTGTAAATGCTGTCGCTTACGTTGATTTTCTGCGTTTATCATAAGAATAGCCTGTTGCTGTGAAATAAGGTCTGAAGCTGAAACAGGTACATCAGGTACGTTCTCCCAGCATTGTAATTCCTCAGCATATTTAGCTTTCTGGTCGGCAATTCTACCGATAGCTGTACGCTGATTATACAATTGATTTTCCTCAGCCTCTAATTTATACAGCTTATCGCCGACACCGATAACTTGCAGTAACGTATCCGCTTTTTCTCGGTCAGAAGCATCCATAAACTTTGGAAGGTCCAGTGCAAAAGCAGAAACAAACGCATTTAACAGCTGTTGTCCTCCACGATTGCCGTCCGGGTCAATAACTTTTAAACTGCTGTTCTTGCCACGTCGCTCTACAATTAGACCATTAGAAAGCTCTATATGTAAAATAGGAGCTGTATATGCACCATCCCTTACAGCAGAAGTTGGCTTGTACTTATCACCGCCAAGAGCCCATGCTATTGCATCCAGAACAGAAGTTTTGCCCTGATTGTTCTTGCCTCCGATTATTGTCAAACCTGTATCAGACGGCTCTAATTTTACCGCCTTAATACGCTTGACATTTTCAATTTCCAGGCTGTTGATTTTCACTGACATTGTCATGTTCCTCCTTTTTATTTTCTGAAACCAGCATACTAATGTGACTTTCACAATGCAGCTGATTATCAAGACCTAAAATCAGCGGTACATTGCTTATTCCACAATTGATACAGGTGTCTTTTTTCATAGTCCTGTCCTCCTTTTTCAAATGCCCTTTTCATTCTTAACAACATAAATCTTGTTGCCTCTTTTAAATAAGTTAATATAGCATCCCAGATTGCGTCTTAAAATAAAATGATAAATTGTAGAACGCTTAGCTTCAGCTTCTTTTATTGTTTCATATTCAAAGCACATATTCTTATGATTTGAATCAATAAATGCAATTATTGATTCAGCTTCCTTACTTCTAACATGGCTACAGACATCTTCGATTTCTTTTACATCAAAACTAACTTTCATGATTTCACCCTCCAAATAAATACGATTTAAATCTTCATATGTAATCATATTTATATATGATAATTTTCCATCAGTCCCTGGAATAAGTTCAAATAAACTTATTATTTTAAGTTCTTGCTTTTTGATTTTATATTCTTTCATAAAAGCATAATGAAAAGTTCGCCCAGCAATTGTAGAAAACTTATATTTATGAAGTTCATGCTCTGCAAACCACTTTTTCACACTCTTTAAATATGCAATAGCAAGCACATCATACCATTCATCGTAATCTAAGTGATGTTTTCTTATATACCAATCTATGAAATATGCGTTTTCTGCTGCAAAAATACGCTCTTCAGCAGTTAATGGAGTATTATATTTTAATCGTCCCATGTTTTTTCTCCTAACTACTTGACAAAACTGAAAAAACATATTAAAATTTAATTATGTTGGTTTGTTTTTTCAGACTTTCCCGCTACTGACTGCAATCGGTAACGGGATTTTTTTGTCATGTAACTGTTTAATCTCCATACTCAACCTTCACCAAACCTATAAGGCTTAACATCTTATCACCAACACACTGACAAAGCGTTTTGCCAACAATCCAAAAAGTATTCTTCTGTACTGGCTCGTCCAAAGTGCAAGTTTTAGTTGTATTGATTGCACTAAGGGCTGCTACAGAAAAACGTGGTTCTCCAGAATCAAAGCTGAAAGATATTGCTCCACCAAC
>JAFTWL010000122.1 GCA_017465305.1 Ruminococcus sp. | reverse complement strand
CGAGGAGTACCATTTCAAGCTGAACAGGGGATAATGGAGTTTAAACGCAATTTCCCACTTGATACATTAAGTGAGGCACAGGCAGCTCAGGCGATGATAGGTTCTGGACTTCCTAAGAGAGTAGTTTATGGCAATGCGTACAGCTTTATAGATGACCCTGATTATGTCATGGATTTAATTAACGAGGAAGAAAATCACACAGTTTCTCTTTATGCTCCTGAAGATGATTTTGATTCGGAGGAATTAGATGAATGAGACGGAACGTAATCAGTTACGAAGCTACATAATACAGCTCAGACGTATATCAGCACATAGAGAACAGGGAGTGGAAGCAGAAATACGCCGTGAATATCAGAAAGTCCTAAATAAATTACAGGCAATTGTATCAAAGTATTATGCCATTTATGGAAACATAGATGACAGTACAATGACACGAGCAGATTTAGAATCAGCGAGTGCTTATAATAATTTTTTGCAGGATGTTGTAAATAATCTTGACGGCATAAATAAACCAGTAGAAAATCAGATACGACAGACAATAGAGGACACATATACAACCTGTTATAATGGCATGGTGAATACTGTCAAGAAATCAACAGGTAATAGTGATTTAGGTATTCTTTTATCAGGACTTTCAGCAACAACACCTGAAACAGTAAAAAATATTATAGAAAATCCAATGGACAACCTTACACTAAGCACTGTTTTAAACAGAAAGCGAAGTCAGGTTGTATCTGACATAAAAAAGAATTTATCTGTCGGTCTTGCTAATGGTGACAGCTATGCTAAAATGGCTCAGCGTATTTCAAAATCACTTGACAGTGACTATAAAAAAGCAATGAGAATTGTACGAACGGAATCCAACAGGGCAATAAACAAGGGATTTCAAGATGTTTCGGATGAAGCTTCAGATATGCTTGTAGGCAGTGATTATGTAGAAGTCAAAGAATGGTGCAGTATGGAAGATGAATCTGTTCGAAATACACATAATCATTTAAATGGCAAAAAGATTCATGTACAGGATGAATTTGAATCCAAGGGCAGAAAAGCGAAATGCCCTTGTGGCTTTGGAGTACCTGAAGAAGATATAAATTGTCGTTGCTTTTTGGCTTATGAGTTTATGTCAAGAGAAGAATTTCTGAAACAGGGCGGTGTTATTCCTGATGAGATTCTTGCAAAAGAGAAGGAATTATTAAAAGATAACTTGACTTCTGAATATGAAAATGATATAATAAATAATGTAGATGATATTTTATCAAAGAAACTTGCTGCTGGATTTGAACAGATATTGAAGAGAAGAGGTAGTAATATTGAAAAAGTTTCTTTTGACGGATTGGATAGGTATGTAGCAAGAGACCTTGCTTTAAAAATTGATGACCTTGATAGACGTTATAAATCATCTGCGATTGAAATAAAAACATGTGTTCCAGTTGAAGAAGAAAGAAAATCACGTGGGTCATGTGAATATTTAAATGGTTTTGATTGTATTAAAAACAAAAGCATAAATAACTTGAAAAGTTCAATTGAAATTTCTAAAATATATAATTCAAGTTATGAAGTTGTTATTTCTGATATAAGAAATTTATCATTTAAAGGAGTAGGTGTTGACAATAAATTTCCGCTATTTAAAACAAATTTCAGTGAAAATGTTGACAAGAAAAATGAAAGTGTTAAAACTTTAGTTCATGAGTTCGGGCATTCTTTGATACCTGGAAGAATTTCTAAATATATTGTTGAAAATGGAGGGGCGTGTCAAGCTTATTCAGAAATAGAACAAATATATAACAGCTATATGAAAAGACTTAATTATATATCAAAACGTGTCACTGAAATACAAAATTCAATGAATAATGGTAGAGTTTTTGATTATGTTGAAGCCGAAGAATTAAACTCATTGAAAAAAGAATTCGATGATATATATGTTTCTCAATATGGGAATGAATCAGTTGGTGAATTTATAGCAGAGTGTTTTTGTGAGTGTGAACTAAGTAGCAATCCAACAAGTACATCGAAAGCTGTATATAGTATAATAAATAAATATTGTTTGAGGTGATTTTTATGTTAGTTCCTCCAAAAAATATACGTCCTTATACACATTTTGATTTTAGTTTAGAAGCATGCTTGTCTGGAACTGTAGTTAAGGCTAGTCCAAACTTACCAGAAGAGTTAAAAGAAGAATTTGAAGAGTTTGCAAACGGTATAAATAAAATAGCAAAAGAAAATCCATTTAAAGAATGGTAAGGTTCTTAATAAAACAAAATAATTGTGGTGTATGTTTTCGGATGTACGCTTGAGAGAGTCGGATGCGTCTGACTCTCTTTTTTATACCTGAAAGGAGAAAATATAAATGGAAAAAGCATGTCCAGCATGTCATAAGAGTTATGCAGAAATATTTAATTTCTGTACTATCTGTGGAGTTGAACTTGAAAAAGCTCCAAACAGATGTTCAGAGATGAAAATGTCTTTATGTGAGCATATGCAATATAAGGATGAAGATATGTATTGCGGAATATGCGGTTCTCTTACAACATATGGATTAGAAAAGACAAAATCTTTTAATGTAAAGAAATAAGTTTAGAAAGCACCAGGATAAAACAAGGTGCTATTTTTACGCCTAAATTTAGAAACAGGAGGAAAAACAATGACAGAAGAAAATGTAAATACAAATACTGATGAAGAAATTAGAACAGAACAAACAGAAGAATCTAAGGAAGAAACACAAATTTCTGATAAGAATGAAGATTCTCAGGTTGAAAAGCTTGCAAAGGATAATGAAAAGCTTAAACAGGAACTTGATAAATTGAGACGTGAACATCTCACACAAGAAGAACAAAAGCAATTAGAATTAAAGCAAAAAGAAATCGAAATTGCTGACAGAGAAGCTACACTTCGTGATAGAGAGAACAGACTTCATGCTATACAGGCTCTTGAAACAGCTGGACTTTGTAATGCTGAAATAACATCAGCTGATTTGATTCCTTTTGTAATGGATACAAATACTTCAGGAATTGATAGAAAAGTAAAAGCTTTGACATCATTGCTTGAAAAAAGAGCAAAAGCAGAAGTGGAACGTATTTATCAGTCAGCCGGAAGACAGCCGTATCAGGTAAGTAATGAGTCTTCCGGCAGTGGCACGCCTATATTTAATAAAACAAATATACAGGCACAGACACGAGCAAAGGAAATCCGTGAAAAGTATACAGGAGGTAGATAATAATGAAGTATACAAGTAAATCTATAACAACAGAGAAAATAGTTTTGGCTAATGACCATTATGTAGCTGTACCTTATGATTGCACTCAGCTGAAAAATCTTGCTACAGATGGAGTTATT
>JAFTWL010000121.1 GCA_017465305.1 Ruminococcus sp. | reverse complement strand
GATACATACATCGGGGTTTTACCTTCTTCAGCAAGTTTATCAGAAACACCTTCAAGTGCTTTTAAAGAGATTGAATAAGAGTCCATCAACTTATTATTTCCAACAAGCACAGACATTCCATCAATTTTAGCTTTTATTCCCTGCCCTGTAATTGATATAAATTCTTCAGGCTTAACAAGAGATATTTCTCTTTCTTTTGCTTTTGCAACAATTGCCTGCCCAAGCAAATGCTCTGAATTTTGCTCCGCAGAACCTGCAATATATAATAAATCATTATCATCAAAATTTTTATTGCTGAAAATATCAGTAACAGTAGGTTTTCCCTCTGTTATAGTTCCTGTCTTATCTAATATAACAGTGTCTATCTTATGAGCTGTTTCAAGAGCTTCACCACTTTTAATTAAAATACCATTCTCAGCTCCCTTCCCTGTTCCAACCATTATAGCTGTAGGTGTTGCCAAGCCTAAAGCACAAGGACAAGCTATTACAAGAACAGAAATAAATATGGTAAGTGCAAATTCTAAATTTCTTGTTCCTATAAACCATCCAATACCTGCAATAACTGCAATTAAACAAACTATAGGAACAAAATAACCTGATACAATATCAGCAAGTTTAGCAATAGGAGCTTTTGAACCCTGTGCTTCTTCTACAAGTTTAATAATCTGAGCTAAAGCTGTGTCACTTCCTATTTTTTCAGCCTTAAATCTTAATGTACCTGTAGTATTGATTGATGCAGTGTAAACCTTATCACCTGATTTTTTATCTACTGGTATACTCTCCCCTGTAAGCATGGATTCATCTACTGAAGAATTTCCCTCTATTACCAGACCATCTACAGGAATCTTTGCTCCTGGCTTTACTACAATAATATCACCTATTTTTACTTCTTCAATTGGTATTTCTTTTTCCTCTTCATCTTCAATTATAAAAGCTGTTTTAGGAGCAAGTCCTAAAAGTTTTTTAATTGCCTCCCCTGTTTTACTCTTTGAAATCGACTCCAATGTCTTACCTAATAAAATTAATGTTATAATTACTCCGGCAGATTCAAAATATAAAGAATCCACAGCTTCAGGATGCCCTAATGCTATCTGAATAATATTATAAATACTAAATATAACAGCTGCTGATGTACTTATAGCTATTAGAGAATCCATATTAGGGCTTCCCTTAAATAAGGACTTAAATCCAATAGTATAGAACTTATATCCTATTCCCATCACAGGCAGTGTCAATAACAATTCAATTATAGCATATATAAGAGAATAATTCATCATCAAATTATGAAGTGCTTTTGAAGCAGGAAGATGAACCACACTTATCATTGGAACCATAGCTATATAAAGAAGTGGAAAAGCAAAAATTGCAGAGGCTATTAACTTTCTTTTCAATGTTTTAATTTTTTTAGTGTTTTTGTCCTCCACTTTATCATTAACTTTATTAACATTTTCAGCAATTCCAAAACCAATTTTCACTATAGATTCTTTTATGGCATCAATATTTACAAGTGTTTCATCATACTCAACAGATAATTTTTCTGTTGCAAGATTCACAGAAGCTTTATTTACTCCATCAAGTTTATTTACTGATTTTTCGATTCTTTGAGAACAAGCTGCACATGTCATTCCTGTTATATTTAAAGTAATACTTTTCATAATTAAGTCTCCTTTTTATTTTTTAAGTTGTTGACAACATAAACCTTATATGATATTATTATAAATACAGAGAAAATAAAATCTGTGTATATAATATAATTATTATTTACTTTGGAAGTGACTAAAATGAATAGAAAAAAAATGATGGTATATAATCTTAGAGAATTTGACGAACGTGAATATTTCACAAAATATGCTGAAGAATATGGACTTGAAATTCTCTCTTCTTCTGAAACACCAACTCTGGAAAACGCATATTTAGCTGATAGTTGTGATTATGTTAATGTAATTACAACACCTATAAATGAAGAACTTTTAAAAGTGTTTAAAAAACAAGGAACAAAGTATTTAGTAACACGTACTATTGGATACGACCATATTGACTTGAAAGCAGCAAAAAGTTTAGATATTAAGATAGCTCATACACCATATGGTCCAGATGGTGTTGCAGAATATACTATTTTACTTATGCTTATGTGTATAAGAAAAATGAAATCTATACGACATAGATTTTTAGGTCAGGACTATACACTAAAAGGCTTAATAGGCAAAGAACTATCTGACATGACAATAGGTGTAATAGGTACTGGAAGAATAGGAACTCGACTTATTAAAATGTTAAGTGGATTTGGATGTAAAGTATTTGCTTACTCTGTACATAAAAATCCTGAACTGGAAGGATATACTGAATATTGCTCTTTAGATGAACTCTTTAAAAAATCTGATTTAATTACTCTGCATATGGCATCAACAGATGAAACAGAACATATGATTGATGATAATGCCATTAATAAAATGAAAGATGGAGTTGTATTAATAAACACAGCAAGAGGCTCTTTAATAAATACACAAGCTATTATAAGAGGACTTAATACTGGAAAAATTTCATCATTAGGGATTGATGTTGTTGAAGATGAATCAGCTCTTTTCTATTATGACAGAAGAGAAGATATTCTTCCAAATTCAGATTTATATCTTCTTAACAGCTATCCAAATGTAGTTATAACACATCATATGGCTTTTTATACAGACCATGCAGTAGAAACAATGGTAAAAGATTCATTAAAAGGTGCTTACCTTGATATAAACGGAAAAGATAATCCTTTTGTTGTATCAAAGTAATTAAATACTTATTCTGCAAATCCATTTTTATTATAATATATTGGTTAAAATAAAGTCTGTTGTAAATACAACAAAAGAGATATTATGAAAAGATATTATGAAATTTTAAAAAATACAAAATTATTTATGGGAATGACTGATTCAGAAATTGATAGCGTACTGCTATGTATGTCAGCATTAAAACATGATTTTCAAAAAGGTGAATACATTTTCAGGACAGGAGAAAAAGCAACAATGACAGCTTTACTTATATCAGGAAGTATTCATATACAACGAGAAGACTATTGGGGAAATCTTAGTATATTAAGTAAAGTCTCTCCAGGTGAACTATTCGGTGAACCATATGCTGTAATTAATAATGAAACTATTACTAATAATGCTATTGCTGTTGAACAAAGTACAGTACTATTTCTTAATATCAATCATTTCTTTACAGTATGCCCTCATGCATGTAATGCACATTCTAAGCTTATACAAAACTTCGTTTCTGTAATGGCTTTAGAAAACCGACGACTTGCACTAAAATTAGAACATATGTCACAACGTACAACACGTGAAAAATTATTATCATACTTATCAGAACAATCTGTTAAAGCTGGTAATTCTTCATTTAATATTCCTTTCAACCGACAGCAACTCGCTGATTTCTTATCAGTTGACAGAAGTGCTATGTCAAATGAACTCTGCAAAATGCGAAACGAAGGAATATTAGATTTTCAAAAAAATCATTTTGTTTTAAAATAAACAAATATATAAAAGGGATGAAGTTATTATGGTTCGTTATAAGCTTATTATTTTTGATTTAGATGGCACTATTTTAAATACTCTCGATGACTTGACAGATAGTTTAAATTATGCTTTAGATAAATCAGGTTACCCATTGCACACATTAGAAGAGGTTCGTAGTTTTGTAGGAAATGGTATACGAAAGCTTATAGAAAGAGGTGTCCCAGCTGGAACAAATACAGAAAGTATTGACAATGTACACAGGGACTTTACAGAACATTATAAAATACATTGTGCTGATAAAACTAAACCGTATAACGGCATTTTAGAATTATTAAATACTCTTAGAGAATGTGGTTGTAAAACTGCTGTTGTTTCTAATAAAGCCGATTATGCAGTTCAGGAATTATGTATAAAATATTTCACAAACCTATTTAATGTATCAGTCGGAGAACGCTCTGGTATATTAAAAAAACCTTCCCCTGATTCTGTAAACGAAGTAATTAGACAATTAAAAACAAACAAAGAAGATGTGGTTTACATAGGCGACTCTGATGTAGATATTGCTACTGCTCAAAATGCTGGTATAGACAGCATTATTGTTGACTGGGGTTTTCGTGAACGTGATTATCTTAAAAAAATGGGTGCAAAAGTCATAGTTTCAAATACAGATGAAATTAAAAAAATAATACTTAATGAAAAATAATATATTTAAAAAGGCTAACGAAAAAATAAATTTCGTTAGCCTTTTCTCTATAAATTATCATTCTATTTACATGGCTTCATTATTACTTATATAAATTTTTTCAAAAGTGAAACCTTTTCAGCATTTCTATTGTCTATATTAGTGAACGGCCGTTAAATAAATATAATCAAAATATTTCAAAGCAAGGAGGGATAATGATGATTTCAGAAGATTTACTAATAAAGCAGGCTAAACAAAAGAATATCAACACACTTGAAAAAATTATATCAAACTATACTGCATATGTAAGTACAATTATTAAAAATATTCTTCGTGAACATTCCAATAAAGAAGACTTAGAAGAATTAACAGCTGATGTTTTTGTTGTATTCTGGGAACACACTAACCAAATAAGAACAAACAACTTATCAGGATATCTTGCTTCAATAGCAAGGTCACGAGCTTATAATTATCTTAAAAGTAAAAAGATAATATTTGAATCATTAGAAAATGTTATAATTGTTGATAAAACAAATGTCACAGAGCAAATGGAAAAAACAGAACTATCTGAGATTTTACAGGATACACTATATGCTCTCCCTGAAAAAGAACATGAAATCATGATTAGATATTACTATTACAGTCAGACTGTCAAAGAAATAAGTGAGGAATTAAAAATGAATACTGCTACAATAAAAACAAAATTGCATCGCAGCAGAAAAAAATTACGTCAACTATTGATAGAAAGAGGGTATTGTTATGAAGAAATGGAATTTATATGAGCTTTTCTCACTTTATAATACTGAGAAAAATGATTTGCCACCAATTTCTCAGCAAATTGAAGTATCCCCTGAGCGCGTAAATGAGTTAGTAATGCAAAAAATAAAACATTCTCCTCAACAGCAAAAAAATATTAAACATAAAAGAAAATATAAAATAACTGCATTCTTAATCGCTGCTGCTATACTTATAAGCGGAAGTGCTGTTTCTGTTGCAGCTGCTGGCGGATTTAATCAGCTGTTTGACTTTTTCTTTGGAAAAAATACAGAATATCCGGCTGTAATCCAAGACCTTTACACTATACCAAAAGTAGAAATAATCAAAGATACCTGCAAAGAAATAGATATAGAAGTAGTTGGTATTTTCGGAGATGACAACACTGTAAATATTGTATTTGATTACATTGCTGATGAAAACATTTCTTTTAATGATGATAATATACCGCAAATGTTAAAACACCGTCTCAATATATCAAATATGCCTGGCAAAGAAGATAAAACATTAAATGGATTTGGAGCTACTTATAAATTTGAACGTGATTCAGAAAAACCACATCACATATATCAAACAATGACTATTACAGGATGTAATTTTAATGACAAGATACTTGAATTTTCAACAGGTACATTGGTTAAAGGAAATGCTGAGAGTTATAGTGAAATAAAAATTAAACGTATGTTTGGATTTACAGGAAGTGAAATCAATAAAAGTGTTCCATTTACAAAAGAGCAGTTAAAAGAACTCAAAAGCAATTATTATCATAGTGGAAATTACTATTATGATAAAGATGATATTATAGCAGATGGTGAAATATCTCTTAAAGTATATTTGGAATATCCTGAATATGAATATATAGAAAAAGTAATACCTAATAACAGCTCAGGTATTGATTTTAAATTATCTCCATGGTCAGCTGTATTTTCATGGGACATTTCAGAAAATGCACCTTCATTTATTCCACCATACAGTACATATTCTTCTGCTGATGTAACTGTTATTTTAAAAGATAAAACTAAAATTACAGGAACCTCTCAAAATGATATAACATATTTATGCAACAATTCAAAACAGGAAAATAATGATTATAAAAATTACTTCTATCTTAATTTTTCAAAACCTGTTGACCCACAACAAGTAGAAAAAATTT
>JAFTWL010000120.1 GCA_017465305.1 Ruminococcus sp. | reverse complement strand
TTAACTCTGAAAGTGAACGTATGGTTTTTGTTGTAGTAAAGGAAAGGAGAATTTAAAAATGGGAATTTTAAAACGTGCAATTGCCAAAGATGCTTCTGTTGTTTCATGTGCATTAGATGCTACTGATATTGTTGCTGAGATAGAGCGTATTCATCAAACTTCTGCTGTAATTACAGCTGGTCTGGGAAGATTAGCTATTGCAGCCAGCATGATGGGGTATGGTCTTAAGGGTGCTGATGATTCTGTTACATTACAAGTAAAAGGCGGTGGACCAGCTGGTACTCTTGTTGCTGTTGCGAATGGAAAAGGTAATGTAAAATGTTATGCTGAAAATACAATTGTAGAGATTCCACTCAATTCAGCAGGAAAACTTGATGTTGGTGGTGCTGTTGGTACAGATGGAACACTTTCAGTAATAAAGGATTTGGGATTGAAAGAACCTTATGTTGGGGTAATTCCTCTTGTTTCTGGTGAAATTGCTGAAGATGTAGTACAATATTATGCTACAAGTGAGCAGACACCTACAGTATGTGGCTTAGGGGTTCTTGTAAATCCTGATTTAACAGTAAATGTTGCAGGTGGTTATTTACTTCAGGTTTTGCCGTTTGCAAGTGATGAATGTATCGATATTTTAGAAAATAATATAAAGAATTTGCCCTCTGTTACAGAGATGATGAAGAATGGAATTACAGCAGAAGAAATTGCTTTAAAGCTTCTTGATGGATTAGAGCCAAATATATTAGATGAATCTGAAGTATTTTATCAGTGTGACTGTAGCAGAGAAAGAACAGAGGCTATATTATATAGCATAGGTAAAGATGAGATTCAAAATATGATTGATGAGAAAAAAGATATTGAAATGTGCTGTCATTTTTGTGATAAGAAATATAATTTTACAGTAGAAGATTTAAAAAGGATAAAAAATAACGGATAATTTATATATGAATAAATTAGAACTACTAAATCATTATTTTGGACATAAAAAATTTCGTCAGGGACAAGAAGAGGCAATTGACGCTATTGTATCAGGCAGAGATGTACTTGGTGTAATGCCAACTGGTGCAGGAAAGTCAGTTTGTTATCAAATTTCAGCTATGATGTTACCTGGAATTACAATAGTTATATCTCCATTGATTTCTTTAATGAAAGACCAGGTTGAAAGTCTTCATCAAATTGGAATACCTTCAGCTTCCATAAATAGTGGTATGACATTAGAAGAATTCAGAAATGTTATGTATTATGCACGTTGTGGAGCATTTAAAATTTTATATGTCGCACCTGAACGACTTATGACTGAAAGTTTTTTACGTTTTTCTAATGAAGTATTGATTAGTATGATTACAGTTGATGAGGCTCATTGTGTTTCACAGTGGGGACAGGATTTTCGTCAAAGTTATCTTGATATTGTGAAGTTTTTAAATCAGCTCCCTGAACGCCCTGTTGTAAGTGCTTTTACAGCTACAGCTACATTACAAGTAAGCAATGATATTTGTAAGCTTTTAAATTTGCAGAATCCTTTTCTTATTACAACGGGATTTGACAGAAAAAATTTATATTTTGAAGTTCAGAAACCAAAAAGCAAATATGATTCTTTAATTTCATTTCTTAATCAGAATAGAGAAAAAAGTGGTATTATATATTGTATTTCAAGAAAACTTGTTGAGGAAGTATGTGATAAATTATGTTATGACGGATTCAGTGCAACACGTTATCATGCTGGTTTATCTTCTGATGAAAGAAGTATCAATCAAGAGGATTTTTTATATGATAGAAAATCAATTATGGTTGCTACAAATGCTTTTGGAATGGGGATTGATAAATCAAATGTATCTTTTGTAGTACATTATAATATGCCAAAGGATTTAGAGAGTTATTATCAGGAAGCTGGCAGAGCAGGACGTGATGGAGAACCAGCACAGTGCATTTTATTTTATAGTGGCAGAGATGTAAGAACAAATACATTTTTAATTGAAAATTCTCATGAAGCTGAAACAATAAATGATTTAAAATTAAAACAGTCATTGATTGAAAAGAGTAAAGAACGTCTAAAACTTATGACATTTTATTCCACGTCTACTGATTGTTTACGCTCATATATTTTACGTTATTTTGGTGAAAAGCCTCCTGATAGGTGTGGAAATTGTTCAAATTGCATTTCTGAATATAATATTAAAGATATTACTTTAGAGGCAAAAAAAATTATTTCGTGTGTATTCAGAGCAGAGCAGATAGGATTACATTTAAATCGTATTTTTCTTGCAAAAACACTTATGGGAAGCAATGATAAAATAATTATTGATATGAAATTAAATAAACTTTCTACTTATGGTATATTATCTGAGTATAATAAAGAATATATTTTAAAGTTTATTGATTTTATGATAAGCCAGAAGCTTCTTGAATTAAGGAATGAAGGAAATTTTTTGAATATTTATTTGACAAAAGAATCAGCATATGTAATAAGAGATAAAAAATCTGTATTTATTAAAGAACCTAAAAAAGAAAAGATTCAAAATCAAGTATATAATAATAAAGAATTTGATATTGATGAAGAACTTTTTCAAAGACTTAAAAATCTTTGTATTAAGATTTCTAAAAAAGAAAATGTTCCATCTTATATTGTTTTTACTAATGCTTCTATGCGTGATATGTGTAGAAAAAAACCAACAACATTGTTTGAATTCAGAAAGGTTTCTGGTGTAGGTATTATTAAAACTCAAAAGTATGGAAAGTTATTCATAAAAGAAATTTCTGATTATTTATCTTCAAATTAAAATAAAAAAATCGACTTTACATTTTTATTGTAAAGTCGATTTTTAATATTATGTTAAGTTATATACCTTGATTATTAGGTTACTGGCAAGGATACAACATTAATCAAATATTTTAATAATGCTATAGTATCATCAAGATTTATATCTGTGCTTGTTAAATCACAGTTTGCATTTATTTCGCCTTGTTGTGATGGAGTGAAAGCACCAGCTATAAATTTGTTTAAGTAAATAACATCAGTTAAATTAATTTTTGAATCAACATTGACATCACCATAAACTGCATCTGAAATTATGATATCAGTTGTAGTCGTTCCAGTGGTTTCACTTATATCAGTTGTCGTTACATCAGTTGAATTAGTTGTTTCTGTGGTTGTCGTTTCTTCAGTTGTAGTTGTGGTATCTGTAGTAGTTGTTGTTACAACAGGACCATTAGGGTCTGTGAATTTTAAATCAACTGATGAAGCATAATCTTCGGCTGCACTTCCAGTAGTACCTGTTATTGATAAATCATCTACTACTACATAACCGCCAGCACCATTATTAACATATCCTAATGCTCTGTCTCCGATTTTTGTTACACTTGCAGGAATTGTGATTTCTTTAAGTGAATTACAGTCAATAAAAGCACCTTTTCCGATTGCTGATAAGTTTTCTGAAAGTTTAACATCTTTGAGATTAGTACAGTGAATAAATGCAAAATCACCAAGAGAAGTAACGCTATCAGGGATTACAATTGACTCTAAAGATTCACATGAATTAAATGCGTAATTTTTGATTGTTTGAACATTTTCGCCTATTACTACTTCTGATAATGCAGGACAATCATCAAGAAGCCATTTACTTATTGAAGTTAAGCCATTACCTGTGTTGAAATATGTAAGATTAGTACATCCTGAAAAAGCGCTTATACCTACTTTTGTAATAGAATCAGGTATTGTAACAGAAGTTAATCCTGTAGAATAGAAAGAGTAATCTCCTATTTGTTGAACTGTATCAGGAATATCAAGTGATTTTAAGTTTACACAACCATAAAACATATGGTCTTCTATTTTTTTAACTTGTGAAGGAATATTTATAGATTCCAATGATGAACAAGAGTAGAAGGCTTGCTTACGCAAATCATTTACTGATTCAGGAAGAACAACAGATTTTAAATCTTGACAAAAAGCAAAAGAGCCTGAATTTATTTCTGTTACTCCTTCAGGAATTACAATGCTTTCCAATGCAGAATAAGAGAAAACATCTAATCTTATTACACTCATAGTAGAAGGAAGTGAAATTTCTTTTAAATGATTACAATACTTAAAGCAGGCATTTCCTATATTTTCTAATCCCTCAGGTAAAGTAATGCTTGTGATACCTGAGTATGCAAAAGCAGAGTTTCCAATTGATTTCATACTATTTGGAATTACTACATCTCCAAGAGAGCCACAGTTGTAGAAAACACTATCACCAATACTTGTAACACCTTCTCCAAATTCTACTGTTTTAAGATTATAACAATCAGTAAATATAGAAGCGTAGATATTTGTTACAGAACCTGGAATATATACATATTCAAGATTGTTACATGCAGAAAATGCTTCAGAACGAATCAATGAAACGCCTTCAGGTAATGTCAAAGAGGTTATACCTGATGCACAAAAAGCAGTATCACCTATTGTTTTTAAATCAGCAGGCATATTTATTGTTTTAAGATTTGAACAAAGACAAAATGCATTTGCACCTATAATTTTTATTGTATCAGGAAGTTTTACAGAAGTTATATTTTTATTATTGTAAAAAACATCAGGGTCGATTCCGACAACAGTATAATAGTCATCAATTAAATCAGGAATTACAATTTCACTTGCATCACCATCATAACCTGTAATATAAGCCCATGTAGATTCAGTTCTATATTTAAATCCTTCAGGTGTTACGTCATCGTCTGATACTATTGCAGGTGTGTCTATTGTAGGTGCATCTGTTGCAGGAATATCAATAATAGAATTTGTTTCATTTTCTTCTGTAGTTTTTGTTTCAGTGGATATAGAGTTCTCTGATGTAGTTGTATCTTCAGCATAAGCAGCATTAGCTAATACAGAAGACGTTAAAAGTACACTTAATGAAAGTATACCAGCTACTGTTTTTCTCCAATTACACTTCATAAAAAAGCTCCTTTCGACAAGGCTTTACATTGATAATTTTTTAAAGCCAGATATTATTTCCTTTAATTTTTATTAGTATTTTTAAATTAAAATAAACACTAATATTAACTGATTTCATTATAATATATTTTTCAATAAAAGTCAAGCTATTTTGTGCGATTTTGCTAGTAAATAAAATATGAATGATAAAATCATGATTTTTTATTGATATGAACTTTATATAATAATTTAATATTTATAGTAAAACGCTCTTACAATGTGTAAGAGCGTTTTACTTATGATTTCTGGATAGTTAAAATAAAGCCATCTGTATTATTGCCTGAAATTGTATAGAGATCTTTTTTAGGGATTTTGATTTTTGTTGAAGTGCTTGTTGTATCAGCAGGAATATAATATATTTCATAATTTTTATTAGCTGTCTGATATGTAAGAGGTTCTTTATCAATTGTATAAGATTTTATAAATTCAAGATATTCTTCTAAACACAAATCTTGTTCATTCATAATAAGAGAGTGAGGAGTTCCAACATATCTGAAATGATGAGGCATATATCCGACACCTGTTATATCTGTTTTCATATCTGAGTAACGAAGTATGAATCCATAATTCCAGCAGTATGATACCATCCATTCATTTCTTTTAGTAATATATGGAACAACATCTCCTGTACTTGTAATAAGTCCAATATCAAAGGTATAGCCTGTGCTTCTTTCAGTTAAAACATTAGTATATAGGCTGTATTCGCTGTTATTAGTTTCATTTGTACTGTGTATTTGTAAATTGCTGTATCCATTATCCGTAGCATATGCATCAAAAAGACTTATAAGGCTATCCTGCATTTCACGCTGAAATTTTAGTTCAGGTAATCTTGGAATTACAGATTCATCAGAAATATTTGTAAAATCAGTTAAATTAGGAGTTCCTGAGTATGGGCAAGTAGCACTTACAAGGATAAGCGAACCATTGTGAATCTCGTCATTAGAAACATCAATTATTTCATAATCAGAATCTTCTGTAGTAGTTGTTTCCTTTGTTTTATCTTCATTATTTCCTGAAGGTTTTTCAGTAGCAGTTGTTGTTATTACAGTTGTCTGAGCTGAAGATGAATTTGATGAAAAATTTCCATCAGAAATAATGTTATCAACTTCAGAACGATTAAATATGCGTATTATTGTATCTACTGCAAAAATAAGACATATTGCAATACACAATATTAAAATTAAATTTGAAAATTTAATTCGTCTTCGTGATTTTGATTTCAAAACGTTTCCGCCTTTCTATAATTATTCAGAATCAGATTCTGAAGTTGATGTTGTTTCTTCTTCTCCTGATTCAGAATCATTTTCTTTATCTTCTGGGTCGATAATTTCACCATCTTCATCAGTTTCAGATGTTTCTTCTTCTAATGGCGGATGTGTAGGTGGATATGTAGGTTCTTCAAGGTCAGTAGGCATTTCATATCCACCATTTATAAGACCATAAATTGCAAAAGAATCAAATACTGTATCCATATCTGTTGGAGCATATGCAGTAACAGCTACATATTCATTACCATCTACAGCACGTGAATAACTTACAAGACATTGCATAGCCTGGTCTGTGAATCCTGTTTTGCCTCCTATGATTGACATGCCATTTACTTCATTTCCATACATACGTTTATACATAGAATTCAGAAGAAGAAGACCGCCAGGATGCTGTTTTGTAGAAGTAGTTGTATAGCTTTCACTTCCTACAATTTGACGGCAAGTAGGATTTTCCATAACCGCTTTCATTAAAATTGCTATATCTGTAGCTGTTGAGTAATGGTCCATATCATGAAGACCTGTTGCATGTGCGAATTTAGAATTTTTCATGCCTAATTCTTGAGCTTTTTTATTCATCAGGCTGACAAAATCTTTTTCATTACCTGAAACATAAGCTACAAGAGCCATTGCAGCGTCTGAACCGGATGGAAGAATTAAACCATAAAGAAGGTCAGTTATAGTAACTGTTTCGCCATCTTCAAAGCCAGCTCTTGCTGCCTCCTGTTCAATAAGAGGAGCAATCATATCATAAGTTAATGTAAAAGTATCATTAAAATCTTTAATATTTTCTACAGCGACAAGTAATGTCATAAGTTTTGACATAGAAGCAGGATACATAATTGTTTCACTGTTTCTTTCAGCAAGAATTTTATTATTTTTTACATCAAGTAAAACTGCATATTTGCTATGTATGTTTTTAGAAGTAAGTTTTTTTACTTTTTCATCATACTCAGGATAGTTGGCAGTAAGTTCTTTAGTAGGTTCTTCTGAGCTTTCTTCTGATGAAGAGCTTTCTGAATTTAGTGATGTTTGTTCAACTATAGAATTATTACTGCTTGCATTGGGAGATACAGTGTTATATTGCATTGAATTACTTCGTGAAGTTTCTGATAATACAACACATATAATTGCAATTATAAATACTATTACAACAGATGTAGCAGCAATTGCAATAAAATTGATTTTACCTGTATATTTGTTTCTGAATATCATTTGTACACCTCATAACTGAAATTATATAATATACCATGCTAATTATAATACTCTATTTGAAATTTGTCAATAGAAAAAATCTAAAAAAGTTGAATTAAATCAAATTAATATGAATTTTAGTTTAAAAGGGAAAAGTATGCTTTAGAATAAAATAAGCTGTTACATCGTTTTGTTAATGATGTAACAGCCTAATTTAAACTAATTTTAATAACATTAATAATATTAAGATTTCAATATATCCTGCAATGCTTTATACATATCATTTATACCATCGCTTTTTGTGAAAGTTTTTTTATCTACTAAAAAGCCTGTATATTTTCCATTGACTACAGCCCAGTAAGAATTATTATCCTTTGGTATAAGTTCTAATGATGTTTCTGAATTATCTTTTAATGTATATGTTATTATAATTTCAGGAGCAATTTTAGTTATACCTTCATTTAAATCTAAAGTATTTGAACTTATATTTTTTAAACTATTATAGAAGTTTTCAAGTGCAGAAATAGCTTCATCACCAAGTTTATCTACATCAGTTCCATCAACTTCATACTGACCATTTTCCTGGTCTATTTTCATATTAACTTCATAGTCAGGAGTTGATACATTAACCTCTTTTATTTCCGTAACATTGAAATAGCAGACATTATCCTGCAAATAAACTTCTGTATTGTTTTGAAGCATACTTATATAATTTGCTGCACAATAAAAAATCTGACCTGTATCTACATTAAGGCATTCTACCATCTCTGTTGTAAGAGGGTCGTATTCTGATACTGCAATATTAACAGAATCACCATTTTCTTGTTCACATGAAATAAGGTAAGATGGATTGTCAAAACCATGCTTAGCATATTCTGACTTATCTATAATATCGCCAAACTTATCTATAAGCAATTGTTTGAGGCTGGCAGTTAAGTTGCCCACTGTAGCTATATCAACACTATCAGTTTCAAGAGGTTCTGACATACTCCAGGATGAACCATCATCATTAAGTGTTATGTCATATATTACAGAACCATCACGCTCTAAACGAACATGGTTAATTGTAGATGTAACATCTTTAATAATTTCAATATTTTTTAATGAGTTTTTACTTGGGCTTAAGAAATCCTTGTAATCAGAGGAAACAAGAAATACATCTTCAGAATCATTTACCATAACATAATAATATTCTTTGGTTGGTGTTTCTTTTCCTGCATAAATAGTATAAGAATTATTGTCATCATACAATGTTATTATATTCGGATTATCAAGAGCATATTGTTTTTTTGTCTCGTCTGTTACAGGGCCTAATTTTTCAGTTGCTTTGAAACTACTGAAAGCTGTTGCAACATAATTCAGATAATATGTGTTAATATCAAAATCTGTTTCTGTTTCAAATTCCCATTTCCCGTTGTCATTTAATATAGCAGTATAATCCTCATTATCCTGAGTATGAATTGAAATTTTATTTATATTATTAGAATTAAATGAAAGCAGGTTTAAAGCTTCTGCTTGTTCAATAGCTTCCTGTTCTTTTTTTTCTGATATTTTATGAACAGTAAAGTAAGCACCAGCAGAGACTGCTACTAATAATACCAAAGAAAGAATAATAATGATTTGTTTTTTCATATAAAACCGCCTTTTATTCTTTTAAATAAATACTTATGAGTTTCTTCGCTTCATCCAGATACCAATACCAATTATGAGAATTGCTACAGGAAGAATTATAAATAATGTCATAATGAACTTTGCATTTCCTTCTGAACCTATAGTAATATAATCATAGGATGTAGTTTTGCTTCCTATGCCCATATCTACGTCTGTGTCATACATCCAGCTTATTGTGCTCAAATATAAATAAACAGGAACGATAACATAATCACTTGAAACATTTGTATCATCAATAAATTCTGCATTACCAAAGACAACAAGTTTAGATTGATTACGGTTGTTGTTTTCAGCATAGGCAGCCAATGAAAGTTGTGTATCCTTTATAGATTCAATATCTTCGGTTCCGCCATATGCTTCACCAACTGCTGAAGAGTATGTTTTTATTAAATCAGAAGCTTTTAAATTTGAGAAGTTTGAATCATAAGTAAAATAGAAACTTCTTGATTCAGGCATAAATGTTACAAGACCTTCATTCATAAGTGCTGATGTAAGGTCTGCTGCTTCACTGTCATCTTCAATCTGTACGAGTTCACATTGTATTGTTGTATTGTCGCCAGAAACATGGTTGGCAGAGTCAGTTTCATAAACTTTGTCATAATCCATGACAATTGAAAATTCCTGCATAATGGCATCAAGATTTGTATAATTAAACTTGCCTCCATTAGGGGACATAAGAAGTGAGAGATTTCCGCCATTATCTAAATAACTATCAAGTTTGTCCTTTTCATCAGTAGTAATATCAGTTGTAGGAGCTGGCACTATAATAAGTGCAGCATCATCAGGCACTGCATTTACTTCTGAAAGATTAAGTGATTTCGCCATATAGTTATAATTTTCAAGGTTCTTTTTAAATTGTGTGTAATCTTTGGTTAGGCTTTTTTCGCCATGACCTGTAAGAAAGTATACAGTAGGAGTGAAACCATCAATTACTGATTTAATTGTACCAGTGATGATATTTTCACCTGTAAATTTAAAAGAGACTACATTTCCTTCACTGTCGACGGAATCTGCTGTATACATTGTATTACTTGGTATACGTTTTTTAATGTCGCCATTGATAATAACCATATCACCTTCACTAAGAGTAAGTGAGTTATCAGGATTTATTTTTTGCATAATTTCTTCATTTGAATTAGGATCAAAAGAAACAAGATTTACACAGTCATAAGAATTATATTCTTGGAGAGCTCGATATAATGCAAGTGTATTTTGTGAATCATCTGCTGTTGCATACTTTTCAATTTCATCTAAATCCTGCAATAGATAAAAGTCTATCTTTTCGCCATCTTGAGAAGCTTTTTCAAGATAATTTTTTGTAGTTTCACTTAAACTATATTGCTTATTAGGGGAAATATCCCATATTAAATCAAGTTTTGATGCCATCATATTTATAAACACTGCTATAGCAAGTACAAGTATTGCCATAATCCATGCAATTCCGGCAAATTTTTTATTTTTAGTATTTTTAAATTTTTTTTCAGCCATTTTAATTACCTCCGGCTCCAGCGTCTTTTTTCAACTGAAATAATTGTCCATATTACAAATACAAATATTTCTGTAATGTAACCTATTAAATCAGAAACACGGAATAATCCACGTGAAAAAGTATAGAATTTCTTTTGGTTGGAAAGCCAATCAAATAAATCGGAGAGAATTGGGGCAGAACTGAAAAGTGAGAAGTTAGAAAGATTATCTACAAGGATTAAAAGTAATATTAAGGCTTCACTTAATACAATAGATAGCAGAATAGATTCTGTAAAAGAAGAAATGAGTATACCAAGTGCAATATAAACAAGTCCGCACAGATAAAATCCTATAAAAGTACAGATAAGACGAGAAAGAATAATTTTTCCGTTTATTGCTGTAACTATAGGGTGAAACATTACAACAAGCATCATAATAAGAAAAATTGTAGATGTTGCTAAAAACTTTGCAAGTACAATTTTTGTTACGCTTACAGGGCTTGAAAGAAGCATGACTTCAGTTCCGTTTTTTCGCTCTTCTGAGAAACTTCTCATAGTCAGAAGGGGAAGAGTAAATATAAGATAAAATAAATTTGAGTAGAAAATTGAAGAAAATGAAAATTCATATAGATTTGCACTTGCTCCAGAAATTCCCATAATCATAGTAAGTGAAAAAGTCAATGTAAAAAATGCAAGAACGACATAAGCTGCCGGAGACAGAAAATAGCTCTGCAATTCTTTTTTGTATAGTGCAAACATTTTTATTGTTCCTCCTCTTTATCAGCTTTATTCTTATCATCAGGTTTTGAGTCTGAATTTGTATTTTTTTCAGAATTGTTTTCAGTGCTATCTTCAGAATTCATTTCTTCAAGAAGTTTTTCAAGAGAGCTTTTTTTATTTCCAGAATTATTTATAAGATTTACAAATACCTGTTCAAGACTCTTCTTTTCTTCAGTAATTTCAAGCACTTCAAGTTTTTTCATCAATAACGCTGATAGAAGTGAGTTTCTTACATCTTTACTTGCGATTTCGACATTATAAGTATAAATACCAGTTTTAATAAATGTTACATTTGATACTCTTATAACTCCCTCAACCTGTGAAGCAGTTTTTGTAACATCTCTTGAATTGCCCTGTATTTTTAATTTAAGAACAATATTTGCCTGTGATGATTCTTCTAAATTATTGATAGTATCAATTGCCTGCACTTCGCCTTTGTTTATAACAACAACTCTATCGCAGACAGCACTTATTTCGCTCAGGATATGAGAACTGAGTATAATTGAATGGTCTCTTTTTAAATCAAGTATAAGATTTCGGACTTCAATCAATTGTGTAGGGTCAAGACCAACTGTAGGCTCGTCCAATATCAGAATAGGGGGGTCGTTTATAAGAGCTTGTGCAAATCCTACACGTTGGCGATAGCCCTTTGACAAGTTGCGTATGAGTCGATTACTTACATCAGTAATACGAAGACGTTCCATTGCACGCTGTACCTGTACTTTTCGTTTTACAGAAGGTACGCCTTTTAATCCTGCTGCAAAATTAAGATATTCTTTTACTTTCATATCAGGATATACAGGCGGAATTTCAGGAAGAAAACCTATACATCTTTTTGCTTTGATAGGGTCTTGTGCAATGTCAAAGCCATTGATAACAACTGTTCCGGATGTAGATGGAATTACACCGGAAATAATGTTAAGAGTGGTGGACTTTCCAGCACCATTAGGTCCGAGAAATCCTAAAATCTCGTTATCCTCTATGGTAAAGCTAATATTTTTTACAGCTGCCTTATGTCCATAATATTTGGTCAGGTTTTTAATTTCAACCATAAAAAGCTCCTTTCCGCTTTTAATGTAATTATAAAAAAGCAGTTACTATTTATTATTACAAAATAATATGTATTCATAATGTATATACTGTAACCATTATATTAAAATCGGGAAAAACATCTAAAACAAAATTTTCTTATGTGATAAATATGACAATAATTATAATTTGAGCTATTTTGTAAAGCATATCTGCTATTTTAATATAGATAATATTTATTTAATTGTCTTTAATCAAGTATAATTTTCTGTGTGAAAAAATAATGAAAATAATTCGTAAGCCTTAAAAAAATATTGTGATGGGTATAAAATGAGCTTTAATAAAGAAAAATAATAGGCAAATTGCACAAACAGGAGCTGCGATTTATAGAAGAAGTTACAAAAAAATAAAATAAATCGCAGAAATTTCTGTAGTGGGTTGACAAAAACATTGAAATGATATATAATTTTAATATGAAAAAGGGCATATTCTGTGTGCTTTTTGTGAAAGTGTGCTTATGCCATCGGCTTTAATTTGATTTTTTATTATTTAATAACCCTTATGTTAATTTATTTTATATTAAATTTTTCTATGTGTGTTGTGATTAAAAAATTCAGTTAAAGTCTACATCCATTTAATTTTACATTATTAACTTTTAATGAGAGGGGAAAGTTTAATATGCAGTTTAAGAAGAATAAAACTATACTTTCTGCAATACTTGCAGCTGCTATGACTTGCAGTGCTATTCTGCCTACAGTAGCATCAGCAGATTATACAAGAACTAAAGCTGAAGCATATGGCGATTCTACATATGCAGCTCGTTTTATGTCTCTGTATGATGACGTTATTACAAATGGTGTTCAGAACGGTTATTTGTCTGACAAGAACACAGTATCAGGTGGTCTTGGTGTTCCATACCACTCTGTAGAAACACTCTGTATCGAAGCTCCTGACTACGGTCATGAAACAACTTCAGAAGCTATGTCTTATTTGGCATGGGTTGCTGCAATGCGTGATAATATCGTTAACAAGGGCGTAGTTGAAGGCACAAAGGGTGAATCTATTGGTGATTTAGCTAAGGCTTGGAAAACAATAGAATCTACTTTGATTCCAGATACACAGGCTAATTTCATGAGCAAGAGCAATCTTGAAGCTACTTACAGTGATGAATGGGGTCAGATTGAAGATTATCCAACAGATATGGATCAGGGCGTTAAGGGTAGAAACCCAATTCACCAGTTCTTCTGCAATGCTTATGGCAGCGATAAGGGTCTCTATCTTATGCACTGGTTAGCTGACGTTGATGACTGGTACGGATTTGGTAGTAAGATGTCTTCTCAGTATAAACAGACAGCTGTAAGTGGTCCATTCACAATGATTAATACATTCCAGCGTGGTGAACAGGAATCTTGTTGGGAAACAATTCCTCACGGCTGTATTGAAGAATTAAAATATGGTATTTCACCTGCAAACGGTTCATCCGGAAGAGTTGGTGGTATGAAGGGCTTCTTCAACACTGAAGGTCTTGGCGGAAATGGTTCAGTTGCACAGCAGTTCTCTTACACAAACGCACCTGACGCAGAAGACCGTGCTATTCAGGCTGTTTATGCTGCTAATAGATGGGGCGTAGGCAATCAGAATGTTGACTCCAAGTGGGGCGGCAGCCAGAATATCAACACACTCGCTGGTAAGATGGGTGACGAATTAAGAAACAATATGTACGATAAGTACTACATCCAGATTGGTGCATCTAATAAGTATGCTGGTGGCGGTAGTGATAACGGTAAGCACTATCTGAGAAACTGGTATACATCATGGGGCGGTGCTCTTGATGGTTCATGGGCATGGCAGATTGGTTGCTCACACTCTCACGAATTCTATCAGAACCCACTTGCAGCATATGCATTGTTATATGATAATAATTTGAATTCTGCAATGAAGGCTCAGGGTGCTACAGCTGATTATCAGAAATCATTCCAGACTCAGATGGAACTCTACCTGTGGTTGCTCTCAAGTGATGGTCCAATCGCTGGTGGTTGTACAAACTCTTGGAACGGTCGTTATGAACAGTCTTCTGGCGTAGCTAAGTTCAATGGTATGTCTTATCTTGAACACCCTGTATATGCTGACCCAGGTTCTAACCACTGGATTGGTAACCAGGTATGGGCTGTACAGCGTCTTGCTGAATTGTATCATACTATTAAACAGCCAGGTGCTGCTCAGAGCAACATTCAGGTTGGTGGCATGAGTCTTGATAAGGCTCTTGAAACAATCCTTGATAAATGGATTGGCTGGTTCATGGATAACACAATTCTTGGTAAAGCAAATGAAACAACAAAGTTCAGTGCTAAGTATGAACCATATGATACACAGGAAACAGAATTTGAAGTTCCTGTTCTTTCAAGTGTAACTGATGATGGTAAGTCATTCTCTATTCCATCGAGCTTAATTTGGAGCGGTCAGCCAAATGAATGGAATGGTTCTTATCAGGAAAATACAGGCTTGAAGGCTACAATCGTTGGTTATGGTGATGGCGACTTTGGTTGCGTTTCTTCTCTCGTAAACTCTTTGATTCACTATGCAAGCGCTAAGGGTGTAACAGCTGCTGATATTGCTGAAGGTGAAACACTTTATAAGAGTAAGGGTGCAGCTTCTTCTACATCTACAGATAATCTTGCAAAACAGTCCCTTTACCTTGCTAAGGAACTTCTTGATAGAGAATGGAATAATCATCGTGATGATATTGGTGTTGCTATTCCTGACCATAACACAAACTTGACAAGACTTTGGGAAACAAAGCTTGTTCTTCCAAATGGTTCTACACAGAACGGTCAGGGTAAGGCATTATCTGGTGGCGACTATACAGGTAAGATGCCTAATGGTGATACTATTAAGGACGGTGTAGCATTTGTTGATATCCGTTCTAACTATAAGACTGATCCAATGTATCTTAAGGCAGAGGAAGCTTATAAAGCTAGTGGTAATACATCAACTGCAGATTATTACTTCACACTCCATAGATTCTGGCATGCAGGCGATATCATGATGGCTCTTGGTTATATGTCTGAACTGTATCCAGACCTCAAGCCAGCTCCTGTTAATGGCAGTGAAGAAGATTTAACTGTAGATAAGGATAAGATTGAAGTTGAAGTTGGTAAGACAGATACTATCAAGCCAAACAAGGATGGTTGTACATTTAAGTCCGATGATGAGTCTGTTGCAACAGTATCTCCAGACGGCACTGTAACAGGTGTTAAGGAAGGTACAGCTACTATTACAGTAACTGATAAAGATGGTAATACTGTAACTGTAACTGTAACTGTTAAGGATACTGCATCTACAACAACTACAACAAAAGAGGGCGGTAGTGAAGATGATGCTTTATGGGGCGATGTAAACTGCGATAATAAGATTAATCTTACTGACGTTATCTATTTGAATAAGTTTATTGCTGGTTCTTATACACCATCTCCACAGGGTCAAATCAATGCTGCTTGTGATCAGACAAATGATGAAATTGATTTGGATGATACATTAGCTCTTCTGAAGTATTTAATTAAGGTAGTTGAACTCCCTGTTAAATAATTGAATAGTAGATATATTTTAAGTGTAACTGTGTGGTATTAAGCTACACAGTTACACTATTTTTTAATTATCATTTATAATACAAAAAATCCGTTACCTAAAAAGATAACGGATTTTTATTTATATTATTATATGGTTGGAGTAGGTGGATTCGAACCACCGGAATGACGGAGTCAAAGTCCGTTGCCTTACCGCTTGGCTATACCCCAATTGAACACTGTAATATTTATTATATCACACTTTAAATAATATATCAATATCTAAAATGTAAAATATATATTAAATATTACATATACAATATATTTTAT
The DNA here is from genome assembly GCA_017465305.1 of Ruminococcus sp. Classification (GTDB taxonomy): domain Bacteria; phylum Bacillota; class Clostridia; order Oscillospirales; family Ruminococcaceae; genus Ruminococcus_C. Next base: position 1,617 of record JAFTWL010000120.1, on the reverse strand, counting down.
AAAATTTTATTTTTTTAATTTATATGATTTTTTAGGCAATGATTTTATAAGAATTATAGTCATAATAAAAAGTAATAATGATGCAATAGGAGAATAAGAATCTATAGTATATGAATCAGATGTTTTTGCAAATGTTGTTATAATTTCAGATGCTTTGTAATTTGAAAAGAAAATAATTTTTCCCAAAGCACAGATAATGTATGAAAAGACTGAAGCAATTATTCTTGTTAAAAATATAAAGTGTACTTTTATATAATTATTAGAGATAGATGATATTTGTAAGAAAACACAAATACCGCCAAATGATAATAATAATGTGCAGATAGGAAGCATATCTAAAGAATGCATTGATAATGATGTTAAGTTACTAATGTCAAATATGCTTATGAAAATAGAATGAAATGTATCATGTGAAATTTTTAAATTAGAAAAAATATTTTTAAATATATAATCTGATAAATTTAATCCATCAATAATTCCCATAAATATACTCATAAATAAAATCATAGAACACATCTTTAACAATGATTTTCCTGCATCAGATACAGAATCTACTAAGTCAACAGCTGAGATTCTTTCTTTTGGTGTATTATTGATTTCATTAAAATTACATGTTCTGCTTATAAAAAATAGTAATACAAGATTTGATATAAAGCAAGACAAAAAAACTAAAATACAGATAAAATAGTTATTATATTGTTTTCCTATAGTACCAAGTAAGAACGCAGGTCCACAATTAAAGCATACACTACTCATTTTTGAGGCATCTTTTACAGAAAGCTTTTTTTCTTTTACGGCAGAAGTAATTAAAATTGCACCTATTGGATAACCAGCAATCTGACTTATAAGAAATAGTGTAAAAAATTCTCCTGGCATTTTAAATATAGTTTTTGATATTTTTTTAAATGGTCGAGAAATTTGACTATGTAAATTTGTTTTTATAAATAGTTGTGATAAAATCATCATTGCGTAAAGCGAGGGAAGTATTGTATTTAAACAGTTTTTTATTGCATCGGTTAGCGATTTTCCTATTTCAGAGAAAAATAAAATACATAATAATGTAAAAAGTAATAGTATAAAATTTTGAATTAAGTTGCTCGTTTTTTTCACAAAATCCCTCCCATAAAAAATATTTATTTAATATATTATAATATTCGTGTTAAAAATATAGAACCTTTCATTTAAATTGATAATGAAAAGGTATTTTTATTTTTTTTGTGCATATATTTCATTGAGGTGATAAGTTATGCTTGAACGATTTGCAGCAGGAATGCGACAGTTTTCATATTTTCATACAATAGTACAGATATTTAGTAATAAAGAATTAAGATTAGAAAATTGTCGTCGTATTTTAGAATATAATGATATAAGAATTGTTGTTCAAACAACCGATTTAACACTGCAAATCTGGGGTAAAAATTTATATGCTGATACTTGTTCATCTGATGGATTACTTGTAAGAGGAGAAATTCAATCCATTGAATTTTTAAAAAAAGGAGCGTTGTGCAATGGGAAAAAAGAAAACAAGACAGACCAAATCAGAAAAAATCCCAAAGTACAATGATTTTTTGAAAAAGAATTTATATGGCTGGTCATATATTCAAGCAAGTGGAGGAC
>JAFTWL010000119.1 GCA_017465305.1 Ruminococcus sp. | reverse complement strand
TTTTGCTTTTTACTTTTTGAGAAATCTGCAAATTTATTATTTCATTCTGCTTTATGTCTTTGATTTTTTCAAAAAAGAAATATGTATGAAGTTCTATTGTTTTCTTTACAGTGTCAAGAGAAATTGGAGTTTCAACACTTCTTGCCCATACCATATGCAATATGCCACAAATACGAATTGCCACACCTGCCGCTTTTGATGCGTAATCTGTATTTTCTTCCATAGGGCAACCCTCTTTCATACTGTCCTCAATCTGTTGTAAATAATCAAGCATTTTATCAGCTGCTTCCGGTTCCCATGATATACAAGGAATATCTTCATTTGCTTTTTGCTCTATATCAAGAAACTGTAATAATGTTTCTTTATATGTTGCATAAGCGGTCTCGTCTAATCTGGAACAGTCCCTTGCATTCCTGCTCCCTGCCATCTTCTGCGGTGTACATGTTACAAGTCTTCCAATCATTCCACGACCTTTTAATTCTGAATTTCCTAATGTCTCCATGAACAACGAAGGCTGTACCATAAGACAAATTGATAAAAGCGGTCGCTCTAAATGTATTGTTCGTCCACGTCTTACTAAATAAACAGGTGCACCATCATAAGCTTTTAAAGGAAGTTGCAAGTTCCCAGGCTGTCCGCCGTTATAAATGCCGCTTATAACTTTAAAAAAGTCAGCTTCATCGGAAAATATACCAGCTGTTTCATTTGTTGCCTGCATTAAATCTGCAAGAGCTTCTATTGTTGTATCTGTTACAATAATTTCAGGCGATGCAGGAAGTTTCAAATCTTCTAAATCAGCAGTTACGGCAGTAAGCTCGTCCTTTATCTGCATTTTATCTTCTTCTTTTGTATTTTTACCTGAAAGATGTTTTTTTAATGATTCTCTTTGTCCTTCCAATATAGCCTTTTGGGTGTCATATTCCGCAAGAGCAAGTTTATATTCCTTTCTTTTTTCTGTCTGCCATTCTCTTATTGGACGATTGACATTAGAAAATACACCGCTTTTTCGTTCTCCAGGGTCTGCTACAATCACGATATATAAGCATAAATGTTCTTTGTGTCCATTTCCCGAAGGATAACAAATTCTATATTTGCCCTGCAAACAAAGGGCGAATGTAGCTAATGCAGATGAAAAGACCATTTCAGAAGGTGCTTGAACATGTGATACAACTGATTTTAAATATTGTTCAATTTCAGGTGGAAATATATCTTTAGGAAATGGAACACACGGACTGTTCTGTATATCCTCAGCTTCATTGATTGGCAGCCATCCGCCACGCCCACAAACCACATCAAGGCGTTTCAAAGTATCCATAAGTAAAGCACTATGTTCCTGTTTTAGTTTACCTTCTGCAACTTTAGCTACATCCATAAGAAAATTTTTAGCATTTGCACAGTTTTCACTTAACAGTGCAGCATGACACATAATTTCAATTTGTGACTGTATATTTTCAGGATTATTTGATATTATTTCTATTTGATGCTTCAATTCACATTTATTTATACAATCTTTATATACATCAAAAATACTTATATTTTCTTTCAAAATATCACCTCCCCCTTATTTAATATTTACAGGAACAGGAT
>JAFTWL010000118.1 GCA_017465305.1 Ruminococcus sp. | reverse complement strand
TCTCCCATATGTCAAAAATAAAGATGAATTCTATGAATCTGTCTCTTATGGAACCCCCTTCGCCTGCTCAGTAAATACAGATAAAATTGAAAATGATGATATTACTATATTTTCTGTTCCAGTTCGCAATAGCAAAAATCAATTAGCCCAACATTTAATAGGATATACGCAAGATGGTCATGGTGTAGCTGGATTAGAAGCAGATTATGATAATATCTTACATTCTGAAAGCTCATCTTCCTGTGTTACATTTACAGTAAATGGTCTTGGCGGAGTTATGTCAGGTGAACAAAAGTTAATACGAAATGGTCAAAAGATTACTTCCGGATTAGTAACAACTTTAAAAACAGACATTCAGCGTATATGTGAAATAAGAGGAAAAACTCTGAAAAAGGGCTGTGTAATTGTAATGGATGTAAAAACAGGCGATATTTTAGGTTCTGCAAGCTTTCCATCATACACAATAGATACACTTGAAAATGCTCTTAATAATGAAGATAGTCCTTTGATAAACAGAACTTTATACGCTTATCCTGTAGGCTCTATTTTTAAATTGGTAACAGCAACATGTGCTACGGAAAACGGTCTTGAAAGTTTTTTTTATAATTGCACAGGAAAAATTGAAATAGGAACACAAACTTTTCACTGTCACGATTTAGAAGGTCATGGAATATTGAACCTTGAACAGGCAATGACATACTCATGTAATCCATATTTTATTGCACTTAGCAAGCATATGCAGGGAAAAACACTCTTACAAAAAGCTAATGAATTAGGATTTGGTAAGTCAATCAAATTAAGTGAAAGCATTGTAGCTGATGAAGGAACACTTCCTACAAGTCAGGAAATACTTCTTCCAGCTGAAAAAGCAAATTTTTGCTTCGGTCAGGGATTTTTAACAGCTTCTCCTTTACAGGTTTCCAGACTAACTTGTGCTATTGCAAATGGCGGAAAATTACTTGAACCAAGACTTATTCGTGGAATTACTAACAACGGAATATCTGTAGAATCTGAAAAAACAAGTAATACTAAAATCGTATTTGATGAAGAAACTGCTGAAAAATTACAAAAACTTATGGTATCAGCAGCATACGGAAATGCAGACTTCAATGGAGTACCTGACAATGTTACAATTGCAGCAAAAACTTCTACAGCTCAAACAGGAAGATTTGATGAAAATGATGAAGAATATTGTCATGGATGGGTTACAGGTTTCTTTCCTGTTAATAATCCTAAATACGCTGTAACTGTACTTGCTGAAGATGGAGGTTATGGAAATGAATCTGCTGCCCCTGTTTTCCGTGAAATTATTTCAGATATGATTAAAGAAGGTTTTTAAACCCTCACATCAAATAATATATGGAATAAATTCCTATAAAAATAAGTTCTTAAATATATAGTACTTGAAATAAACAAAAAAATATGTTATACTAAATCTAATATGGGAAACCATAAAAATTTTAAATGAAAGAAGATTGATTATATGACTAAAATTGATATTTTCTCTGGCTTTCTTGGTGCAGGTAAAACAACACTTATCAAAAAGTTAATTGCAGAAGCTTATGCTGGTGAAAAATTAGTTTTGATTGAAAATGAATTTGGAGAAATCGGCATAGATGGAGGTTTCTTGCAGGATGCTGGCGTTTCTATTACTGAAATGAATTCTGGTTGTATTTGCTGTAGCCTTGTTGGTGACTTCGGAAAAGCATTACAGCAGGTTCTTGACACATATAATCCTGACCGCATTTTAATTGAACCTTCAGGCGTTGGCAAACTTAGTGATGTTATTCGTGCAGTACAGAATTTACATTCAGATTCTATTCAACTTGAAAGCTTTTCTACAGTAGTTGATGCTGCTAAATGCAAAATGTATCAGAAAAATTTCGGTGAATTCTTTAATAATCAGATTGAACATGCAAATTGTATAATTTTAAGTCATACAACAGGTGTTTCTGAAAGTAAATTAGAAGATTGTGTAAAACGCATTCGTCAATATAATCCAACAGCAACAATTATAACTACTGACTGGGAACAACTTAGTGGAAAGCAAATCCTTGAAGCTATGACAAAAAAAGAAACTCTTGAAACTGCTCTTAAAGAACTGATAGAAGAACATGAGCATGAACATCATCATGAAGATGGCGAAACTTGCAGCTACGGTCATCATCATGACCATAATGAACATGAACATCACCATGAAGACGATGAAACTTGCAGTTGTGGTCACCATCATGAACATGACGAACATGAACATCACCATGAAGACGATGAAACTTGCAGTTGTGGTCACCATCATGAACATGACGAACATGAACATCACCATGAAGACGACGAAACTTGCAGTTGTGGTCATCATCATGAACATGGACATCATCATGCTGATGATGTATTTACAAGCTGGGGTGTTGAAACAACTAAAAAATATACTACAGAAGAAATTACAGAGGCATTAAAACAACTTGAAAATGATTCTGAATATGGTATGATTCTTCGTGCAAAAGGCATTGTTCCTAATGTAGATGGAACATGGATTCACTTTGACTATGTTCCTGGAACACCTGATGTAAGAAGCGGAAGTGCATCAACTATCGGAAGACTTTGCGTAATTGGTTCTAATATTAAAGAAGATGCTATTGCAAAGCTTTTTCATGCTGAATAATATCAAGGAGTAATTTTTAAAATGGCAAATACGCAACAACAAGAAGATATTCCTGTTTATCTGTTTACCGGATACCTTGAATCTGTCAAAACACTCTTTATTCAGGAAACAATGGAAGATAAAAGATTTAATAATGGTGAACGTACATTA
>JAFTWL010000117.1 GCA_017465305.1 Ruminococcus sp. | reverse complement strand
TTCTTTTGAAAGCTCTAAATCTTCGCATTCTGAAAAAAACAGATGTTCATCTTCAGCTATAACAGATGACGGAAGAAACGCAGCAGATGCTGAAACTGCAACAGATGCACTAAGAAGTGCAGAAATAATTTTTTTGTTAATCTTTTTCATATGTATTCCTCCTTAATAATATATCACATACATTTAATTATTTTTCTAAAATAATGTGCATTTTCATTTAAAATAATATCTTTATAACCAACACTTATGAATTATATCTTATCAGAAATTTCAACAACTTCACAATTATCAGAACATTCAAGCAAAGCTTCATTATTAGAAGAAACGTCACATATATCATTTTTTATTTCAATATTTTCTGAATTGCTTTTATTTTTCTTTAAATATAATTCAATACAACGTGAATATTCTTCTTCCAAAATAAATTGAATCATTTTTTTGCCATGAGAATCAAGTGCTTTAAATTTATTATACATAACCTGAAATTCAATAGGTATTTTTTCTGCATTTATATTTTGTTGATTTCCAAGAAGATAGTCTATACTTACATCAAAGTAACATGCAATTTTTTTCAAAGTATCTGAATCTGGTTCACGTGTATTCTTCTCATAATTATTATAAGTTGTATAAGCCAAATTAAGTTCAGAAGCCATTTTCTTTACTGTATATCCCCGTTCTCTCCGTAAATCCTCCAGCCTTTTATCAAACATATCCGTCCCTCCGATTTTTGATATAATCATTATACATCATTTTTTAAAAAAAGTCAATAGAATTTTTCTCAAATAGAAATTTTTCATTGAAAAATTATATTTTTTCGTTTTGAGCTTTAAAATATAAGTTTTTTTCATTAGGAGTTGACTAATGAAGTATTTCCTGCTATAATATAAAATGCCCTTTTGTACAACTCGAAATGAAAATAAAACACAAAATAAATTCATATCAGATAAAATCGAGGTGAAAACAAATTATAATTTACTAAATAAATACTAATAAATATTGAAAAGGAGTGCCTATATGAAACTTTTTATCGATGAAAAAACATATTATGCAAAAATAAGCACGTCTGCTATCGGATATGCAGGTGAAAGTAACTCTCGTACTATTAAAATTTCACAGCCAAAAATAGAAGAAGCATCTGCCTATTATTTAAGATTTCAGTTACAAAATAATACAATTTTTGATTTAATAATAAAAGATGACAGTGTAATACTTCCGCCTTCTATTATTAAAGCTACTGGCAAAATATTATGTCAATGGATAGCTAAAAATAGACTTGGAACTTGGATTGCAAAATCAAATATACTTCATTTAAATATATTACCATCTATAGATGGTGATATATCTGCATTACCTACAGTTGAGGAAATACATACTCAATATGAAACATTAAAATCTGAAATTGAATCTGCAAAATCATCAGCATTACAAGAAATATCAGACGAAAAAAATAAAGCAATAAATAATATAAATTCTACTGGAAATGCAATAATTCAACAGATACAATCAAATAAAGGTGAAGAAGTAGTTATAAATAATATAAATTATCAAGACGGCTTCTATACATTTTATTTGGCTGATAACAGAATGTACAGACTTGTTGGCATACAGCAAGAAAACAATGGTGCTTACCCTGCAATTTCATTTTGTCTGCCTTCACAGCAATTTGAAACTTGTAATAAATTTCATTGTACTATATCAATGAAAGGTTTTTCTATTGTAAAATTTCAATCTAATATTGATAATTTAACAGGTGATGAATCACTGACTATTATACAAGATGGTGTATATGCTTTAAATAACCAATGTACATATTGCTTTTCTATATGGTGGGACGGATTCGGATACAGATACACATGGTACAGAGAAACTATTAAAGAAAGTTCCGAAAATAATACTTAATGACAAATTTCCTGCGATTAGAATAAAATTATAAAGGGAGTCGTTTATATTGGGGGTGAATTTATGAAAGAAACTATCTGTGTATTTTTTGGAGCTTTCGCCAGTGCAGTCATTGAATTATTTGGTGGCTGGGATGATGCAATGCTGACATTGTTGATTTTTATGGCAATCGATTATATATCAGGACTAATAGTAGCAGGGCTTTTCCGTAATTCAAATAAATCTGAAAATGGTGGCCTCCAATCAAAAGCAGGATGGAAAGGTCTTGCTAAAAAAAGTATGATGATTTTATTTGTCCTAATTTCAGCAAGACTTGATATAGCATTAGGAACAAAATATATCAGAAGTGCATTATGTATAGGTTTTATTTGTAATGAGTTAATATCTATAATAGAAAATGCTGGACTTATGGGAATTCCATTGCCAAGCATTATAAAAAAATCATTAGATATTTTACAGAAAAACGGAAAGGAATGATTTTTATGGCTATTTACAATGGTATTGATGTATCATATGCACAAGGAGTTATAGACTGGGAAAAGGTTAAAAAATCTGATGTTCAATTTGCTATTATTCGTGCTGGATATGGCAGGCTTGCAAGTCAGAAAGATTCTCAATTTGAAAGAAACTATTCCGAGTGTAAAAAACATGGAATACCTTGTGGTGTGTATTGGTACACTTACGCTGAAACATCTGCCGAAGCTTTACAAGAAGCAGAAGCTTGTTTACAAGTTATAAAAGGAAAACAATTTGAATATCCTATAGCCTTTGATATTGAAGAAAAAGACAGTTTATACAGAGCCTCAGAATTATGCAAAGCATTTTGTAATAAAATAGAGGAAAATGGTTATTACTCTGCTATTTATAGTTTTAAATCTGCACTTGAAAACAACATCAATGAAGAAATCAGAAAGAGATATGATGTATTTCTTTCCCATGTTGATGTTATAAAATCATCATATAAAGGTGACTATGGCATATGGCAGTATAGCTGGACAGGAAGAATAAACGGAATTCTTGGTGACGTTGATTTAGATTATGCTTATAAAGATTATCCATCTATTATTAAATCTAATGGTCTTAATGGCTTTAAAAAATCAGAAACAGAGTCTGAAAAAACTGAAACTCCCGAAGAACCTGAAATAGATACAATTAAAGAAATTTTATAGCATATCAAATCAATTGACAAAAAAATAAAATAATAACATTATAATAAAAAGTTACTGCACCGGTTAAAATTTGAACTGATGCAGTAACTTTTTTATTTTTTTGATTCTATAAATTCAGGAAACATTGAAATGCTGTCAGATAATATACCATTCATTTTTGCTATAATTATTCCATAGTTAGTAAACGGTATTTCCTGCAATTTTGCTCGTTCATAACGACTTGCAATCTCTTTTTCATTAAGCATACATCCACCACAATGTATAACAAGTGAATAAGAAGAAAGATTTTCAGGAAAACTACTGCCTGACGAAAATGAAAAATTTAATTTTTTACCTGAAAAAGTTTCTATCCATTTCGGAAGCTTTATTGTACCAATATCATTGCATTGTCTATGATGTGTACACCCTTCTGAAATTAAAATATTATCACCATCTTTGAGAATATCAAGTATATTTGCTCCATCTACTGCCTGCTCTAAAAAACCTTTATACCTTGCATATAATATAGAAAATGATGTAAGCGGTATACCACTATGCCGAACAATATTTTTTACTTGGTTAAAAACCTGACTATCAGTAACAATAAGCTTAGGATATTGCGATAATAATGATAATGTTTTTTCTAACTGATTAGGCTGAGTAAAAATGCAAATCGCTTCTTTATCTAATGCACTACGTAAAGCCTGTACTTGTGGCAAAATCATTCTTCCCTTAGGAGCTGATTCATCTATTGGTGTAACAAAAATTATACAATCTTCCTTATTTATTAAATCACCTAATAATGTTTTTTTTGTTTCAGTATTTATTTTATTGTAAAGCGATATTAAAGCTTCTTTTAATTTATCAATACCATATCCTGTTTTTGCACTTACTGAAATTGCATTTTTAAATAAATCGCAATGTGAGTTAATATC
>JAFTWL010000116.1 GCA_017465305.1 Ruminococcus sp. | reverse complement strand
TCTGAACTGAAACAACATCAGAAACTGTAAAATCTCCGTCTCCATTTATATCTCCCGTTGCGTCTTTATAATTAAAATGTATTTTTGCATTATTTAAGCACTCATTTCCATTATCAATATTTATCTGATTCCATTGCTCTTCTGTGCCTTTATAATAAACATCTGTTAAGTTTTCACAATATTTAAAAGCAGCTTCTTCAATATTTGTTACACTATTAGAAATTGTAACACTTTTTAAATTTGTACAAAACGAAAAAGAACATGACTCAATATTTGTCACGGAATCTGGAATTGTAATATTTTTCAAACTTATACAACCACTAAAAGCACCAAATCCAATATTTTTTACATTATTTGAAATCTTAATATCAATCAGATTTTCACAACACAAAAAAGCAAAATCGTCAATATACATTACACTATCTGGAATTGTAATATTTACTAAATTTATATTTCCAGCAAAAGCATTCTTAGCAATACCAATCGTTCCAGTTGCAATTTCTACATCTGCTGCTTCTTCATTACAAGTAACAACCCATTTGCCAACATATTTTATATCTGTAGTTTGATTTTCTAAAAACGGTGTTTTACTAAAAGCACCTATTCCAATGCTCACTATAGAATCTGGAATTATAATATCAGTTAAACCTTTACAACCATGGAAAGCACGCTCTCCAATAATTGTTACATTATCTGGAATATAAATATCCGTCAAACTGTCGCAACCTTCAAAAACACTGCGATTAATAACTTTAATGCTATCCGGAATTGTAATATTTGTCAAACTGTCGCAGCCTTCAAAAGCACAGTCTTTAATAGTTGTTATGCTATTTGGAAGTGAAATATTCACCAAATTTTCGCAGTTGCAAAATGCACTATCTCCAATACTTATCACACTATTTGGAATTTCAACATTTATTAATCCTGTACATCTTCTAAAAGCATAATCTTCAATATACATAACACCATCTGGAATTGTAATATTTGTTAAATTTATACAATCTTGAAAAGCAAAATCTCCAATATTAGTAACTAAAATACCATCAATTTCTAACGGAATTTCAACTAAACTCACTTCATTTGAACAATGTGTTATAATTATACCTTTTGTTCCGTCTACATCATCAAAAATTTGATATTTTAAATCACCATATGTCATATCATCAGCCATTGCAACAACAGACATCTCAGGTAAAATTTCTTGTACATTTGGCAAAACTATACCTGCTCCTACACATGCAATCGCAGTAATACATGAAATCATCTTTTTTATTGTTTGTTTCATAAAATATATCCTCCCATATATAATAATTAACATTATTATATCATGGAATAAGGTAAAAGTCAAGATGTTTTTAGATATAATTTGAATTTTATCAATAAATCAGATATTTTATACTAAAAGCTCAATACTGCTTCCATTATTGCTTCGCTTTACGTGAATCTTTTTTTCAAATCTCTCAGATAATTCAGGAACATGTGATATAATTCCAACCATTCTATTTTTATCAGATAAATTATCTAAAAGTTTAACTGCTCTGTCCAATGACTCTGTATCAAGTGTTCCAAAGCCCTCATCAATAAACATTGCTTCCATACGTATACCGCCTGACTGCTGTTGTACGGCTGTTGAAAGTCCAAGAGCAAGGGCAAGAGATGCAAGAAATGTTTCTCCTCCTGAAAGTGTTTCTACATTTCTTGACTGACCTGTATAAAAATCTCTGACATCTAAATTAAGCCCTGCCGTTTTACGTTTATCATCTTCTGAAATTCTTCTTTCAAAGCGATATCTTCCAGAAGATAATTTCTGTAAATTATCATTTGCATATAATAAAATATTATTGAAATAATATGTCTGCACAAAACGTTCAAATGAAATTTTCTTATATCCTTGTCCGGAAGTGAGTTTATATAATTCCTCAAGCTTTAAGTATTTATCCTTAGACTGCTTCAAATCTGGAATACTATTTTCTACATTCTTACAAGCATCATTAAGAGATTTTAATTGTTGCTGGCATTTGTTGCTTTCTTTTCGAACTTTACTTTGCTCATTTTCAAGAGAATTATATTCAGCTTTCGCCTGCTCAATATCAAAATATGTGATTCCTTTTGTCTGCTCTTCAAGCCTCTTTTCATCTGCTTCGTATTTTGCTTTTTCGATTTCTGCATTATGTAAATTATCACTTGAATGCTTTTCATTGCTCTGTAAAGTAAAGATTTTATTTTCAAGATTACTCAATGCTTTCTTAGCCTCTGCATATGATTCAAATGTCAAGGATTTTATTAGATGCTCATAATCAGAATTTATTTTTATCGCTTCACTTTTTATATCTGATATTTCATTCTGCATTTTTTCTATATTCTTTTCAAGTTTTGAAATTTCTGTTTTTATATTTTCAAGCTCTTTTTCTTTTTTATTTTTCTCAGCTTGTTGATTTTGTAATTTTTGTTTTATAATTTTATTCTCTTCTATGATAACACTTGCTTCAAATTTCTTTTCATTAATAACATTAGCAATCTTACTTAATTCCATTTCATATGAAATATCAAACTCAGAAATATCTTCTTTTATAGTTTTTTCAATTGTTTCAATTTTTGCTTTTCGTCCTTCAAATTCTTGCAAAGCTTCATTGTATATTTTATATGTATCATCTAATGATAATCTTGCTTTATTACGTTCTGCTTCTGATACTGTCTTTTCTGTATATTGTGCCTTATCAGGATGTAATCTTGAGCCACAAACAGGGCAAGGTTCATTGTCTTTTAATTTTTTTGCAAGTCCTCCTACAATACCATCAAAAAACGCACGCTCTAAAACAGAATACATATCATACTCATCACTATACTTTTTATAAAGTTGCTGAACTTTCTTTGATAATTTCCTTTGTTTAATTTGTTCAGTATTCAAAATTACAACATTATGTATTATCTTTTCAAACTTTTTAATTTGAATATTATTGCTGTCAATAACTCTTTCACACTCTGAAATTTTTAATTCTGTTTCACTGCAATTCTTCAAGTATATCTCTGATTCATCACGATTTTTATAATACTTCTGCAACATCAATTGATTATTATTAAGGCTTTTTTCCATTATTTTTATCTTATTATTTATCTCATCAGACTGTAATTTCAAATTATCCGTTTCTTCGTATCTTGGCAGTGAGTCCTTAATCAATGTTGCTTTTTCCTGCAATGATGGCACTACAGATAAATCTCTTAAATCTTTATCATGCTCTTGCTTTAAATTTTTTAATCCTGGAATTGCTTTCTTTAATTTTATTCTTACAGAATTTAACTCATCAATCAGTTTATTATTATTTTCGCCCTTTACAATATTTTTGCTAATCTCTTCTTTTTGTTTCTGGATTGCTTTTTCTTTATTATCTAAGTTTATATAATTTTCCTCTTCAAGCTTCGCACTTTGCTTTAATATATTTACAAGTTCTGATGAAGCACCTGCTCCGTATTTAAGATGGTGTTCATATCTATAATTTAAATTATCCTGACTTGGAGATACACTGTTAAAAATACTTTCTATATAATTTTCCAATTTTGATGATTTCTTATTCTCTGCATCAAGAATTTCTTTCAAGCTTTTTTGTACATATTCACAAGAAGATGTCTGAAAAAGATTTCTGAGAATTTTTTCTTTTTCATCGCTTCCTGCAAGCAAAAATTTTCTGAATTCTCCCTGTGCTATCATTACAATTTTTTTGAACTGGTCTGCATTTATCCCTGTTATTTCAATTATTTTTTCTAAAACATCTTTATAACCATATAATATATATTTTGCTTCATCATCAACAACAATACTAAATTCCTTATAAATTAAATCCGTTTCATCCGAAATATCTTTCCCGAAACAATATAGACAGACATATGAATCAGTCATTTTAGTACCTTCTCCACGCAATTTTTTACGCTCATATGACGGACTACGCTCAATATAATAATACTTATTTCCACACGAAAAATAAAGACCTACTCTCGTATCCTTATCAGGTTTAGCATAATGACTGCGAAAGCTTTTAGCATTTCTTACATCACCGCTTGCTTCACCATAAAGTGCAAATGTTATAGCATCAAAAATTGTGGTTTTTCCTGCTCCCGTATCTCCTGTAATAAGAAAAACTGAATCTTTTCCTATATCTTTAAACGGAATAATACACTCATCAGCAAATGTTCCGAAAGCCTGTAAAAAAAGAATTAATGGTTTCATAGTACACCCTCCTCTTCAGCTTTTTCACAAATATTCTTCATAATTTTATATAACTCATTATCTTCAGATAAATCATATTCATATACAGATTCATAAAATTCTTTAAGCAAATCAAATTTATCCTTTTTTTCTACATCCTGTATTTCTATTAAATCAGATATATTTTCATTATTTTGTTTTTTCAAATATATAAGCTCCAGCAAGTTAGGATAAAATTCTCTTAACTGTTCCACTGCATATGAAATAATATTTTCATCAGTAAGTCCTATCTGTATAAAATCATCAGTTTTTTCAGCATATTTTTTGATTTCTTCAAAAGGTCCGGAAATAATACGCATATCACGCTTAACATCCAAAGAAATTGTTTTAAATTCAATATTGCCTTTTTCTTTGATTTCGCCTATTGTAACAGACTTTTTCTGATTTGCTTCTGAAAATGAATATTTCATAAGTGAACCGCTATATCTTACAGATGATTTTTTTACCCACTGAGGAGCATGAATATGCCCCAAGGCTACATAATCAAATGATTTAAATACATTAGCATTTACATAATCTATACCGCCTACCTGCAATTCAGAATCAGAACGTTCTAAATCTTCTATCCTGTTTCCATTTATAACAAAGCCATGATATAATAATATATTACGTTCTCTTTCATCAATATTTTCTTTAGAAAACAATGTTTTAATAAATTCTTCTGTATCTGAAAATGATTTATGATTCATTTTAAAAGCAGCTATTGTATTCTTTACAAACGGAAGCATATAAACATTTACTGCACCATATTCATCATGTAACACAGATTTATTTAATACTCCCTGAAAAATACCCGAAATATGAATTTTAGATTTTTCTAAAAGACGGCTTCCAAACTGAATTCTTTCTGGAGAATCATGATTACCACCTATAATAAATATTTCTACGTTCATTTCAACAAGATTAGTTAAAAAAGAGTCAAAACAAATAACAGCTTCAGTATTAGGGACATGTTTATCATATATATCCCCTGAAATAAAAATAGTATCTATTTTCTCTTTACCTATAATAGAAAGAATCTGACCAAGAAGATATTCCTGGTCAGATAAAAGTGAAACATTATAAATTTTTCTTCCCAAATGCAAATCACTTATATGCAAAAATTTCATACCATCATACCCCATTCAACTCATTATTTTCCTCAACATGACGTTTAATTGCTTCAAAACTCTCCGCACTTACTACATGTTCCATTCTGCAAGCATCAGTAGCAGCTACTTCAGGAGAGACACCTAAAAATATAAGCCACTTTGTTATTAGCTTATGGCGTTCATACATTGTTTCAGCAATGGCACTACCTTTTTCCGTAAGAGTTATATAACCATTTTCATCAACACATACATAACCATTAGCACGTAAATTTTTCATTGCTATGCTTACACTTGGTTTTGAAAACTCTAACTCATTGGCAATATCTATAGAACGTACTTCGCCATTTCTCTCTTTTAATATTAAGATTGTCTCTAAATAATTTTCTGCAGATTCTTGTATTTTCAATTTAAAAAACTCCTTCTTTTCTAAAATTTAATTTTGCAAAATTATACCATTTAAATTATAATAATGTAATTAAAAACTTCAATTAATAGTATATTGAAACTAATTTTTTTGCATATGTTTTTATATTTTTATTTATTTTATTATACTATTATTTGTTGAATTTGTCAAGACAATGTTTATTAGCTTGCTTGACAATATACTTATTTTGTAATATAATTAAATTATATAAAAAAGTCATCAGTATAATAAAAATTAATTGTAATTATATATACATTTATATATAAAGGAGAATATGATGCTTCCTAAACTATACGGAAATAAAATTTTTCAAAAATGTCTCTATTCTGTACTAAATAGTAATCGTTCTGCTCAAAGTTTTTTACTCTATGGAGAAGAGAGCGTTGGGAAAAAAACATTTGCAAAGTGGCTTGCTGCTGCTATCCTTTGTGAAGAAAACAATGCCCCATGTGATAACTGTAAATCATGCCGAACAGTTGCTTCAAATGTTCACCCTGATTGTATATGGGTACAGCACAGCGGAAAATCAAACGGTTTTTCCGTTGAAACAATACGCAATATCTGTAGCAGTGTTTCTATAGCTCCTAACAATGGAAAAAATAAAGTTTATATCTTTGCAGACTGCGATAATATGGACTCAAGGTCACAGAACATGCTATTAAAAATATTAGAAGAACCTCCGGAATATGCTTATTTCATATTTACTGCAAGCACAAAGGAAGCACTTCTCTCCACTATTCGTTCAAGAATACTATCTTTTGCAGTTTCTGAATGCACTGAAAATGAATGTTATTCACTGCTTAAAGAACGTGGTTATATAGAAAGTGACATACAATATGCTATAGAACATTTTCATGGCAATGCTGGAAAGTGCATCGCATTATTGGAAGATTCTCAGTTAAAGGAATCTATAAAATCTGTTTCTGATATTTTAGAAGGTCTGATGCAAAGAAATGAGTATAAAATGCTTTCAACATTTAATCAGGTTGGAAAAGACAGAGCAAAAGCAAAAAATATACTTCTTTTGATTGACAAAACAATACGTGACGCACTTGTAATGCGATATTCTCCAGAACAGGCTCACATAGGATGCACCCCCGAAATTACTTCTAAACTATCTGAACGTCTGTCATCGCAAAATGCTCAGGCAATACATATTTATATTGAATCAGCTCTGGAAGCTTTAGATGCAAATGTAAATGTTTCTCTTACATTATCAGCTTTTTGTGCTGAATGTATGATAACAAGCTAAATTATTTATAATTATTCAAATCCAAGATTATTGATAATTAAAAAGATATAGAAAGGTTTATTTTATTATGATAGAAATTATAGGTGTTCGTTTCAGAAACGGTGGAAAAGTTTATTATTTTTCTCCTAATGGATTTCAGGTATCTGTAGGAGATTATGTTGTTACAGAAACAGCACGTGGTGTAGAACAGGGTGAAGTGGTTATTGCTAACAAAAAAGTAAACGAATCTGAAATTACTGCACCACTAAAAAATATTATCCGCCTTGTAAACTCAGAAGATAAAGTTATTATCACAAATAATAAGAAAAAAGAAGAACGAGCTTTTCAGATTTGCGAACAGAAAATCGCTTACAGAAAACTTGATATGAAACTGATAAATGTAGAATGTGCTTTTGACAATAGTAAAATAATGTTTTATTTTACTTCTGAAAACAGAGTTGACTTCAGAGAGCTTGTAAAAGATTTAGCATCTATATTTAAAACACGTATTGAACTCCGTCAGGTAGGTGTCCGAGACCATGCAAGGCTTTTAGGAGGAGTCGGAATATGTGGCAGAGAATATTGCTGTAAAGGATACTTACAGGATTTTCAACCGGTTTCCATCAAAATGGCAAAAGAGCAAGGACTTTCTCTCAATCCTTCAAAAATTTCAGGTGGCTGCGGTCGTTTAATGTGCTGTCTGAAAAATGAAGAAAATGTATACGAAGAATTTTTAAAGGTTACTCCTAAACTAGGAGCTATTATAACAATGAAAGATGGCAAAAAAGCCCGTGTAATAGAAGCTAACACACTAACAGGTGCATTAAAAGCAATTCCAGAAGGTTCTGATATTCCTGTAAAAACACATAGAGACGAAGTTACAATTTTAAAAGATGGCAGAATAAAAGTAAATCATGAAGAAATGAAAGCTTTAAAAGGACTTGAATAAAAATATGGATAAACAACCAAAACAAAATTATCAGCGTAAACTTGAAGAAATAATAAAAAAAATCCCTGAAGGAACTATTCCAAAACTTTTTCTTCATGCCTGCTGCGCTCCTTGCAGTAGTTATGTTCTTGAATATCTGAGTCAGTTTTTCAACATAACTTTATTTTTCTATAATCCAAATATTATGCCTGAAGAAGAATATCAATATCGCCTCTCTGAACTTAGACGTTTAATTTCAGAAATGCCATTGAAAAATCCTGTTTCAATAGTAAATGGTGACTGGGAATATAAAAAATTTATTGAACTTGCTAAGGGATTAGAGCATCTTCCTGAACGTAGTGAACGTTGTCAGCGTTGTATTGAATTGCGTTTGGAAAAAACTTTTCAAGCAGCTGTAGAGCAAAACGCTGATTTTGTAACAACTACACTTTCAATAAGTCCACATAAAGACGCTGAATTTATAAATAATACAGGTGTTTTATTATCTTCTAAGTATAATATTCCATGGCTTTTCTCTGATTTTAAGAAAAAAGGTGGTTATTTACGTTCTATTGAACTTTCTAAAGAATATAAACTCTACAGACAGGATTTTTGTGGTTGTGTTTATAGCAGACAGGCAAGAGAACAAGAAAAAAGGTGATAAATAATGAACCCTGAAGAATTAAAAATTACAATAAAACAAAGAAAAGAAGAAAAAGAGTTACTGAAATCAATGAATTATCAATCAATAGATGACATAGATGATTACATAGATATTGTAAAAGTAAAATGTCATACAGAACATAAACAATCAGTAATTGAAGAATTATTGAAAACAAGAAAATATGCTATTCCTATTGATTATAAAAAAATGAATGATAATGATATTCCTGTTGGTGCAAGTAAAAGCGGAGGATATCCGGATTTACCACCATCTATGCCTTATCCAACATTTAATGAACGTACTGAAATAATACCTGCATGTACTATTATTCATAGCAAAGATTGCATAGAAAAAACAGAAGAAAAAGTTATACACTATCCTGAATCAGCTATGCAACTTGTTGCACAATTAAGATTAGAAGACATTGCTAAGTTTGATAAGGATAAGCTTTTACCTTCAAGTGGAATACTCTATTTTTTCTGGAGTGGTGAAATTGACCCTCGTTGTGAAAATCCTATTGTCAAAGTAATTTACTACGATGGTGACCTTTCTCTTTTACAACGCACTAAACCAACAATTCCATATTATAAAAAATATTATACTGAGCCTTTAGATTCTTTTAAATTGTCATTTAATGAAGCTAAATATGAGTATAACTCAGAAATAGTTAAAGAAATAGGAGAAAAACTCGGCGAAGCCTATGATTATTATGAAGACTTTGAAATACATGATTCCAAACTTTTTGGATACCCTATTGGTGTTAATAATAATAAATATTTACCAGATAATATTATAAACTTATTTCAATATGATTATTGTGAAGGTTGCCTGCACAGCATTTACTGGCATATAGATATAAACAACTTGAAAAAAAGAAATTTTGATAATATTCAATTTGATTATGATTTAGATTGATATTAACAGAAAGCTCTTGTCATTTTAGACAGGAGCTTTCAATTTAAAATACATACTTTATCTAGTTTCAAAACGCTTTTTCAATTTTTCATAAAAATGTTTTAAACTTTTATCACCATCATTATCAGAAAAAAGACAATATGGAAGACTATCAGTAGCATAATGCTTTTTTATACAAGCTTTACAATTTCCATTATTTTTACAACTTGTTTTTGGACAACAGTCCCCACAATATTCATAACAATTATTCATATAAATGTCCCTCCAAAAATATTAAATAAATAACCTACCATTATAATTCCAAGTGTTACAATTCCAATAAAAATTACAAGTAATTTTGGTTTTACTACTTTTCTTAGCATGATAATTGATGGCAAAGAAAGTGCAGTAACACCCATCATAAAGCTTAATACAGTTCCAAGTCCAACTCCTTTAAAATAGAGGGCTTCTGCAATTGGAATAGTACCAAAAATATCAGCATACATTGGTATACCAATCAAACTTGCAATTATAACTGATAATGGATTTCTTTCTCCAAGTATAGTTTCAATCAGATTCTGTGGTAACCAGTTGTGGATAACTGCTCCAACAACAACTCCAATTAAAATAAATTTGATTACATATTTCCATGTTTCCCATGACTCTAATAAAGCAAATTTACAACGATGAAGTTTACTATTATAAACACTATTATCAAGCATTTCAGCTTTTCCAAAAATCTTTGGTTCAATTTGATTCTCAAGTTTAAGCTTTCCAATAATCGTACCTCCAATTACTGAAATTATAAGCCCTACTATAACATATATAACAGCAATCTTCCAACCAAAAACACTTGCTAATAATACAAGTGAGCCAAAATCCACAAGAGGAGAAGAAATTAAAAATGAAAACATCATTCCCAGTGGTAAACCTGCATTTGTGAATCCTATAAAAATAGGTATTGATGAACAAGAACAAAATGGCGTTACTGTCCCAATTAATGCGGAAATAATATTTCCTGTAAGTCCATTATAACGCATCAAAATCTGTTTTGTACGTTCTGGCGGAAAATATGTTTGAATATAGCTAATTATAAAAATCAATATTATAAGTAATATGCTGATTTTCAATGTATCATATATAAAAAATTGTAAACTTAAACCAAATTTTGTGGTTAAATCCATTCCTATCATATTAAGCAATCGCTCAACTAAAGTATTTAACCACTGCATACCAAGAATTTGGTTTTGAAAAAAATCCCACACTAATTTCATAATTATATTTTCTCCTTACAACATTTTAACTCTGATACAAATTGCTGAAACTCTGAAAAAACTTCGCAAGATAACGAATAATAAGACCATTTTCCCTCTTTTCGAACTGTTACAATTTCAGATTCACAAAGAATTTTCATATGATGAGAAAGTGTTGGCTGTGTAATTTCAAATTGCTCCAATATTTTACAAGCACACATCTCGCCACCTGAAAGCATCTGCACTATTTGTAATCGTGTACTATCGCCAAGCGCCTTAAAAATACATACAAATTTATTTGCACTCATTTATTTCACCTCCATATTGATGTTTATCTATATGATATTATAACATACACATAGATACTTGTCAATATGTTTTTTTGAGTTATATATTTTTTATGATAATGAACAAAAAAACGACTTGTAAAGTTATATACAAGTCGCTTTTCTGTTTATATTGCACAATTATATTTTACAATGAAGTTTTTATCTTTTCCAATGCACCTTTTTCTAAACGTGAAACCTGTGCCTGTGATATGCCTATTTCCCCTGCAACTTCTATCTGAGTTTTTCCTCTAAAAAATCTAAGATAGAGAATATTTTTTTCTCTCTGTCCTAATGAATTCATTGCTTCCCTTAAAGAAAGTTCTCCAAGCCAGTTATCAACACTATTTTTATCACTAAGCTGGTCTAAAACATAAAGAGTATCTCCTGAATCAGAATAAACAGGCTCATATAATGACACAGGGTCTGTAATACTTTCAAGTGCAATTACAACATCTTCCCGCTTTGCATCAATTTCTTTTGCAATCTGTTCAATCGTTGGCTCTTTCTGCAATTGATTTGTCAGCCTTTCTTTTGCCTGCATTGCTTTATATGCCAAATCTCTAAGTGAACGACTAACTTTAATTTGATTAAAATCTCTTAAATATCGGCGTAACTCCCCGCTAATCATAGGTACACAATACGTAGAAAATCTAACTTCCTTTGAAAGGTCAAAATTATTGATAGCTTTTATAAGTCCTACCACTCCAACCTGAAACAAGTCATCTATATCTTCACCACGCCCTGTAAATCTCTGAATTACACTTAAAACAAGACGAAGATTTCCATTGATAAGTTTATCTTTTGCTTCCTTACTTCCTGTTTCTCGAATTTCACGGAGTAAATCCATCTTTTCACTTTCTTTCAACACTGTTAATTCTGATGTATTTACACCTGAAATCATAACTTTTTGAAATGCCATATAATACACCTCTTTCCAGCTTGCTGCTTTCAATACAAAAGTTGAATCTCCTGTATAGTATTCCCACAGTTAATATTTATAAACACTAGAAAGAACTTAAAAATATGGAAATGAAAAAATAAACCCCTTTGTACTAACAAAAAATAGTACAAAGGGGTTGATAACTATACATTATCTAAATTTTATAAGAAAAAACTAAAATAAAACTAATGAAAATCAAACAATAGGTAAATCCACTAATTTAATTAAATATTTCAATAGAGCTAAAGTATCATCTAAGTCTACATCATTATTAGTTAAATCACAATTTGCATTTACTATACCTGAATTTGAAGGCATATAAGAACCAGCTATATATTTATTCAAATATATTACATCTGATAAGTTTATCTTATTGTCACCATTTACATCACCATAAGGTATCTTTTCATCAGGATTTGTAGTAATTTCTGTTGTAACCGTAGTAGTCGTTGTAGTTGTAGTTGTTGTAGTTGCTTCTGTTGTAGTAGTTGTAACAACTGGTTTAGTTCCATCTGGTTCTTCGCCCCAGATAAGAGTATCGCCATCATACATTGTAATATATGGAGTTTCAATCATAGCATCTTCTCCACCTTGTACAAGGTCTTTGAATGAGTAGTCATTTGAAGCATCCCATACATTTTGAATTGTATCAGCAATACCTATTCTAAACTGAAGCTCTGAACGATGTTCTGACTGCCCTGTCGGCATAACAACACGACCATCACCAAAAGTAATTTTTACATAATAAATATTATCTTTATAATGAATAGGGTCAGAAACTGTTGCAACGCCTTCATCACCTGAATGTTGGTCAGTACCTTTCTGTACTTTAACATCATCTATAGAATAACCTGCATCAATAAGTTCTGAAATATCAAAATAATAGTTATAAGACAAATCTTTAATAACCCTTGCTGGCCATGCTGAATGGTTCATAGCATATGCCTTAATTTCTGTGAAACTTCCTGCCTGCTGATTTATTGAAGCTTTTACAAGAAATTCTGCCCACTTTGGTTCTTCCTGTGGAGGAAAATCTGCAAGTGGCTCTCCACCATAATTATCAATCATTGCACAAAGTGCAGCAGTAAATCCAGCATTATAGTCAATAGCTACTTCTGTATTTTGATAAGATTCTACTCTGTCAGTAAATGTTCCATCTTGATTAGGACCGCCTTCCAATGCACCATAAAGAGTATGTGCATATTCAGTCTGCCATTGAGGATCTTTCACTGGATTTCCGTTTTCATCAACTTTTCCAAGTTCATTCCAATGGTCATTATATATACCACTTGCTGTTCTGTGATGGAATGAGTTAGGGTTCTTCTCACCCATACCAAGAACATAGCTCATTCCAAGATTATTATCACCAAAACAATAATCCATCTGAGATTTAGCCCATGTATTATATTTATCACAAAGATTTGCATCATCAACAAAAATAGTATCACAAGCTAAAAGTGCAAGCCAGGCAGTTGTAGTTGCATGTCGTAAAGAACCCCACTGGAAAAGCCATGCTAATCCATCAGGTGTATATTGCACTTGTTTTCCACCATAACCTGTTGTCCAATATTCAAGATGCTTTTTAACCTGCTGTTTCCATTCATCTTTTCCTGTATTTATAGCATAGAGAAGTGAAGCTGCCTGAGAAGCATCATCCCAACAGAAGCCCCATGTATATTTACGCTCTGTTGACTGGCTTTCTGTAGCAAACTGTGGAATATAATCACTTTCACAAAGGTCAAGATATTTTTGTTCACCGGTTGCCATATACATCCAGTTAGCAGCGTAGAAGAGGTCATCATAGAAATCAGAAGCCTTATAGTAATTTCCTCCACCTTGAACACCCTGATTTCCTTCATTACTTCTTGTAGAGTCTGCAAGTTTAAAGAGACTTTCAGCATGTTCAAGATAGCTTTTTGCAAGTTCAGGTTTTTCATCTTTAAAAACAAGATAACCAGAAGCCATAGCAGCCGCCATCTGGGCAACTGTTGAAGTACATGTGATTTCATCATAAGGACGTGGGTCAGAGCCACCTTTTAATACAAATTTTCTCATATATACTTCAGCACTTCCCCACCATACATGGTCAAATGCGTCATCGGCTATTGTTCCTATAACTTTATCACCTTTATCACAACCAGCAACATAATCAAGACCCCACTGTAGATTGTTAAGATATGTCTCATAAAGTCCAGCTTTTTTTACAGCATCCTTGTATTGATAAACTCCCCATGCCATAACAGTTGCTGTATATGCATTTGTAAGTGCAAATTTTATGTGGTCACCAGCATCAAACCAACCGCCAGGAACATAGTCATTTTCCATACAGTCACCACGCCATGAAACCTGATTCCATTCAGGGAGTTCACCACACTGCTGAACTTCATAGAAAAACATTGATTTCTGAAGGGCTTCTGCATAGTTATAAGAAGATTCTGATGGTTCAGCAGTAGCTATTGTAGAAAACAAATTGCTTGAAACTGTGCTTGTCATAGTAATGGCTGCTGCACAGATTGCAGCTATACTTTTTTTAAATTTCATAAATAATACCGTTCCTTTCTAATACATATAGTTTTGTACATTCTATCATAATTTTATCACGTTATGTGAAAAAAGTCAAGTAATTTTGTAATTTTTCATCATAACAATTACTTATTAAAAAAACAATCATAATAAAAGGAATACTAAATTCAATTATCAAAGCTTTTATATTTTTCCATTAAAAAGTTTGATAGCTCTATACCATTTCTGATTACTTTATTTTCTCTTATAACTTTATATCCCCGATTTATAAAAAATGGCTTAGCTGTTATTGATGCAAATGTAGTAATTTTACTTTTATGAACGGCATTTTCTAATCTATCGCATATTGCTTTTGCAATTCCAATCTTCTGATAATCTTTATGTACATATAGTCTGTCAAGATAACCAATCGCATCAATATCACCAAAACCTACAATCCTATTTTCTATTACTGCAACAACTGTATAATGTTCAGACAAAGATTTATCCCATTGTTCAATCTCTTCATTTCCTGTTGCCCATACAGATAGCTGTACATCAGTATAATCCTTTGCATTTACAGAATGCACTGTTTCATAAAATAACTTTATAATCTCTTTACAATCAGATGAAATATATTTTCTTATAATCATTTATAATCACCTGTCTCAAATTAAATTTTTAATTGATACTAATAATTATTTTATTGCTTATGCAGATAATTTAATGTCATTGTAAATCTCCATAAAACCATAAATCATTTTCAAATTCAATGTTTTCATACTCATCAATAATTGTTTCATGATAACCAGTTTCTTTAAGCGATGTTGCAATGTTACGTCTTTTACAAAAAGATTCTTCTTGTTTTATTGGAATCCAAAATTGTTCTGATTCTGTTCTTTCCCAGAACGAATTAAAATAAGTTTCATCATAAAAAATTATAATTTGTGAACTCCAGTAATTTGGAACTGATAACACAGCAACAACTTTACAAAATAGTATATCAACAGGTTTTTCTGCAATAAATGCTTCCGCTGTTTTAATCCACTTTCTGCAAAATTCTGTTTTAACTTTTCTACTGGTTCGACTACTCTCTATAAACATACTACTTGGCACATGAAAATGCTCACATTCATTGCTTGTTTTAGTAAATGGTTTAAAATTATCAATATTTCTAAACATAGATTTTAGCTTTCGCCATTGGCCACGTTGTTTCTTTCTGTTTTGTTTTGACATAAACATATTATTCTCCTATTGGCAAATAATAAATTCATCATATAAATAATTATTTTCATCTCTGGAATCACTTCCAACTTCTAATAATTTATGTAATTTCTCATTAAAAATTATAAAGCCCTTACTTTCATTATTATAATTCCATAATTCTTTTACAGCAGACTCAACATCTATTATTTGTATTTTAGTCCAAATATTATTGCACAAAAAATATACTAATTCTTTATTTTTTAATTTCATACAATCAATAATCCATCTGTAAATAATAAATTCATCAGTATCATAACTTATTTTAGAGTCAGGAATTTTTAAGGATGAATAATACCCACTGTTCTTAAAATTAATTTTTTCAAGTTGTTCAATATAATCAATATCATATATATGTAACACTTTTATAGATGACATTGATTTTAATATGTTTTTAGCTTTTTGTATCTGTTTTTTATTTTCAAGTAATTTTTTATTAACCAATAAAATCACCATCTACTTATATTCAATTATGACTTTCAAACTCATCTCTTAACATAGAAAAATAAAGTCTTCCAATATACTCATCGTTTATATAGAAATAATCACGCAAGGTACCTTCATATGTAAAACCACATTTTTCAATAACTCTTTTTGAGGCAGAATTTATTGACATTGTACATATCTGAACTCTATTTAAATTTATCCTATCAAAACCATATGCAATAACTGATTTTGTTGCTTCTGTTGCAAGACCTTTACACTGAAATTCTGAACCAATGCAGTATTCTATTTCTGCAAAGTTATTATTATTGTCCACATAATAATATGCTATCTGACCTATACAGTCTTGAGTTTTTTTATCAACTATAGCCCAACGATAATAGTCATTATTTTCGTATGAACTAATATATTTGTCAAGTAAAGCTTTTACTTCTTCTTTTGTAGAATAAACAGGTTCACGATATAAAGATTGTATTTTCTCATCAGCAATCCAATATTTCAGCATAGCCTCATCATCTGTATACTCAAATTGACGAAGTATTAATCTATCAGTTTCAATTGTATTTGTACCTACATGTTTAAGCATCTTTATACCTCCAGATTTTGATTTATGTTTGCAGATAAATTTATTTTTACTATATTTTTCAATAACATCCTTTAGCCCTCATAAAATATAGTTTACTTTATAACTTATTCATTTGAACCACACATTCAACGTGACCTGTACCAGCAAATAAATCAACAGGCTGAACCTTATCGACGCTATATTCCATTTCTGAAAGTAAAGCACAGTCTCTCGCAGCAGTTGCAGGATTACATGAAATCATAACAATTCTACTTGGTTGCATATCAACTATAGCCTGAATTGCAACATTATCACAACCCTTCCTTGGAGGGTCTACAACTATAACATCAGGTTTCATTCCTTCTTTTACAAGCTTTTCTGCAATCTTTCCAGCATCTCCGCAAATAAACTTTGCATTTAAAATGCCACTTTGTTTTGCGTTTTCCTTTGCATTCTCTATTGCTTCAGGTATTATTTCAACACCTATCAGTGATTTCACACTGTCAGACATTGACAAGCCTATCGTACCAGCACCACAATATAAATCCAATAATCGTTCTTTTCCAGTAAGACTTGCAAATTCTTTTGCGATACTATAAAGTCTTTCAGCCTGTAAAGTATTAACCTGATAAAAAGATAATGGAGAAATTGTAATTGTATTTTCGCACATAGTATCTGTAATAGTACCTTTTCCCCAGAGTGTTATAGTTTTCTTTCCAAGTATCACATTTGTTTTTTCAGGGTTTATATTCATTACAATGCTCTTGATTTCAGGAAATTTTTCTGTTAATTCTGATATTAGCCCTTTAAATATTCTTTCTGATTGTTTTCTTACAATAAGACACACCATAACTTCTTTTGTATGATAGCCTTGACGTAAATATAAATGACGTAATATTCCCGTACCTGTCTTCTCATTATATATAGAAATTTTATTTTTTTCAGCGTAACTTCTAACTGTTTCAGCAATCTTTCCAAATAATTCAGGCTGTAAAAGACAATCTTCTA
>JAFTWL010000115.1 GCA_017465305.1 Ruminococcus sp. | reverse complement strand
TGTATTCAAGTATATGAAAAAGGCAATGATATATTAAGATATTACTGGGACGGTGAAACTGTAAGAAAGGTTGGAACAAATGAAAAGGTATAAAGAAATGCCATCTCTTGTATATAGTTTACCTGATTCATATGCAAAGCCTGTAAAAGGTCGTGAAACAGAAACGGCAACTAATACATGGCGATTATTTGAATTAAATGAATTTCAAACGAAGCAAATTAGGGAAGAGTCAAAAAAATTAAAGTCAACCTTGAATATTTATAAATGCAACGGAGATGCACTTGACCGTTTCGGGAAAATGTATGGGCAGGTTAGATATGCAGGACAAGCAGATGATGAATACAGAATAGCGATTTTAACCAAAATCAATAGTCTTTTTGAAGATGGAAGCATAAATCAGATGCTTGAAGCTGTTGCAAATCTTTCTGGTACGGAAATAGGAACATTGTATTTTATAGAAACACGCCCTGCAATGGTAGCTTTGCGAGTACATTCTATTGAAGCGTTTGAATCTTTGTCCGATATTCTTCCAGAAATAATAAAACAACTTGATAAATTGTTGCCTCTCAGTGTTGGATTAGAACCTTCTGTAGTTGTCAATGGGATGTTTCAATTTTGTACAGCCGGACAAGAAGAAAACATTGGATTTAATGGAACAGGTTATAATGAACAGGGTGCATGTCTTGGAAGTTGCACAGAATAGAAGGAGATGATTTTTATGAGTAATACTTTTTTAAAGCCAATGTATTGGTGTGATAAAAATTGCGTAGAACCAACAGAAATTGCAGATAAAGGGTACAAAGGCGGAGACAATCCGGCAGCTGAACATGAAAATTATTTTAGGCATCAGACTTATTTATGTGTAAAAGAATTACAACAGGAAATAGAGACATTGCAACAGGAAATAGATATATTACATAAATCAATTAAGATATTAAGAAATAACGTATTTTCCCCATGTGGTGAACATGTTACATATGAGATTAGTGGTTCCACAATGTATATAAATGGTACAGGAAGTATAAATGATAGTGCATTCAAAGACAGCGGTGATAAAATGGATGATTCTTTTAGTTTATTAAATATAGATATTAAAGGGAAAATAGGCATTCAATCATTCAGTAATTGTAATTTACAAAATATTAATATAAAGAATTGCACTGAAATAGGAGGCTTCGCATTTGCAGGAAATTCAGCGTTAAATTATTTATTTTTATGCAAAACAGTATCTACAATAAGTGAAGGGGTATTGACTGGATGCGGAACATCTATTGAAAATGGGATATATGTTGAATATGAAGGAACGATTGCTGAATGGAATGCTATAGATAAAAATGAAAATTGGATTGGAGACTTTTGTAAAATAAAAGATAATGTAATACATTGTAAAGATGGCGATATTTCAATTTCATAGAGAAAGGAATGAAAAATTTATATGCTGTTATTGCAAAAAGCAAGTGCAAGAGAAATTGATACAAGTTCAATAACACGTATATATTCTGTCGGTGAGTGTAATCCTGAACCTGTTCAGATTGTTTTGAACAGATTTATGGGTGAATCTGATTTATCAGAAAGGCAATTGAGGATTTGTGTTGTTAATGCGGCACATGAACCTGTTTATCAGGATATATCAATTCATAACATACATGAAAGCACTATTTGCTTAAATTGGAAGGTAGAGCGTACATTTACATCATTTGCTGGAATATTGCATTTAGAATTGCATGCGCATTCAGCCAATACTCCAGAATGTATACATTATCAAATGGGAGATATATGGATAAGCCCATCAGTGTGGGGGAGTGGAATGCCATTGATTCCAAAGATGCAAGAAATTTATTGTCAAATGCAAAATTTATATAATAAAATTGTCGGCATTCCATTACATTTACCTAAAATCTCAGAAAAAGGAACATGGCTTGTGTTTGACATAAATACTGGTGTATATGTTGATAGTAATATGCCTGCAAAGGGATTATCTGCATATGAAATAGCTGTTGAAAATGGATTTGACGGAACAGTTGAAGAGTGGCTGGAAAGCTTGAAAAGTGAGAGTGGTATGCTTGAAATCTCAGAATCTGATATAGATAAAATATTTGACGAATTATTTTAAAAAAATATTATGCCCTGCATTGTGCCACTGTTAAAACGGAGGTAAATATATATGAAAATAACTAATCCATTACAGATAATAAAGTATTGCTTGGTTAAAGCCAAGAATTTTTTTGTAGGTGCAGCAAGCGGAACTACAGAAGGCCATGTTGTGACTTTTGGAGCTGATGGCAAGACAATCAAGGACAGTGGTCATACGATTGCTACAAGCGTACCAGCCAATGCGAAATTTACAGATACTACATATACAGTTGCTACAACGTCTAAAGATGGCTTGCTGAGTAAAACAGATAAATCAAAGCTTGATGGTATTGCAACGAATGCACAAGTGAATACGATTGAGGCTGTTAAAGTAAATGGCACAGCTCTTGATATTACAAGCAAATCAGTAAATATTGATTTAAGTTCCTATGCAACAACATCATCATTGGAAGATTATGCAAAGAAAGCGGATATATCTACAGTATTTAAGTATAAAGGCACTGTTGCTAATTATTCAGAATTGCCATCAAATGCAGAAACTGGAGACGTTTATAATATCACAGCGGCAGATACAGCTAATAATATTAAGGCTGGTGACAACGTTGCATGGTCAGGTACTGCATGGGATAATTTATCAGGTATTATGGAGTTTGAAGAAATTTCAGAAGCTGATATTGATGCAGTTTTTGCAGAAGTGTTCGCATAATTAAATAAATTCATAAATCTTAATAAACTTTAATTAAAAAAACGGTGGCACAATGCAGGGCATAATTAAAAATAATTTATAAAATTTAGAAAGGAGTATCTTATAAATGGAAGATGAAAAACATTTAAATAAACGAGGGCTGGCGTATTACACAAAAGGAATTAAAGGCTTTTTTACGAGCAAGGAAGTAACTGCACAGCTGGAACAAAGCATTAAACAGTTACAAAATAGCACACATACCCATAGCAATAAAACTGTATTGGACGGGGTTACATCCGGAAAAATAAGCAACTGGAATACAGCTTATACACAAAGAAATACTCATACAAATAAGACTGTTTTAGATAATATTACATCTGAAAAAGTTGCTGAATGGAACGAAAAAGTAACAAATTTAGAACAGACAACAGAGAATCTTGCTGAATGGAATAATAGTTGGGGTGATTTTACTCCTGGAACTAATAATATGTATTCAGATGCTTTTATAACTCATTATATACCAAATGGGGATAATGGAAAAAGAAGTTTTGCAGTAGTTCCTCACTTGTCTGATACAGAAGATAATGCTTTAGCAGTTAATCCTTCAGGTCTTTATGTTAAAGATTTATCAAGTGACCTTGCACTTAAACCAGGTTTGAAAACCGAAGAAGGCGGAGAAATATTCTGTGATTATAAAAATAACAAAGCAACAGGGAATTGTTCTGCGACGTTTGGCAGTTTTAATACAGTAAGTGGTGATTCTTCTTTTAGTATTGGTCATCAGAATACAATAAGCGGTAATGCTTCATTTAGTGCCGGTTCTTTTAATTCTATTAGTGGAAATAATTCACTGGGTGTAGGACAATATTTATTAGTATCTTCTGATAATCAAATAGTAGCTGGCAAAAATAATGAAGAAGACACAAATGGAAAATACATATTTATTTTAGGTAATGGTTCTGATGCAGGACATAGACGCAATGCCTTTGCTATAGATGTTGATGGAAATATCTATGTAAATGGTTCTACATCTGGAGTAAATATTCAGGAACTTGCAACAGCAGTATCAAATTCATCTACAGCCCGTAATATTTAAATAAATGCAGAAACAGGTGATGATTATAGTAACACTGGATTATCATCTTCAAGTCCTTTTAAAACAATAGAAAAAGCCTTATCATATACTCAGTATAATAACAAAGTTGTTTTTAATTTAGCACCTGGTGAATATACAATGCCCGGAAACAGTAAATTATTTAGTAATGTATACCGAAGATTTCACGGAAATTCATCGGATGACACGATTATAAAAACAGGAGAAATACAATCTGATAGAAGTTATTTATATTTTGAAAACCTTCCATTAAGTTCTTCAACTGGCGTAAGCAGTATACTAAAGGCACAACATCATGGTAGTGTATATGTTAAAAATTGTGTTGTTGATACTCCTCATACTTATTGTATTTATGCAACTGCATTTTCAGATATTTGTGTCGCAAATACAACCTTAAAAGGGGCAAAGTCGTATGCTTTGTCCGTAATCGACGGAAGTAATATACGTGTAAATAATTGTATAGATAACACAGGTAAGGGTATCAGAGTAGGGGCTACAATCGTAGCACATATATGTGATACATCTGAAAATCCAATTACATATCATATAAATAGTTATGGTATGGTATACTTAAACGGTCAGCAAGTAGCACCAACGCCAACATCAGAGACAGCAATTTTATCAATGGGAGGTAATGTTTAATGTTTAGTTTAAGAGATTTTATTAAAAAAGGTTTTATAGATGCTATAGGAGAAATGCCAGATTATTGGATTATCCTTAATGCTTCAGGCTACTATGATAAAGGCATTTTAACACAAGAAGACCTTGCAGAAATCAATATGGCAATGGAAAATTATCAGCCGTAGGAAGTGCCAATTATTTCGGAGGATGAAACTGAATGAGAGAAACAATCTGTACAAGCATTGGATTAGTTTGTAGCTTTATAGCTGGACTGTTTGGAGTTTGGAACACATCTA
>JAFTWL010000114.1 GCA_017465305.1 Ruminococcus sp. | reverse complement strand
TCTTTGATTTACATAAATTTTAGAAGCTTTTTCAAATACTTCTTCTCCGCCAAATAAAGATGGCAATTTTTTAAGTGAACGTATTACATCACTATCTCCCATCTCATCAAGCAAATCATTTAATGCCGGATAATTTTTTGTTTCAATTAAATATCTTATTTCTTCAGCTTGTTCAGGAGAAGCATTTAATTCACTCATAAGTTCTTTAAATACACCTGCATCTCCTATTTCCAAAGAAAATCCTGTCTCACTGCAAGCATCAAGAACTTCAATAGCAGTTGTTATCATTTCCAAGTCTGCCATATAAGAAGCTGACCCAAGTAATTCAATACCTGACTGCACAATCTCATCACTTCTGCCTTTTAATGCTGTTTCAAAGCGATATGCACTTTGATTATAGTATAGACGAAGTGGAAGCTGAGCATCACGAAGACGTGTTGCTGCAACACGAGCAATAGGAATAGTTGATTCTGAACGAAGAACAAGCAAACGATTTTTGCTGTCTGTCATTTTATATAAGCTTTCCTGAGGATAGTAACTTGATTTTGATTGAAATACATCAAAGAATTCAAGTCCTGGAGTTGTTAACTCACAATATCCTTTTCCTTGAAAAATTTTATGAATCTTATCTTCTGTTTCACGTTTCACCAGACATTCTTCAAACAAAAAATCTTTTGTTCCTTCTGGTGTAATTAAATTATACTTTTTCATAAGCACCTCTTATCCTCAAATTATAATAATATAATCATAATGAGAAAATAGTTATTTTATATAATAATAATCTGCTATAAAAGCAAATCTTAATTTTGCAACGTTACTAAACGTTTCTACTGGTATAAGTCTATCACATATATTTCACATTGTCAAGTAAAGTATAAATATGTTTAAAAAAATGCAACGAACTCAAATTAAATAATATCAAAATAATGTCATCTGACTTGATTTAGGAAGGTTTCCGAAAGTATTCATTTGCTCTAATGTTTCAATTGTTGTCTTTGATGCTCCGCTCTTTGACTGAAATTCTTCAATGGAAATAAAATCACGTTGCTGTGCCGTTTCATAAAGACTATTTGCAGCAGCTTCACCTATACCACTTATAGCTCCAAATGGTATACGTATTTTACCATCCTCTATTAAATATTTCATTGCATGAGAATGATATAAATCTACAGGCAAAAATGAATATCCTCTGCTTAGCATCTCATTTACAATTAAAAGCACATCAAGCAAGTCACTTTCTTTTTTAGTTCTCTCATTTCCCTTTTCTTTAAGTGAATCTATTTTATTTCTTACTTTTTCTTTTCCCTGCAATGCAAGTTCAGCATCAAAATCTTCGCCTCTTGTACTGAAATAAACAGCATAATAAGCAAGTGGTTCATAAAGCTTAAACCATGCAAGCTTAATAGCTGCTGTAACATAGGCAGCTGCATGAGCTTTAGGGAACATATATTTAATTTTTAGACAACTGTCAATATACCAATCAGGAACGTTATGGTCTTTAAGCATCTGTACTCGTTCAGGTGTAAAAGTTTTTGGAGCTTTACCTTTACGTGTATCCTCCATAATCTGAAATGCCTGCTTTGGCTCTACTCCCTTATGAAGCAAATAAGTCATAATGCTGTCACGAGTACCTATTACATCAGAAATTGTACAAGTTCCTGAATCAATTAAATCCTTCGCATTTCCGAGCCATACATCAGTACCATGTGAAAGTCCTGATACCTGTAGAAAATCACTAAATTTTGTTGGTTTTGAATCAAGAAGCATTTGTATTGTAAAACCTGTACCCATTTCAGGTATTCCAAGACTCCCTGTTTTACAATAAATTTCTTCACTTGTTACGCCAAGTTCAGAAGCATCTGTACACATTTTAATTACTCGTGGGTCAGTTGTAGGAATATTTCTAATATCCTTTCCTGTCATATCTTCTAAATGTTTATACATTGTTGGTACTACATGCCCTAATTCATCAAGTTTTAAAATTGTATCATGAAGAGAATGGAAATCAAAGTGTGTTGTAATAACATCTGAATCAGCAGAATCTGCCGGATGCTGTACAGGCGTAAAGTCATATACATCATAATCATTAGGAACAACTACCATTCCGCCAGGATGCTGTCCTGTAGTTCGTTTTATTCCGGTACAGCCTATAGCTAATCTGTTTATTTCTGTTGGACTGCAAACAATATTGCGTTCTTCAAGATATTTTTTTACATAACCATATGCTGTTTTATCAGCAACGGCTGCAATTGTACCAGCTTTAAACACATTATCACGACCAAACAACTCTTCTGTATATCTATGTGCTGAACTTTGATACTCTCCTGAAAAATTAAGGTCTATATCAGGAGCTTTATCACCATCAAATCCTAAAAACGTTTCAAAAGGAATATCATGACCATCTCTGTTCATATCTTCACCGCAGACAGGACAATTTTTAGGAGGTAAATCAAACCCAGAACCTACACTGCCATTTGTAATAAACTCACTATGCTTACATTTAGGACAAACATAATGCGGTACAAGTGGATTTACTTCTGAAATTCCAGCCATAGAGGCAACAAACGAAGAACCAACAGAACCACGAGAGCCTACCTGATAACCATGTTCAACACTATCCCATACAAGCTTTTGAGCGATAATATAAAGTACTGCAAAACCATGTTTAATAATAGATGATAATTCTCTGTTAAGGCGTTTTTCAACAATTTCAGGAAGCGGGTCACCATAAATTTCTTTTGCTTTTTCGTTTGTAATTCTAACAAGGTCTTCTTCTGCCCCTTCAATATTAGGCGTAAATGTTCCTTTAGGAATTGGTCGAACAATTTCAATCTGGTCTGCAATTGCGTTTGTATTCTCTACTACAATTTCATATGCTTTATCTTTGCCTAAATAAGAAAATTCATCAAGCATTTCTTCTGTTGTACGAAAATACAAAGGAGGCTGATATTTTGCATCTTCATAGCCTTGTCCAGCCTGCAGGATTTCTCTGAATTTTGCATCCTCTGGGTCAATGAAATGTACATCACAAGTAGCACATACAGGAATATTCAACTCTTCACCAAGCTTGACAATAGCTCTGTTATAATCACGTAAAGCTTCTTTATTAGCTGCTGCACCTGAACGAATCATAAATTCATTGTTTCCATCAGGTTGTATCTCAAGATAATCATAAAATTTCGCAAGTTCAACAATTTCTTCATGAGGTCTATTTTCAAAAATAGCTTGAAATAATTCCCCTGCCTCACAAGCACTGCCAAAAATCAATCCCTCTCTGTGTTCCATTAAAACAGACTTAGGAATCAAAGGTCTTCGATAAAAATAATCTATATGTCCATATGAAATCAACTTATATAAATTTTTTAGCCCCACCTGATTACGTACTAAAATAATCTGATGGAATGATTTTAACTTCTTAACATCTATATCTGATGTTTTAATATTAAGTTCTACTAAAGTTTTGATATTTTTTTCCTGAATAAGCCTTGTTACAAGTATTATGTATATTTTAGCCAAAATACGTGCATCATCTTCTGCACGATGATGATTGAATTTTCCTAATTTCAATGCTTTTGCAACATGATTCAATTTATGACGAGGTATTTCGGGCAACATACTCTGACATAATACTAATGTATCAATAGTTGTAAATTCAAAATCAATATCATTTCTTTTACAAGCATTATTTATAAAAGAAACATCAAATTTTGCATTATGTGCAGCAAGTACAGGATTATTATTTCCACAAAATTCAATAAACTTTTCTATTGCTTCTCTTTCTTTAGGAGCATCAGCAACCATAGAATCTGTAATACCTGTTATATCAGAAATCTTTTCTGATATTGGCATACATGGATTAATTAAAGTATTAAAGCTCTCTACAATCTGCATATTGCGTAATTTTATAGCCCCGATTTCTGTCAATCTGTCCAAACTACTATTTAGTCCTGTTGTTTCCACATCAAAAATAATAATTTCATCATTAATACTTCTCGTATCAGGTTTATCAATTACTTTCTTTTGTTGTAAATCATTTACTACATATGCTTCACAACCATAAATAACTTTAAAGTTTTCATCTTTTATACTGTTCCATGTATTCATAGCATCAGGAAAAGCCTGTGCTATTCCATGGTCTGTAATTGCAATTGCCTGATGACCCCATTCATGAGCCCTCTTTACTAAAGTACCTGCATCTGTTATAGCATCCATTTGTGAC
The DNA here is from genome assembly GCA_017465305.1 of Ruminococcus sp. Lineage (GTDB taxonomy): Bacteria > Bacillota > Clostridia > Oscillospirales > Ruminococcaceae > Ruminococcus_C. Next base: position 959 of record JAFTWL010000114.1, on the reverse strand, counting down.
ATAGAAGTATGACAATGCAGTTCTACACGTTTTTTAGGTGCATTATCCATTTTTTTCTGACGCTTCACCATTACAATTGAATCTGGTTTTATAACATCTTCTTTTGCAAACTGGTCATAATCAATCTTACCTAAAATCAGCAATGAACTGCCTTTTTTAATTTCTTTAAAAGGAAGTTTTTGAATATTATCATTGCTGTCAAAAATCTTTACAAGAATTGAATTACTACCATCTGTCACCTGATATGTAAGAATAGACCTCTCTCCACGTACTTCTCTGACATCCATAGCAAACACATCACCAAGGATGACAACACGACGATTTTGCTGTTCAAGTGCTTCTGTAATAGAAACAGGTAAATCTCTGATTTGTCTGCCTTTAATTAAAACTGCACTTCCTGGAACAATACCTGGAATATCTGATTTTATTTCCACAGGCTGAGCTTTTACTAATTCTGGTTTTGGCTTTTCACTGTCTGGAACAGGTTTTACCATTGAATAAGTATTTTGTTTAGGTAATTCTTTTTCTGCCTGTCTTATCATCTCTCTATATTCAGATGCTGAAACTGAATCTTCTCCGAACAATTCTATTTCAAAACTCTTTTCAAACATCTGTATCAATAATTGTTTAAGATTTTCTGTAAAGTGACTGCGTAAAAGAATATCATGTCCACCATTTTTTAAAGAAATCTTTAATTTAGAGTTATTTATAATTATTATTTCAGCATTATCAAGAAAACCATTTATTATTGAACATTCACGCTTTAAAAATTGTAATATATCATTAAATATAGATAATGAAAATAAATTTTTAGAATAAAAGGGGAAAAAACGAACTGTATCTATTTTTAACACTGATTCAAGTTTATGCTCCAAAGTGAAAATATCATTTGATTGAACATACTCTTTAAACTTTACATAAAATGAAATTTTAGTAAGATTATCAGAATAAGTGAGCTT
>JAFTWL010000113.1 GCA_017465305.1 Ruminococcus sp. | reverse complement strand
TGAAAACATATCTCCACAAATCATCATTACTCTTCTGTCATATCTATCCGCCAATAATCCGCCAATAGGGTTTAATAAAATTGTTGGAAGATAAGCAAGTAATGTTACAAGTGATACAGCAGAAGCATTTCCATATACCTGATAAACATATACAGAAAGTGCAAAAGAAGTCATGCCCGTTCCGATACTTGATATGAATTCACCTATCCATATAGGAATAAATTTTTTCATATATTACTCCTAACTACCATTGCCAAACTGACGGAATTTGAAACAAAAGTACAGTAAGAATTATATGATAAATAATATCAATTATGATATTCCATGTATCAATTGGATTTACTTTTTTTCGTTTCATTTCTGCAACATGTGACCATAATCCGCTGATTCCATAAATATAAAGCGTTACAAGTGTACCTATCCAAAAGCTTCCTCTTATCCATATTGATAAAACTCCCATTACTCCAACACCAAGTTGAGAAAATCCATATTTAGCCTGGAATGGTCCGCCTGGCCATCCAAGTGATTTAGCGGTATCATCAGCCTTTATTACATTTATATAGAATCCTATAACGCCAATCAAACCGGATGAAACAGCAAACTGGTGAAGAAGTATGATTTCACATATACCTGAAGAACCAATATCAAAACCAGCTATACATAGGTGTATAAATGAGGTCAATAAACCCATTCCTATTATTGCAAGAATCCACATAAATAAAAATCGCTACTTAAAATTTATTTTTATGTAATATTCAGCAGCGATATTCACCTCCATTTTTAATATTTTAATTAACGATTTGTCCTTTCCATAAATATTATATACTATATTCTTTATTTTGTCAATAGTTTTTGATTCAAGTTAAAAAATAATAGTAATAATATTATAAAATATATTGCTAAAAAATATATTTTTTAATTTCATTTAAAAAATTATTCCGATTGATAAGAAACAAGCATATCCAGCATTTTATCCAAAAATACATTTACATCATCTATTATTGCATAATCAGCATATTTCATAATTGGAGCATCAGCATCATGATTTACAGCAATAATTAACTGCGAATTTTTCATTCCTACAATATGCTGATTAGCACCAGATACACCAAGTCCTATATAAATAGATGGAGAGATACTTTTCCCTGATTGTCCTACTTGGAAAGCTTTATCCAATATATTGTCATCAATAACAGCTTTTGTTCCAACAACACAAGCATTATAAGCTTCTGCAAGACGATATATTTTTTCTATTGTTTGGGATTCTTCTGCACCTCTTCCAATACAGAAAACAATAGAATAATTATTTATATTTGTTTTCTCTTCTACCTTTTCCCTGTATTTTATATCAACAATATCATCTAAATAATCTTTATCAATTTCATCAGTATTCATATGATAGAACATAATTTGAAAATTATCATTCTCATCATTCTTAGAATACGTTTTTTTCTTAAATTCTCCCTCTTTTACAGTACCCATACTAAGGCTACTATTTATACCAACTATTTTAGCAATTACTGAATTACTTACAGCAGCCCTGTAAAAATGAAATTTATTATCCTCATCACATATAATATCAATACAATCTGCTGTAAGACCTGCTTCAAAACATGATGATATAATCGCTGCAACACTTTTTATTGATTCTGTTGCAGGAAATAATACTATTTCTGGGCTATATTCACGAATAACTGCCGAAATAAAAGAACTGTATTTCATTATTCCAATACTCTTAGTATACTCCCAAAATATAATACAATCTGCACCACAATCTGTAAATGCTCTGAAACGTAATTCATCATAATTACCTGCCACAGCAAGCAAAACCTGTTTTTTAGTTTGATGTGAAAGTTCACTTGCTTTAGAAATGATTTGCATTGTATGCTCGTCAGAATTAACATTTAAACCACATACAACCAGAATTGAATTATTACTAATCATGATGAACTCCTCTCAGTATATCTGTTAAAAAATGTGCAGTTTCATCGGATATTCCAAAAAACTGTTCACCTGATATTTTTGTAAAACTGCTACGCACTTCTGATACCTTTGTTTTTGAGCCTGTCATCCCACATCTTGAAACATCAATATTAAGGTCATCTTTATCCATTATGAAAATTTCTTTCTTTTTTGCCCTTTTAAGTGCCATAAGACTTACAGTTTCATCATTGATTTGAAATCCATTGTATGAAATTACAGCAGGAAGTTCACCTTTATGCAATACTTTTTTATTCTCATCATCTTTTAAAAATACAACATTATTTTCATTAAAAGAACATATTTTTGTTACTTCTGTATACAGTGCGTAACGAATGCGTTCACTAAGTGCAGCAGGAACTTGACCAGTTTCCCCGTCAATACTTCTACTTCCACAAATAATAAACTTTACATTTTCAAGTTTCTGAATAGCCTTTGAAAGAATATAACTTGTAGCCACTGTATCAGAACCAGCAAATGAAGAATCACTTATAAGTACGGCTTCATCAGCACCCATAGCTAAAGCACGTCTGAGAACTGACTCAGAAGATTTCGTTCCCATAGACACGCATGTTAAAATAAATGGTAATTTTGATATTTTTTTAAGTGCTATGATTTCTTTGAGTATCTTCAATTCATAAGGATTAATTCTAAATTCATCTTCCAAATTATTGCTATTTTTGCCCATAAGACTCGATTTTACAGGCTTTATGCATATTACTAATCGTGCGTATGTACACTCCATAATTATAAAATTCCTTATATAATAGTAATTTTTTAGCTTGATTCTAAAAATCAGCTTATATATATTTTGCCATACTATAAATAGTATTGCGCTGCATTTCATTCGTTCCTGAGTAAATACTGCAAGCAAGAGCATCACGTAGTTCACGCTCAATGCCATATTCGCATGTATAACCATAAGCACCAAATATCTGTAATGCATCTCTGCATGTTTGAATATAATTTTCACTTACATAAGTCTTGAATATAGATGTTTCAGTGTATGCAGAACGTCTATGGTCTTTCAACCACGCAATCTTATACAACATAAGCTTTGAAGTTTCAATAGCTATTTTCATATTAGCTATTTTGTGTGAAATAGCCTGATATTCCTCAATGCTTTTTCCGAATTGTTTTCTTGTCTTTGCCTGCTCAATACACTGTTCCATAATACGCTGCATTACTCCTACATGAGGTGCAAATTCAAAACAGCGTTCCCATTCAATTGCAGATGTAAGAATATTTGAACCATTATTTAACTTTCCAAGAATATTTTCTTTTGGCACTCTTACATTATTAAGAATAAGCTCACAGGTAGGACAAGCATTAAGCCCCATTTTTTTTATATCAGGACCAGTTTTTACACCTTCAAAATCTTTTTCTACAACAAATGCAGTAATCTTTTTTAATAATTTATCTGTTACAGCAAATACAACAAATACATCTGCAATAGGACCATTTGAAATAAACATTTTACTTCCATTTAAAATATAAGAATCACCATCTTCTGTTGCAGAAGTAACCATACTGAAAGCATCAGAGCCAGATTCAGCTTCTGTAATAGAAATTGCACCTATTTTATTACCTGTCACCATAGATGGTATATATTTATCCTTTAATTCTTTAGAACCATAAAGATATATCAAATTTTCACATACCCAT
>JAFTWL010000112.1 GCA_017465305.1 Ruminococcus sp. | reverse complement strand
AGGGGGGTAATGCGGTGGAGCTGGCTCAGCTCCGCAAGCATTTTTTGAAAAAATTGCTTGACCAAAAAAATTTTTTTGAAAATTTATAATTCTAAATCAAAACCTTTATTTTAACTATATTTACAAAAATAATTAAAATACAAGTAATATCGCCCCCGGAGGGGGTCAGTTCGCTGAAAGATAAATATAGACTAAAATTCAGGGGGGTAATGTCAGCGGGGACTCCCCGCATCAGCTCCTCTTTACAAAAATAATCTTTTGTGATATAATATTCCCATACCATTAAAATATTGAAAGGAAGTGAAAAACATGAGTATAGTTTATGCAGTTGCAAATCAAAAGGGCGGTGTTGGTAAAACTACCACTGTTGTTAACCTTAGTGCTTACCTCGGTTTGCGTGGAAAACAGGTTTTATGTATTGACATCGACCCCCAAGGAAATACAACTACTGGCTTTGGTATTAAAAAAAGAGAACTTAAAGCTTCTTCCTATGATGTTATTGTCGGAAAAACACCTATAAAAGATGCTATTATCCGCACTGAATTTGAAAATGTCTCTGTTCTTCCTGCTAAAGATGACCTTGCAGGCTGTGAAATTGAACTCAGCCGTGCTGAAAACAGAACAAATCGTCTTAAAATGCAATTACTTACATGTAAGCTTGACTATGATTATGTTTTAATTGACTGCCCTCCTGCACTTGGTCTGCTTACCCTAAATGGTCTTGTAGCTGCTGATAAGATTATTATTCCTATGCTTGCAGAATTTTATGCCCTTGAAGGTCTTGCACAGCTCACAAATACCATAAAAGCAGTAAAAAGAAATTTCAACCCTTCTATAAGGATAGAAGGCATATTATTTGTAATGTTTGACCCTCGTCTTAACGTATCACGTCAGGTTGAAGAAGAAGTTAGAAAGCATTTTCCTAATAACATCTTTGAAACTAAAATTCCTCGTAATGTACGACTTTCAGAAGCTCCAAGCTATGGCAAACCTATTTTCTACTATGATAAACACTCAAAAGGTGCTGAAGCTTATGAATCACTCGGAATGGAACTGCTCGGAGAACCCCTTGAGAAAAAAGAAAAGAAAATCCATATCTTCGGAATCGGCAAGAAAAGGAAGGTGTAGCATATGGCAATAGGTGGACTCGGAAGCGGTCTTGATTTTCTGTTTGATGAAAATATTGCTGATATACAAGTAAAAAAGACGTTACGCCTTTCTGAAATTGAGCCAAATCGTGAACAGCCAAGAAAAACATTCAGTGAAGATTCAATTTCAGCATTAGCTGACTCAATAAGACAACATGGAATATTACAGCCTATTGTCGTTCGTCCTGTCGGGGATGTCTATCAGATTGTTGCTGGTGAACGACGCTGGCGTGCTGCCAAGATGCTCGGTCTGGATGAAGTTCCTGTTATAATTAAAGAACTCTCTGACATAGAGACAATGCAGATTGCTCTTATTGAGAATCTTCTAAGAGAAAATTTAAATCCTATGGAAGAGGCAAACGGCTTTCAGGATTTAATTGATAAATTTAACATGACACAAGAGGAAGTTGCTAAAACTGTAGGACGTTCAAGAAGTTCTGTTGCAAATGCACTCAGATTGCTCAAACTTCCTGAAGAAGTGCAGGAACTTGTAAAAAAGGGTGATATTTCTGCCGGTCATGCTAAAGCATTGCTTGCAATTTCTGATGAAAAGCTTATGATTGAAACAGCTGAAAAATGTGCTGAAGGAAATATGACTGTAAGAGCAGTTGAAAAACTTGCTGCAAAAGAAAGCGAACCTCCTGAAGTACCTAAAAGCAATAAAAAAGTTGACAGCTATTTCAAAGAAATGGAGCTAAGCCTTGCTGAACACCTGGGAAGAAAAGTTGCTGTACACTATGGCAAAAACAAGGGAGCTTTAGTACTTGAATTTTATGACAAAGAAGATTTGTCACAATTAGCTAGTAAACTAAGTTAGCTCGACTACAGTTTTACAATTATAAAGGTAAAATAAACTATATATTTTCAATAAAGCTTTTTTGGTGCAGCAATTTTCTCGAAAAATGCTGCCGGAGTTTGAGGCAGAGCCTCAAGTGCACTGAAGGTGCATAAAACATATAACACATAAATAGTATAGTGAGGTATAATCATGATTGATATTAAACTTATCCGTACAAATCCGGAACTTGTAAAAGAAAACATTAAAAAGAAATTTCAGGACAGCAAGCTTGTTCTTGTAGATGAAATTATAGAGATGGACAAACTCTACAGAGAGACAAAAATGGCTTGTGACAATCTCCGCAATCAGCGTAAAACTATAAGCAAAAAAATTGGTGCTTTAATGGGACAAGGCAAAAAGGACGAAGCTGAAGCTGTAAAAGCTGAAGTTGCTTCCATTGGTACAGAACTTACTGAAAAGGAAAAGCTTGAAGCTGAACTTGAAGTTAAAATCAAAGAAAAAATGATGGTTATCCCAAATATCATTGATGACAGCGTTCCAATCGGCAAGGATGACAGCGAAAACGTTGAAGTAGAACGCTTTGGAGAACCTGTTGTTCCTGATTTCCCTGTGCCTTATCATGTTGATATTATGGAAAACCTTAACGGAATTGATATTGATGCTGCAAGAAAAACAAGCGGAAATGGTTTTTATTATCTTTGTGGTGATATTGCAAGACTTCACTCATCAATTCTTGCATATGCACGTGATTTCATGATTGAAAAGGGCTTTACTTATTACATTCCTCCGTTTATGATTAGAAGCGGTGTTGTAACAGGTGTTATGAGCTTCGCTGAAATGGAAGGCATGATGTATAAAATCGAAGGCGAAGACCTGTACTTAATCGGAACAAGCGAACACTCCATGATTGGTAAGTTTATTGATACTATTATTCCGGAATCAGAACTGCCAAAGGCTCTGACCAGTTATTCCCCATGTTTCCGTAAGGAAGTAGGAGCACACGGTATTGAAGAACGTGGCGTTTACAGAATTCATCAGTTTGAAAAGCAGGAAATGATTGTTGTCTGCAAGCCGGAAGACAGCATGAACTGGTTCCACAAGATGTATCAGTATACAGTAGAATTTTTCCGAACTCTTGATATTCCTGTCCGTACTCTTGAATGTTGTTCAGGCGATTTAGCTGACTTAAAGGTTAAGAGCATTGATGTTGAAGCATGGTCACCAAGACAGCAGAAATACTTTGAGGTTGGAAGCTGTTCTAATCTTGGTGATGCACAGGCAAGAAGATTAGGCATTCGTATTAAGGGAGAAGACGGCAATAAATATTTTGCTCATACTCTTAATAACACTGTTGTTGCACCTCCAAGAATGCTTATTGCATTTGTGGAAAATAATCTTAACGCTGATGGAAGTATTCGTATTCCTGAAGCTTTACAGCGTTATATGTTCACTGACTGCATTCGCAAAAAGTAATAAATAAATCTTTATATAAAAAATACCTTGCAGGCTTTTATCTGCCTGCAAGGTATTTTTCATTTTTTATTATCATTATTTTCACTGCGATGGAGCCACGCATAAGCAAGGTCTAACGCCTCGTATAAACTTCCCCGTTCTGTTGTCTTTACTGTTGCCTGCATTGGATTCAGTTTTTCATCTGTTGAAATCTTGTATATTTTTATTTTATCTGCTATTTTAAATTCACCCATTTGTTTTTGATGCTGAATTTGCATCATTACGACGTATGGGTCTGACATATAACCATAGTAAATAGAATTTCCGCATCTTACTATTGGATAGTCTTTATACATACAAAAATCAAATTGCATTTATTCTCATATCCTTTCTTCGAGCTGAATCAGCTCGACCATTGTCCGCCCCTGAGATTTACTCTACATTTATTTATTTTTCAATACTGACCCCCTCACGGGGGCAGTTTTACTTGTATTTTAATTATCTTTGTTTAAAATTTAAATTTTGTTTCCAACCCCCGTGAGGGGGAAAGTTCTTTAACTGATACCAGTATCAAAACAGCCGGGGGCGGACTGCCTGCGGAGGCTCTCCGCCGTGCTGAATCAGCTCGACCATTATCCGCCCCTGAGATTTACTCTACATTTATTTATTTTTCAATACTGACCCCCTCACGGGGGCGATATTACTTGTATTTTAATTATCTTTGCAGATACAGTTCACCCAAAACTGCCCCTGGGGGGCTATGATAGTATCTTAAATATTTTAAATTTGATATATTGGGGGTATCACCAGCGGAGGCTCTCCGCCGTGCTGAATCAACTCGACCATTGTCCGCCCCTGAGATTTACTCTACATTTATTTATTTTTTAATACTGACCCCCTCACGGGGGCAATATTACTTGTATCTTAATTATCTTTGTTTAAAATTTAAATTTTGTTTTCCACCCCCGTGAGGGGGAAAGTTCTTTAACTGATACCAGTATCAAAACAGCTGGGGGCGGACTGCGGTCAAGCTGGCTTCAGCTTGTCATCGCCATGAGGTTGTAAAGGCTTCATCAGTGTCAAAAATATCAATATTATGTTCCAAAGTCTCTAAATATGATGTTCTGCACTGGAAGCTCAATACTCCATCTATAGCAATCAAAGTATTAAATTCATCTTTTTTATAAAATGTTATATCTATGTTTTCCTTATTGTCATGAGTCTTTATAACTATTTCAGCATCTGGTTCTCCTGATGGAACATCACCTGTAACAACTTCTTCTGCTGATGTATTTAATAAAAATGAATAGAACAATCTGTAACGCTCTGTGTCACAATCCTGCCCATTCTTCTTAACAATAGCTTCCTCTTTATTGTCACCAGTAGATGTAAATGATATTTCCTTATCTCCTACACTGACATCAAGAGAAGATACATCCCATATATATGTTATAAAAATAAGCTTAGATGCTATATCTGTAGCTGATATAGTTGCCCAGCCACACTTATCTTCAGAAAGTCGATATATAATATTATTTCCATCAAGATATATAGGATAATAAGCAATTGTTGCTCCTGTTTCATCTTCTTCTGTGTAGCGATTTCCTATTAAGAGCTTATACTCATTTCCATCATCACACGAAACTGTAAGCGTTGCAAATGGGTCAGCAAGACCTGCTTTTTCTAAATCTGTTTCGCTTGGGTTAGGTGTTACTATTTCAGCAGTCAGTCCAAAAAGTCCTTTTATTATATTATCTGAACGCTCTGAACTTAATTTTGCTGAAATAGGCTCAGTCATAACATAATCATATATTGTTCCGCCTGTTTTCTCATTATTAGCATTTTCCTTATGCGTCAGCACAAACGGACTTTCTAAATCTTTTCTTTCAAGATTTACTGTTTCAATAGTTGGCATATCTTCATCACTCGGCTTTTCAAGTACTGTCTTTGATATAAAATCTGTAGAAGCCTTTTCAAAGTTTGCAAGTAATGATGTCTGTACACCATAGACTGTATTTTGTCCTTCTACTGCAAAATATGTTGTAGAGTCATTGTGTATAACATCACCTATTCTAAAACTGAATTTACCACCATCATCAAATTCCATTGTTACTGATGTAGCTGTATCTCCAAGCCCGAATTTGTCAAGTTCACTGCTATCTTTTTCTATAATATTATTACCTGACACTGAAAGTGTAGCAACGTTATTAGCAAGTGTTCCTAATAATGATGTATCTATTTTTAGATTTTCCAATCCATCTATAGTATATACTGCACTTTCAGAGTTTTCCTCATTTGCCTTTGTTTTTCTTATAACTGTGTACTCATCTTTTTCATTTTTAACAGAAATCTTTGTTACACTGTCAGGTGATTGTGATGACAATATAACATCATCAACAGCCTCCGTTGTCTGTAACTCACTTTCAGATGATGTATTTTCATCTCCTGTATTTAATAATAGAACTGTTGCACCTGCAAGTCCTGCTATAAGTACACACCCGACAACTATTCCTATGATTTTTTTATTCATTGTATATTTTCTTATTCCTTTCTAAATGTTATTATACATATGGGGCTGCTCTTCCCATACCTTCAAAAAATTCAAAAAAATTGCATGAATTTAATTATAACCCCCCATAACTTTTATGGAGGGCTATAATTTTTAATGTTTACGTCTGCGTATTCCTATAATTACACCACAAATAATCATAATTACTGGTATAATTATAACTACAACGACTGATATAGTAATAAGGTTAGATTGTGTCATATCAAGTGTTTTAACAGTCATATCCTTGGATGCTATAACTACATTATCATCCTTACCACAAATAGTATTCAGTGCACTTATAAAATAATCTGCATTGTTATAAGCAGGGTCCTGTGCTACATAGTAATCCAAAAATGAAAGTGAACCTATTACAAGCACATCACTCTTAATGCGTTCGCCATTTACATTTTCCTCATTTTCAGATAACACCATTACAGGATAGCTCTTTTTCTCTGCTGATTCAACATCAAATGTGGTTGTTGCTGGTGATGACTCATCACTTACTGCATCTGTTGGCTCTTCACTGTCTGCATTATTATTATCTGTAAAGTTTCCGCTGTTTATATTATTTTCTTCATTTATGCTATTATCGCTGTTAGCATTATTACTACTTGACATTTTGTCCAAATCAAGCGGATATGCAAAAGATGTTGAAGATGTCTCAAGAAGATTTGTAACAACTCTTCCGTTATTTACGCTGAGTGTTGAAATCTCTCTTGATAACGGAGCAATTATAGGAAGACTTGAATTTGATATTCCACCACTGTATCCTTCAGCTGAAGGCGTTACTATAGGAACGTAATAGCTTCCAATAGTAAGGTTTACAGCTTGTCTTGTAGATGTGTTTTCATCTACTATATAACTGTTATTTACAGAGATATTCCAGTTCTGTAGAAAGGCATTTAAATTAGGAGTGTTTCCCTGTCTGCAATCTGCTATATATATAAGTTCCTTTCCAAGCTTTCCATCATTGTAAAGGAAGTTTTCAAGCTTCTGAACAGAGTCTGTTGTAAGGTCATTCAGCGGAGCAGGCAAAATAAGAATATCACATGTTTCAGATGTTATTTCACTTGTAACCATGTCGAGGTCTGTTACATCATATCCGTTATCAGTAAGCAACTGTTTCATGTTTGTAATTGTATACTGATTCGCTGTGCTCTGACTGCAAATCATACTTCCATTAGAATTTGCAATAATGCCTACAGTTTTTACGTTTGAATCAGTTACATTCATTACTGCTGTAGTGAGTATTTGCTCACCCTTAAAGCCTGTTATACATTCCTGCAAAGTTACATTGCCATAGTAATAATACTGCTGGAACTTCTGATTATCAAGCTCAAACATATCAAGGAGTGAATAAACCTTTACTCTGTCACCGCTTCTTATAATTATATTATCAGCAGATATTGTTCCTGTGTAAAGTGCCTGATATTTAGATAAAATATCAGGGTTCTTTGCTGTATCAAAGTATGTAACAGAAATTTTATCTGAATATCCCTCATACTTTTTAAGCATCTCTGAAACTGTTTTTAAAAGGCTATCCTTTTCAAAATTGCTCTCCTCTGAGGATACTGCAATTTCAACATCTTTAGAGAGATTTTTTATATAATCCAGCGTCTCATCAGATACCTGATAGACATTAGACTGTGTTAAATCCAAACGAAAGTTTGGAAAGCGTTCCATTAAAAGACTTACTACTACATTTACTAAAATTACTACAGCTGTTACTATAAGTGTAATTGCCGTTGCAATTCCCCCGTATTTAAGTTTCTTTTTACGGTGAATAGACTTTTCATCTTTTTCCATAAATCTTCCTCCTTACTTCCAGCGTCTTGCTTCAAGTACTCTTACTGTAAAGAAATTAAATAAAACAGCAGTGCTTACATATAAAAGTACACCAGAAACATCAAACAATCCATATGCAAAGTCATAGATTCTTGTATAAAATGATACTGAACTCATTGCTTTTGACAATCCACTGAAAATATTTGATAAAACATCTATTGTCAATGACTCTGACCATACTTGTAAAGCTGAAGAACACCAGTCAAACATATATAAGAATAATAATATTCCAAGACCGATTATGTATGCTACAAACTGATTTTCAGTCAATGATGAAAAGAAAAGTGTAATTGCCATGAATGCTGCACCGAGCAGGAACAGAGCAATTACATTAGAAATTACAATACTCCATGTTACAGCACCAAAAAAGCTAAGTATAAGAGCATACAAGAAAAAAATAGCTATGCCTATAGCATAAAGAGTCAAGGCAGCCAGATATTTTCCCATCACAATACCCGTAAGAGATACAGGAGCTGTAAGAAGTCCCTGGTCTGTTTTTTTACCCCTTTCTTCACTCAGCAACGGCATTGTCAGAAGGGGAAGAACAAGAACCATTATAAGTCTCATCCATGAAAAAAAGCCTGCCATATCAGCAGTACGCCTTACAAGTGTAAACAGGCAAAGCAAAACACCTGCACCAAGATAAAACACAGTCAGAAAGACCCATCCAAGTGCAGAATTAAAAAAAGAACCTAATTCTCGTCTATAAATAGCACCCATTTATATCACCTCATTTAATCAGTTGTTTTTTCAGATGTTTCATCAGAGGATGTATTTGAACTGTCATCTGTCTTTGTATTATGAACAATTACAGGTGAGACTTCGCCGGCTGTCATCTTCAGGAATGCATCTTCAAGTGTCATCTCTCCGACCTGCATCTGATATATATTCCAGCCCTTTCTCTGCACCATAGCGTTTATATCTTTTCTTACATCTGTATTTGCTTTTTGTTCTATCTCATAATCATAAAGTGAATCTTCTCTCTGCATATCAGCTGTCACTGAAACTACTCCTGAAATCTTTCCAAGTTCAAAGAGAACTTCTTCTCTGTTACCATCAAGTCTTACTGTAAGACGATTTGATTTGGAAATTGCTTTTGAGAGGTCTTCAATTGTATCATCAGCAACAATAGTGCCTTTATTTATAATAATTATTCTGTCGCATACGGCCTGTATTTCTGATAAAATATGTGATGAAAGTATAACAGTATGACGCTTTCCAAGTTTTTTAATCAAAGTACGGATTTCTATGATTTGTTTTGGGTCAAGACCTACTGTAGGTTCATCAAGAATAAGTATAGGCGGATTGCCGATAAGAGCCTGAGCAAGTCCTACACGCTGACGATAACCTTTTGACAGACGTTTCAGAATTCTGTCCTGAACATCTGTAATTTTACAGAGCTTAAATATTTCTTCAAGATGTGACTTACGTGAGAGCTTACATTTTTTCAGGTCATACACAAAATTCAGATAAGCTTTTACCGTCATATCCTGATACAATGGCGGAATTTCAGGCAGATAGCCTATATTACGTTTAGCAGCAATAGGATTTTCAAGAATATCTACACCATTTATAAGAACCTGACCAGTAGAAGAACTGATATAACCAGTCATAATGTTCATAGTTGTAGATTTTCCTGCACCGTTCGGTCCTAAAAAACCTAAAATTTCACCGTCGTTGACTGTGAAATTTATATGATTTACGGCTAACTTACTGCCATAATATTTAGTAAGGTCTTTCACCTCAATCATTAGGAATATTCCTCCTTTAAAATTCTTTTTAAAAAAGTTTAACAATTTTCTGTGATAACATTGTGATAACTGCTTAAAAAAGAAAAGCAATGCTATGCATTTGGGGCTATTCGCCAAGCTGAATCAGCTTGACCATTGTCCGCCCCTGTATTTTATGCTACATTTATTTTTTATCAATACTGTCCCCCCTCACGGGGGCGAGAAACTTTTATTTTAACTATTTTTGAATCATATTAAATGTAGCAACGCCGAGCGGCGACATCTTTTTTTCTTTTTTCAGCAAGAAAAAGTAAGTGTTCCACGTGGAACAAGCTGAATCAGCTTGGCGGAGAGCCTCCGCTGGCAAATCTCCCCTGTGATTTACTCTACACTTATTTATTTTTCAATACTGACCCCCTCCGGGGGCAATTTCACTTTTATTTTAACTGTTTTTGCTTAAAATTTAAATTTCGTTTCCCACCCCCGTGAGGGGGAAAGTTTTTTAACTGATAACAGTATCGTAAAATCTGGGGGCGGACTGCGGTCAAGCTGGCGTCAGCTTGCCACCCCCATGAGGGGGAAAATTTTTTAACTGATAACAGTATCATAAAATCTGGAGGCGGATTGCGGTCAAGCTGGCGTCAGCTTGGAGATAGCATTCTTAACCCTGTTTATAGTTTCTTCTTTGCCAACTATAACACAGAGTTCTATACCGCCACCAGGTGTAAACTGTTTACCTGACAAAGCAGTTCTTAAAGGCCAAAGCATCCAGCCATTTTTAACACCTAATTCACCTATAAGCTTAAATACTTCACCATGTATTGAATCAACTGTCCATTCATCTATATTTTCAAGTACAGGAAGTACCTTTTCCAATGCTTCTTTTGCTGTCTCTGGTGTAGTCTTCATTTTCTTGTGCTGATACATAGAAACATCATACTCAGGAACTGCATCAATAAAATCAACCTGTTCTGGTATATCTGTAAATAATTCAGTTCTTGGCTGAAGAACATGACAGAGTAAATCCAAATCTGCTGTTTCGCTTTTTACTGTCTGTCTGATATATGGGAGTGCATGATTTTTAAATTCTTCAGCTGAAAGATTTCTTATATATGCTGCATTGATTGCTCTTAGTTTAACAGGGTCAAATATAGCAGGTGATTTACTGATTCCTGATATTTCAAATGCCTGTTTCAACTCATCAACAGTATATATTTCCTGTTCGCCTGTAGGAGCCCATCCAAGCAATGCTATAAAATTGATTACTGCTTCAGGAAGATAACCCTTTTCCATTAAATCCTGAAATGAAGCATCACCATTTCTTTTTGAGAGTTTATGTGTCTGGTCTTTCATAACAGGAGAACAGTGTACATAAACAGGGATATCCCATCCGAATGCCTCATAAAGAAGATTATATTTAGGTGTAGAAGAAAGATACTCATTACCCCTTACTACGTGAGTAATACCCATCAGGTGGTCATCAACTACATTTGCAAAGTTGTATGTTGGCATACCATCAGTTTTAATTAGAATCTGGTCATCAAGAGTGCTGTTTTCTACAGTAATATCACCATAAATTTCATCATGGAAAGTTGTTGTACCTGTAAGAGGCATTTTTTGACGGATAACATACGGTACACCTGCATCAAGTTTTTCTTGAACTTCTTCAGGACTTAAATCACGGCAATGACGGTCATACATAGGAGCAATTCTTGAAGCTTCTTGAATTTTACGAACTTCATCAAGACGTTCTTTATCACAAAAACAGTAATAAGCATGTCCGCTTTTTACAAGCTGTTCTGCGTAACCTTTGAACATACCCATTCTCTGTGACTGAACATACGGACCTACAGGGCCGCCAATGTCAGGACCCTCATCCCATTTAAGACCTGCTATTTTAAGTGTATCATAAATTACATCAACAGCACCTTCTACATAACGTTCCTGGTCAGTATCTTCGATACGTAGAAGAAAATCGCCGTCATATTTTTTTGCGATAAGATAAGCATATAATGCTGTACGTAAATTTCCTATGTGCATATAGCCTGTTGGGCTTGGTGCAAATCTTGTTCTTACTCTTTTATTCATATCCATTTTTAAAATTCCTTTCTCAAGCTGAATCAGCTTGACCATTGTCCGCCCCTGTATTTTAAGTTACATTTACTTTTTTACAATACTGACCCCCTCACGGGGGCGATATTACTTGCATTTTAATTATTTCTGTAAATATAATTGTTCCACGTGGAACAAGCTGAATCAGCTTGACCATTGTACGCCCCTGTATTTTATGTTACATTTATTTTTTATCAATACTGTCCCCCTCACGGGGGCGAGAAACTTTTATTTTAACTATCTTTTTATCATATTAAACGTAGCAACGCCGAACAGCGTCATCTTTTTTCTTTTGCTTACTTTTCTTTTTTCAGCAAAAAGAAAAGTAATTGTTCCACATGGAACATTATATTAAACGTAGCAATGCCGAATGGCGTCATCTTTTTTCTTTTGCTTACTTTTCTTTTTTCAGCAAAAAGAAAAGTAAGTCTGACTCTATCGCTTTTTTTAACTCTTCTACACTGGAGAATTTTTTTTCAGGGCGTATAAACTGTAGCAACTGAACCTTGCATACTTTTCCGTATAAGTCGCCGGAAAAATCTATAATATGAGTTTCTGCCAGCGGCTTAATATCATCACAAACTGTAGGCTTCTTACCTATATTAGTAATGCCTTTATACATACCATCCGGTGTATATACAAAAGAAGCATATACCCCGAATTTAGGAATAAGCTGACCATCATGAAAAAATTGATTTATTGTAGGAAAATCTATTGTACGACCCAAAGCGTTTCCATGTTCAACAGTTCCATATATCTCATATGGTTCACCAAGCATTTCTGCTGCATATTTTACATCTCCATTAAGCAAAGCATTTCGTATTGCACTTGAAGAAATTATATTTTCACCTATACGAACAGGTTCAACACTATAAACAGAAAAACCCATTGTTTCTCCAAAAGATTTTAAATCATCAAATCCCCATTTTGCATTTAATCCAAATCGAAAATCCATACCACAAAATACTTTTTTTGCATTAAGAGTATTACATAGTATCGCTCTGCAAAATGTCTCTCCATCCATTGATGTAAGTTCAGAAAATTGAGGAGAATATACTTGCTGTATTCCCATACTTGAGAAGTGTTTTTCTTTTTGCTGTTCAGTATAGATATATTTAATTTGTTTTCCCTGTTTAACTGATATTGAATCTGACTGAAAAGTAAATACCGTAGGAATAAAACCTTCTTCTTCACAGTCAACAGCTTCTCTTAATACCGCCTGATGCCCTAAATGAACTCCATCAAATAATCCCAATGCACAGGCAGAGGGTTTTGCATTCATATTATTACATTTTAATTTTGTATCTATTACTTACACCTCCCAAGCTGAGCCAGCTTGACCGCTGTCCGCTCCTGAAATTTACTCTACATTTATTTATTTTTCAATACTGCCCCCCTCACGGGGCAATTTTACTTTTATTTTAACTGTTTTTGAATTATATTAAACGTAGCAACACCGAACAGCGATATTTTTTTACTTACTTTTTTTAAGCAAAAAGAAAAGTAAAACTCCGTGTTAAAAATTTTTTCTTACACAAAGCAGATTGTCGTCATTAACTTTTCCAATGCCTATAAACTTATCATCTGAACCATAAACACGATAATCACTGTTAAAATTAAAATCTATTCCTCTTATAAGTTCTGATTTTAGCTTTACACCATTTGAATACATCCTTGTTTGTGCTTCATTAAGTTTAACTTTAGGATAACTATTAAATACACTATCTATAGGTTGTATTATACTT
>JAFTWL010000111.1 GCA_017465305.1 Ruminococcus sp. | reverse complement strand
TATTGCTGTTCATATGTCTCTGGCATTGATTCTCTTACAACTCTTTGTTCTCTCTGTATTGGAGTTCTCTGTGGCTGTACATACTGCTGTTCATATGCTTCTGGCATTTGCTCTCTTGCAATCCTCTGTTCTCTTTGTACCAGAGTTCTCTGTGGCTGTACATACTGCTGTTCATATGCTTCTGGCATTGGTTCTCTTACAACCCTCTGTTCTCTTTGTACCGGAGTTCTCTGTGGCTGTACATACTGCTGTTCGTAAATTTCAGGTATCGGCTCTTCTACTTCTGATTCTAAAACAGGTTGCTGTATTTCAGTTTCTCTATTATCAATTTCTTTTGGCTGAGAAGATAACAATTTTCTTAAAAATCCCTTATAACGTGGTTCTGTAGCAGGCTCTTTTTCTTCATATACATTTTCTTCTTCAGGTTCTCCATAAAGAGGCATATCATCCTGTTGCTCAGACTGTACATCATCAGAAACTTCTTTATCTTCCTCAAATCTGTTATCATTTTTAGATTTTTCAGGTTTTACAACCTTTACAAAATCTGCAATAACTTCATCATGTATCTGACCAGAAGAAATTATTTCTTTTATAATCTTTGTATTTTCATTATCTTCAATATACTCATCTTCATCAGAAGTATCAACTTGAATATCATTCAAAGCTTCTACAGCACGTTCTAATGTTTCATTTGCCTTTTGTTCTGCATTTTTTTCAGCCTGACGCTGACGGCGAATCATATTTTCATGTTCTTTTGCTGCTGCCTCAGCTGCTGATGTAACTTCTAAAATATCAGGCATAAGAATATGATTTTCAGGAATTTCAATTACATCTAATTTAAAATCACCACTTAAAAGTGTCATTTCAATTGTATGTACAATATTATCTTTAAGTTGGTCAACTACTAAGCAAGCCTGACGAGGAAAACAATATGGAATAAACAATGATTCATATAAAATGGTATCATCAATCATAACTCTGAACTCTGCATTTCTTGCTGTTCCAATAACTGATATTCCTGTTCCAGTAAATGCACATGAAAAAGCTGCATTCTTATTAGCTCTCATAGCCGTTCTATTATAAAATGTATATTTTTCTTCCTGACATATATCCCAGTATTCATTATAAAAAATACTATCTGAAAAACAATCAACACGTCTTACGTAAAGTGGCAATATTGGCATCGGTGTTACTTTAAGATTGCTGAATGTATTCATTTCATATGCACTGCAAAAACTTACACGCCCTGAATTTATCATACACTGAGGGCGATATGTAGTCATAAGATTGCCATTTATAAAGAATAAAATAGAGTTTCCCAGCACAAGCAATTTCAGATTATTCCACTGATTAGTTTGAATATTTTGCAATTGTCCCTCTGCTGCAACTTCATCCATATCCATTAGCTTCCATTCGCCATTTCCATAAAGCAATCCTATATATCCACAACGTGCAGAATTTTCACATGTAGAAGAAGAATTATATCGTATTCCAAAGCCAGCATAATTATCTTGATTACAATTATCAAGCTTTACATCTATTTCAGCACTGTAACTTCTCCATTTATCATCGCCTACAGTTGTAATTGGGTTTGGAGTTCCACGTAATTTACTATTTAAAGGGACTTTAGAGGAAACTACTCTCTGACATACAACATTTTTATCTTTTTCTGCACGGATAAGCTCAAAAGCACCGCCTTGGTCTGTTGTATAACGAGGTGCACAGCCTCTAATCATAATTTCCTCTTTAGGATAATTAAAATCATCAATATAAGGTAATGGAAGACGCTCTGAATTAGGCGAAGTATGTGAGAATGTTTCTACACCATTTACCCAACTTGTATCAAGTGTTGTAAGCGTTAATATTGACTGAGGAGGTACTTTTACAAAATAAGTTTCCTCATTGCGATGACTTGGTCTGACTGGCTTTGCACATCTGAACCAATTCGCATTATATGGCTGTCCTGGATTTGGTCCTGTAGTGATAATTGCAGAAAGCGTACGATTTTCAAACGCCATATCTTTAACAATTACAGAATATGTACGAGGAACTAAATCTTCATTTGTAAAATGCATTGTCATCTCTGCTCTGTCAGGTGAAACAAGAGTCATGAAGTTATTTGTTGTATCAGTTATACTCTGATTTTCTTCACCATCACCATAACAAGCACCATTAACAAACATCCATCCTTTAGGAGAAAAACGTGAAAAGTGCATTGCCATCCAGAATCCACTTTCAAGTTTATAGTAACCTGACCATGGTTCAGAAGCCTTAATCAAATATTTAGGCATATCAGTCGAACCATCATAACAAGCCGCTACAGCTGGCTGAAACTCATACATAGTCATCTTGCCATTGTAATAACTATTAATAATTCGATTAGCAATATCAATAGCTCCATTTTTTCCTGCAATACCACTCTGGTCAGCTTCTACTGTCAAATCTGAACAGTTACAAGGAGCTGCACCTTCGCTGTACCATATTTCTTTTCCATAAGCTTCATTTAAAAGATTAGTATATGAATCACCATATGTAGTATGATGAAGTCCAATAACATCAACAGCATTTCTAAGAGCATTATTTTCAACCATCTGAGCTGCAATATTTCTTGTTCCGGCTTCATCAGATGCAACAATTTAATTTTGCGATAATCATATGGTGTATTTTTTTCATGGTCAAGTCTATATCTGAGATATAAAATCCATGCTTCATCAGCTATTTCAGCTGCATTTTGGTCAGCACTTATAAAATCAAATTTAAGATTATATACACGGTATGCTGCTTCTAAAGTTTCTTTATACCATGTATAACGTGCATTAAGTCCATGCTCCTGACTTGTAGAAAATGCCTTTGTAACCCATGCTGGTTCAGAACAACGTATAAGGTCAACTGTAATATCAGGATTTATGGCTTTAGCATCAGCGGCAAACTGAAAACCTGCACCTCTTGTTACATCCAAACGTTCATCAACATAACGTTTAGTTGAAGGTTCCACACCTGAAAAAGTATTGACATCTGAACCAAGCTCAATTTTAACATGACCAAGTCCTATACCATAATCTTTCTGGAATAAAAGTCGCATTATCTCTTCATATTCTTTAGGATGTTCAACTTTATAATCAAGAAGTAAACGTGAAGAGTTGCTTCCTGTTATACAGCCAAACCCTCTATAAGATGCAGCTGGATTTTCATTTGCCTGTGTTCCATCTGCGATTATCTCCATAGATATTGGTATAGACTTTCCTGCAAATTCAGAAAACTTTTTAAGAAAGCTCGGTGCTTTTAATGTAAAATCCATATTAGCATATCCTTTCTTTTTTACGATTTATTTGGTTTTGCGATTAGGAACTTAATAGTTTTCCCCATTTCATCAAACATTTTTTCATGTTCTGTTTCAAAGCTTTTTATTTCAGAAAAATTATGCAAATCTTTAGTTTGTGTGATAATGTTAAAGCCTGTTTCCTTAAAATATATCAAAGATTCTTCAAATAATTCATCGTCATCTGTCTTAAACCATATTTCTCCGTCCAAAACTTCTTTATACTGTATAAGCTGACGTATATGAGTAAGACGACGTTTTTTATGCTTAGCTTTTGGCCAAGGATTACAAAAATTTATGTAAATTCTATCAATTTTATCGGAAGTCGAAAAATAATCCGAAAACTGCATAAGGTTTGCAATGAAAATTCTGACTTGTTCCATTGACATATTTTTTTCTTTGAAAGCATTTTCAAGATTTCTTTTTGCCAGAACAAGCATTTCATTTTTTATATCAATAGCAATATAGTTATAATCAGGATTTGCAGGAGCTTCCTGTGCAATAAACCCACCTTTGCCACAGCCTAATTCAAGACGAATTGGTTTTTGATTATCAAATACAGCTGCCCAATTCCCTTTATTTTGTTTTGGGTCAGATATATAAAAAGGGCAACTTTCCAATTCAGGCTTTGCCCATGGTTTATGGCGAATACGCATAATTTTATCAATCCTCTCTGATTTTTTAAATCTTAAATTTTATTATATCATAGTTTTTGAAAAAAAGCAAAGGATTCTTGAAAAAAAGACAAAAATCAATATAAAATGAGCCAAATTCAAAACTTGTTTATTTCATTTTTAGACAAAAATCAATTATTATTTTTCTTGTTATTATACAAAAACATAGCTAAAGCCATAGAAATTATTATAATATATCCTAAAATACTCCAGAAATCAGGAATTTGACCAAAAATCAAAAATCCAAGAACAGCAGCAAAAATAATCTGTGTGTAATCATATACTGATATCTCTTTTGCTGGTGCGTAACAATACGCTGAAGTAATACCAAACTGACCGCCAGCAGCTGATATACCTGCTCCCATAAGACATAAAAACTGTGATAATGTCATAGGAACATATGAAAAAAGCAAATATGGCAATGTAACAAGACACGAAAAGCCAGAGAAAAATAAAATTATAACAGATTTGTTTTCTCCACGCTGTCCCAAAATACGAACCATAGTATATGCTATACCTGCACTTAATCCACCTAAAAGTCCAATAAGTGATGGAAAAAGATTTGCATTTGCAAAAGTAGGTTTAATGACAAATAAACTTCCTATCAACGCTCCAAATATAATAACTCCTTGCTTTAAGGAAATTTTTTCTTTCAAGATAAGCCAGCAAAACAAAATTGAAAAAAATGGTGACATTTTATTCAATATAGAGGCATCTGAAAGAGCGAGGTTATCAATAGCATAAAAGTTGCATAGAATACCAATAGTTCCACAAAAAGCTCTTGCTAAAAGAAAAGGCAGATTATTTATTTTAAAAGAAAACTTTCTCTTCTCTTTTATTAAAATAAAAAATGCAACAATAAGAGCAACAAAATTTCTGAAAAAACTCTTTTGAATAAATGGCAAATCACCCGATAACTGTACAAAAGTATTCATAAGTGCAAAACAAAAAGCTGAAATAATTATACAGATGGTTCCCTTTGTGCGTGATTTTATATCAAGCATGATAAAACATCTCCTTAAATAATAATTTTATGTTGAATAAAACGAATAATGTCAGTATATCATAGCTATACAAATTTATCTATATCTTTTCTGTAAAAAATCGAAAAAAAGCACTTGACAAACTGCGTATAATTTGATAAACTGATAACAGAAACGAAAGGACGGTGCTTATATGCTCCATGCAATTGGTTCAAAAAAGAACCTCAGACAAATGGCATATTACAGACTTGTAGCAGATATTTTAGAAGATGAGACTGTCCAGTCTTTAAAAAAATATCGTCACCACATAATGACAACACGTTTTCAGCATAGTGTCAATGTTTCATACTATAACTATTTAATATGCAGATTTTTACACTGGGATGCTGTTTCAGCAGCACGTGCTGGTCTTCTGCACGATTTATATTTTTATGAAACAGAAGATTATGACCGCTATGAATCAAAAAAATCACACAGTGCTAATCATCCACTTGTTGCATATGGCAATGCGTCTTCTATGTTCAGTATAAATCCTATTGAAGAAGATATGATTATAAAACATATGTGGCCTGTTGCCTCCCGCTTTCCTCACTATAAAGAAAGTTATGTTATTATTATTGTAGATAAATACTGTGCAACTTTAGAATATTGTATTCCAAAAATTTTATTGGCATGGCATAAATTATTTCGTAAAAAAACAGCACCCGTTATATAAAGCAAAAATTTATAATAAATTATAAGAACCTGTTTCATAGAAAATGAGTGCGGCGATTTTTACCATAAAACGTTCGCAAATAACTATGAAAACAGGTTTTTTATTGATTTATAGTCTTTAAGTTTATTATATATCATATTAAAATAAAACTGCAAAGGAAGTACTTATGAGCAAAAATCCTTTTTTATTATATGCTATTACTTCTCAGAACTGGCTTGGTGATAAATCACTATATCAATGTGTAAAAGAAGCTATAAAGGGCGGAATTACTATGCTCCAAATAAGAGAAAAAAACTGTGATACACAAACACTTATAGAAATGTCCTTCCCTATTGTTGAACTTTGTCGTTTTAATAAAATCCCTTGTATTATAAATGACAATGTTTATGCTGCAAAAGTATTAAAAGCTGACGGCGTTCACATAGGACAAAACGATATGAAAATATCTGAAGCACGTGATATATTAGGAAAAAACTTTATAATCGGCACAAGTGCACATAATGTAAAAGAAGCTATAGATGCACAAAAACAAGGTGCAGATTATATAGGTTGCGGTGCAATCTTCGGTTCAGATACTAAACAAGACGCCTCTAAACTTTCATATCTTGAACTATGTGCAATAAAGGAAGCTGTTACAATTCCAGTAGTAGCAATCGGAGGAATTACTTATGAAAATGCAGATTTACTTTCAAAAAG
>JAFTWL010000110.1 GCA_017465305.1 Ruminococcus sp. | reverse complement strand
GCTACTCAAGAAAAATAATGATTTACAGAATTGCAGAAATTATACAACTGTAAATATGTACCGTAGGCTATACGGGAATTTACGCCTGTGGACTGTACAAGAACTTGTGAGTAGATTGTGACTTGTCATAATCCAAAGCATACAGGTTGAAGCAGGAATTTTCTCAATATGGGTTTTTGCCCATATTTTGAGTAGCAGATTTAAAATTATGAACTTAAAAGGAAGCAGAACAGAAGCCAATTTGATGGCAGCATTTGCTGGAGAATCTCAGGCAAGAAATAAGTACACTTACTATGCATCAAAGGCAAAAAAAGATGGTTATGTTCAGATTGCAAAAATTTTTGAAGAAACTGCTGCAAATGAAAAAGAACATGCTAAGATATGGTTTAAACTTCTTCATGATGGAAATATCCCTGAAACAGCAGAAAATTTAATTGATGCTGCAAGCGGAGAAAATTTTGAATGGACAGATATGTACAAACAATTTGAAGAAGAAGCAAAATCTGAAGGCTTTGAACAAATAGCTTATTTATTCCATGCTGTCGGAGAAATCGAAAAGACACATGAAGAAAGATTCAGAAAATTACTTTCAAATATAGAAAATGGATATGTATTTTCAAAAGATGGCGATACTATCTGGGAATGTGCAAACTGCGGACATATTCACATAGGAAAAAAAGCTCCTGATATATGTCCTGTATGCAGTCATCCGCAATCATATTTTATGGTAAAAGCTGAAAATTATTAAAATGTATAAAAATTTGAATCAACCGTCATACAAAATTTCTGTGTGACGGTTTTTCCCTGCATATTTCATATTAGATTGAAAGGCGTTTTTATCTATGATTTCAAGAAAACGAAGATTATTAAATTATACACGTGCTCGCACATTACATTATCTGATTCATATAATATCACATTTAAGATTATTATTCAGATGGCTTATTTTTGCAACTATTACAGGACTTGTAGTTGGTATTTTTGCTACTTTATTTGCATGGTGTATGCTTAAAGCAACATCATTAAGACAAGAGCATTCATGGCTTATGTATTTTCTTCCGTTAGGAGGAATAGTAATTGTATGGCTTTATAGTTTATTTCATGACGGAAAAGATAAAGGAACAAATACAGTAATCTCATCATTACATGCTGAAGCTGAAATTCCATATCGCATGGCTCCAATGATTTTTATTTCAACTGTTTTAACACACTTATTTGGTGGCTCAGCAGGAAGAGAGGGTGCAGCGTTACAACTTGGAGGAAGTATCGGCAGTCTACTCGGAAAATTTTTTAAATTTGATGAAGCTGATAAAAGAGTTGTTATTATGTGTGGAATGAGTGCAGCATTTTCTGCTGTATTTGGAACTCCTATAGCAGCAGCTGTCTTTGCTATGGAAGTCGGAAGCGTTGGCGTTATGTATTACGCTTCATTAGTTCCATGTGTTACTGCTTCATTAGTAGCATCAAATTTTGCAATAAACATGGGACTTGAACAGGAACATTTTCCAAAAATCATTATACCCGAAA
The DNA here is from genome assembly GCA_017465305.1 of Ruminococcus sp. Lineage (GTDB taxonomy): Bacteria > Bacillota > Clostridia > Oscillospirales > Ruminococcaceae > Ruminococcus_C. The sequence continues at coordinate 3,926 of JAFTWL010000110.1, read as the reverse complement.
TAAATTTCAAAGTAGTTATTCTCTTATTATTACTTGCTATGCTATGTGCGGGTTTAAGCGTATTATTTTGCATGCTACTTCATGGATTAGAAGGTGTTCTACCAAAGTATTTAAAAAATCCCTATTTAAGAATTGCTATTGCCGGAGCTGTTTTAATATTATTAACTTTAGTATTACAATCAAAAGATTATCTTGGAGCTGGAACAGAAGTTATCCATCGTGCCATTTCCGGAAAAGTAGTATGGTATGCTTTTCTGATAAAAGCAATCTTTACAGCAATAACGATTTCATCAGGATTTAAAGGCGGTGAAATTGTTCCATCATTCTTCATAGGAGCTACATTCGGGTGTTTATTCGGACAGATTGCAAACCTCCCACCTTCTCTATGTGCAGCATTGGGAATGGTTTCTGTATTCTGTGGAGTTACAAACTGTCCTATTACATCACTTCTAATTAGCTTTGAATTATTCGGATTTCAAGGCGTACCGTATTTTTTGATATGTATTTCAATAAGCTATATGCTATCCGGATATTATGGATTATATCATGCACAGAAAATTGTATACTCAAAATATAAAACAAAATATATAAACAGACATACGAGGTCAAATTGATAAAAAATAATACTTAAATAAATTTATTTATATAAAATCAAAATACTATATTATTCATTGATTCATAACATTAGTTAAAGAAAAGTTTTAAAAAAAGTCTTGATTTATGTTTTATTATATGATATAATTAAAAACTACAGTGCTATGATATTTTTATAATTTCTATCATAGTTTATTATTATAATATTGATAAAATACAGGATTACTGTCAGCATTATGGCTGATGGGCTGCTGTCATTTATAACTACAATTTAATGGAAAGAGGTGCTAAAAATGAAGGAAGGTTTACATCCAACATTTGAAAAAACCACAATTACATGTCATTGCGGTAATGTAATGCAGACTATGTCCACAAAGCAGAATATCAAGGTTGAAATCTGTTCAAAGTGTCATCCATTCTTCACTGGCAAGCAGAAGCTTGTTGATACTGGCGGACGTGTTGACCGTTTCAAGAAGCGTTTCAACTTGGACAAGTAAGAAACAAAACAATGAAAGAGGACGGTATTTACCGTCCTTTTTGTCTATGTAATCTATAAGGAGAAAATAAACTATGGGGTATCGAACTATTTCTGAATCAATAGAAATTTCTTTTATTGAAAAAAAATCGGAATTTATAGCGAAACTCACACCTGTTTCTACAAATGATGAAGCAATTGCCTGTATAGATAATGTAAGACGTGAACATCGCAAAGCACGACATGTAGTTTATGCTTACATATTAAGAGATAATAATATTACACGCTATTCAGATGACGGAGAACCACAAGGAACGGCTGGTATGCCTGTTTTAGACGTACTTCAAAAAAACAATTTAACTGATATATGTTGTACAGTTACAAGATATTTCGGAGGAATTCTTCTTGGAGGAGGCGGACTTGTAAGAGCTTATTCTCACAGTACAGCTCTCGCTGTTAATTCAGCACATATAATGCAAATGGAATATTGCCGACCTGTAACTTTAAATATGGACTACTCCATGTATGGAAAAGTTCAATATCATCTTCCTAATTATGCTACATTACAAACAGGTTCAGATTTTGGAAACAATGTTACTCTCTCTTTACTCATACAAGAAGAACAAACTGAAAAATTTAAAAAAGATATGATTGAGCTTAGCAATGGCAAAATAAAAATACAAATTGGAAATTTACAATATGCAGATTTTTCAGAAAAATTATAATTTTTTTATAAAAAAAAGATTTTTTAATTTCGATATATGTAATATAATATATAAAGAAAGTTTTTATATTAAATTATCTGAATGAATTAAAATTTTAAAGTGTATACTATAATCCTATCAGAAAAATAATAAAAATTAAAAAGTAGGTGGTATAGTTGCCTATATTCCCTAATGAATTTCTGGAACAGGTTCAGAGTTCAAATCCAATTGAAACTGTAATGGAATCTTATGTGCATCTTATACGCCGTGGTCGGCTTTATGTGTGCAACTGTCCATTTCATTCTGAAAAAACGCCTTCATGTACTATTTTTCCTGATACACAAAGCTTTTATTGCTTTGGCTGTGGTGTAGGCGGTAATGTCATTACTTTTACACAGCAAATTGAAAACTTAAACTTTGTGGATGCTGTAAAACTACTCGCAAAAAGAAGTGGTCTTACTATTCCTGAAAATGAAGAAAATAAACAAAGCTCTCAATTAAGAATTCGTATTTTGGAAATAAACCGTGAAACTGCAAATTTCTACTATCGCAATTTATTAGGAGAAAATAAAAGCGGTTTGCAGTATTTTAAAAATCGTGGTTTATCACCTGCTATAATAAAAAAATATGGTCTGGGATTTGCACCAGGTGAATGGGATAAACTTACTTCATATTTATTAAAAAAAGGATTTACAGAAGAAGAGCTTATTGCAGCTGATGTGTCAAGACGTTCAAAAAATGGAACCATGTATGATAATTTCCGAAACCGTGTAATATATCCGATTATAGATGTTCGTGGAAATGTAATTGGTTTCGGAGGACGTGTACTTGATGACAGCGTTCCAAAATATTTAAACACATCAAAAACACTTGTTTTTGATAAAGGAAAAAATTTATTTTCCCTAAACTTTGCAAAAAACACCAACACATCTACAATGATTTTAGCAGAAGGATATATGGATGTTATAGCAATTCATCAAGCAGGATTTGAAAATGCAATAGCAACTTTAGGTACTGCAATTACGGCAGACCAGGCAAGAAGAATTTCACAATATGTAAAAGAAGTCATTATTGCATATGATAGTGATAATGCCGGTCAGCAAGCAACACAAAAAGCTATAAATCATTTTAATGATGTAGGGCTTACAACAAAAATTTTGCATATGGAAGGTGCAAAAGACCCTGATGAGTATATAAAAAAGTTTGGAGCAGACAGATTCAGGCTCTTATTAGAAAATGCCGGAGATGCAATAAACTTTCGTCTTGACCGATGTGAGCAAGGGCTTAATTTACAAACTGAAAGTGACCGTGTAAAATTTCTTGAAAAAGTAGTAAATGTACTTGCGGATATTGATAATCCGCTTACAAGAGAAGTTTATATTTCCCGAACTGCTCAGAAGTGGAGTATTTCCGATGAAGTACTTCATACACAAATAGAATATAGAAGAGATAATAGAAAATCACTACAAAAACAAAAAGAATGGACAGGAATTGTTCGTAAAACTGTCGCTCCTGAAAGTCAAAATAATTCTAAGAACAGTGAAAATTGTTCTGCCAGAGAAAAAAAAGCGCAGGAGTCAATTTTAGGATATTTGCTTCGCTATCCTGAAGAAATACAAAACTTTACAACTATTATAACACCTGAAAAATTTCCGACTCCATTCTATAAAAAAATTTATACTGTTCTATATGAACGTACAAAACAAAATCTTGATACATCTATTGCTACGTTAGGAACTGATTTTTCAGCAGAAGAAATGGGAAAAATCAGCGGAATTTATGCAAAACAAAATGATTTTCCGCCAACAAAAAAAGTAGCGGAAGATTGTGCAGCAATTTTAAATGAGCATACTCTTGACGATGTACTTACAGATGAAGATTTGTTAAGACTTGTTCAAGACGCTAAAAAGCATAAAAAGAGGATTTAGGGCTTATTTGAAAGGAATGATAAAATTATGGAAAAGAAAATCACTATTGAAAAGCTTATGGAACAAGGCAAATCAAGTGGAAAGCTTACAACTAAAGAAATTAGCGATGCACTGGAAGAGATGGATTTTGACGCTGAGCAAATAAATTCATTTTATGACAATTGTGACCATTTTAACATTGAAATTATAGACAATACATCTCCGGATTTCAATGCAAAAGAAGTT
>JAFTWL010000109.1 GCA_017465305.1 Ruminococcus sp. | reverse complement strand
TATAAAAAGAATAAAAGAAAAAATCTTCTTAATTTATAATAACTCCATTTTAAAAACCCTGTACATGAAATGATAATCATGTACAGGGTTTCTTTATAATATTTTTTAAGATAGAATATTACTTAAATCTATAAGATTTTCCATCGTTAATGCCTCTATTCTCACTGACTCAGAAAGAGATAGTTTTTCTAACGCTTCAACAAGTATTTTTTTATCATATCCCATAGTTGATGATAAAACATTTACAAGCGTTTTTCTTCTCTGAGAAAATCCGCTTCTGACCATCTTAAAAAAGTGTTCCTCATCTTTACAGCCTTTAGAATAATTTGAACCAACTTTTATTTGTATAACAGCTGAATCAACATTAGGAGCAGGCATAAAACTCCCTCTTGATACAGACAATAATTTTTCTACAGTTCCATAATAGTTTACTGCTACAGTAATAGCACCTGACTCTCTACTTCCTACTTTTGCAGTAAGCTTTTCTGCTACTTCTTTTTGTACCATTACAGTTATTGTATCTATTTCTACCCTGCTCTCTAATAAATACATTAGTATAGGTGTCGTTATATAATACGGCAAATTTGCACACACAGCTATTTTTAATCCTGAAAATTCCTGCTCAAATAATTCTGACAGATTACATTTTAAAATATCATTATGTATTATATGCAAATTTTTAAAATGCCCTACCGTTTCATTCAAAACAGGAAATAATCGTTTGTCAACTTCTACTGCAGTCACTTTTTCAGCACGCTTTGCAAGCTCGGCAGTTAATGTTCCTATTCCAGTTCCTATTTCTAAAACTCCATATCCTTCTTTTGCGTTTCCTAATTCCGCTATTTTAGGACATACTGTAGGATTTACAAGAAAATTCTGACCTAACTTTTTAGAAAAATGAAAGTTATGTCTATCTAATAACTCTCGTATATATTGCATATTGGTTAAACAATCCATAAAGTTTTTCCTCTCTAATATTTAAACAATAATCATCAAAATGATAATGGTATACATTCTCCTGTATAGGTAGCATATATATAACAATTTTTTATTGGCATATCAGTTATTTTTTTCAAAGCAAGATTATAAAAATATAATTGTTTTTTATATCTTTCTATTAAAATATTTTTATTTCTTACCTTGTCTGTCTTATAATCTACAAGCACATAGCCACCATCTTCTAAAAATGCAAGGTCTATAATACCCTTTATAATACTATCAGGCGAGCAAAGCTCTTTCTCTATTGTCAGATTATTCTCATCAATTTCCAAGTCGCCTAATCGTATTAAAAACTTTTTTTCTCTTAATACAACTTTTGAATTACAAAGTCTTTGATATAACTCACTATTAAAAAAATTTTCCAAATCTGAAAATCTTATTTCTGCAACTTGATTTTTTGCAAGATGACCAGACATCATTAAATTTTCTGCCTCTTTATATAAATCACGTTTTGCATTAGCAAAGTTTGCATATTGTAAAAATGTATGTATTGCTGTTCCTCTTTCGGTAGCAATCATTTCACCTGTTTCCTGCAAAAACTTTGGCCTTTTTAATGAAATATCTTTTGCAGTAGTCCCTTTTGTAAGTGCAGATACACTGACTAAAGATAATTGTGTTGTTTTAGGCGATTCATATTTAAATGACATACTCTTTTCTATTTCTGATATTTTAGATTGTTCCGGAGGTGGTAAAGATTTTTTCGAAACATTTAAAATATTATTTTTATTAGATTTCCATTTTTCATAAACAATAAATGATTCTTTGTCCTCTCCTTCAGTATATGAGTCATATTCAAAATCAAGAGACAATAAGCTTTTGAATTCATAATCATTTTTCTTGAAAAGACATAACCATATCCAATCTGCCATCGACTTGACTGATGAAATTATTGTCTTTGGTATCGGCTTATTTGGCTCTATCTGAGATTTATATTCTGAAATTATTTTATTCTCTTTTTCTGAACAATAAAGAGGAAAAAATAACTTTTGTTTTGCCCTTGTCATAGCTACGTACATCAAGCGTAATTCAGAACTAACTAAATCTTCTTGATTTTTATTTGACAAAACATAATATGGCAATGTCTTGCATGTTTCAAATGTTTCAGGAATATTACATCTTATACCAACTTGCCCGCTATCTGAAAAAATTACTTTTTTACGTCTATCTTGTGTAGAAAAGCTTGTTTCAAGTTCACATAAAAATACGAATGGATATTCCAGCCCTTTCGATTTGTGCATTGTTTTTACTGAAACAGCACTATCAATGCTACATGAAACATTCGCTTGTTCAAAGTCTTTCCCTGCTTCAACCAGTCTATCAATATATCTTAAAAAACCTATTATTCCACCATTATTAGTTATAGAAGCGTGTTCCTCATATTGTCGTGCATACTCCAAAAGTAAATTTAAATTTACTCTCTTCTTTTCTCCATCCTGATATAACTGCATAACTGAAAGAAAATCAGTTGTATCATAAATTTTTCTTATTAAAGACTCTAAAGAAAGCAATACACTACTAAGACGTAGCTGATATAATTTATCATAAAGCATTTTGCACTTATAATAAATTACCTTATTAACATTATCACTATTTTCTATTATATCACAAATTGAACCATAAATACTTTTATTTTTATCTATCAAACGAATTTCTGTAACCTCTTCAATAGTAAACATAAACATAGGAGACATCATAACTGCAATCAAAGCTGTATCCAAAAGCGGATTATCTAAAACCCTAAGCATATTTAATAAAATGCTTATTTCCCTTGATTTTAAGTATCCTTGTTCTTCCTCACCTTTAGCATGAATATCTACTGCCTCTAATGCTTTTATATATGGTTGACATGGTTTGCCTTTTCTTAATAATATACAAAAATCATTTGGTTGACATGGTCGTTGCGTTCCATCAGGCAATATAACAGGATATTTATTATCTAACATATTTTGTATTGTATGTACTACATAATCTACCTGAGAATCTTTTTCTAAAAAAGATATTGAAACCTTTTGATACTTTTCATCTAAGTTATCATAGGAAGAAGCTCCGAACTTTAAATACTCTGTATCATCATATGTTATATCACCACATGACTTTGACATAAGACTTGAAAATATAAAATTAACAAATGAAACTATATTTTTAGAACTTCTAAAGTTTTGATTTAATTTTATATGACAAAGTGGTTCAATAATATTAGGATTAAAATGATTTGTACTTTCTACAGCATCAATAAAATTATGTGGATTAGCTAAACGGAATTGATATATTGATTGTTTTGCATCTCCTACTAAAAAAACATTATCGCCATAAACAAGTTTGCCAGAAGAATCTATACAATTTTTTGATAATAATTTAAAAATATAATCTTGTTTATTATTAGAATCCTGATACTCATCAATCATTATTAAATCATAGTATGATGACATTTCTTTTGCAAGTGATGTTTGCTCTACTGTTCCATCATCATTTATATTACCCAGCATTGATAATGCCATCCTCTCTCCATCATCAAAACTAAGTGCATTTTGTTCAACTTTCATGTTCCAAAGTATATCAAGAAAATCTTGCTCTAACTCTATAAGCAATGGAATAATTTGCTTATGCTTTAAAATATCTGATTCAGCATATGGCAATATAGCAAGTATATCCTTACATATATTCTTTAATTTATCATTATACCTATCTCTCATTTCTTTAACTAATTTAAAAAGAAGTTCATCTTTTACTTCTTTTTTTCTCATTCTCGGATAACTTTTTTTTGCACGCTCAGCTTCTCGTTTTTTTAATATTTGTAAAATCAAATCTGTATTGCCTTTTTCATCTTCTATAATATTTATAAGCTTCCTTACAAAATCATTATCTTCTGTAATCCAATCTAAAACAGCCTGGCTATATTGCTTTCCTCTGCCGACAGTAATAGTATTATCTGGAAGAATTTTTCCCAGCTCTACATTTTTGTTAATTAAAT
>JAFTWL010000108.1 GCA_017465305.1 Ruminococcus sp. | reverse complement strand
TTCAGAAGGTATGTTTTTGAAACAGGAGCTGATTACAAATCTTATATATCATATTGAATGTGTTTATCTTATGGCAGGAAAAGATGTTTATGATGAATATAAGACAAATCCAGATTTTTCAATTAAAGATAAAACATTGCTTTTGCCGTGCAAGGGTTCAGGTCTTAGGACTATTGCAGTAAATTATTTAAACAGTATGGGAATTTCTCTTAAAAGTTTTCATAATATCATAGATATTGAAGATACATCGTTAATAAAAACTCTTGTTCATAGAAAAGATTATATAGCTTTTTTGTTTTCTTCTAATGTTAAGGAAGAAATTAAAAATGAAGATTTATTTGTAATATGCGAGAAGAAGATTTTATTTCAAAGTCCGTTTTATTTTCTTTATCTGAAAAACAGTTTGTCAGAAGATTTTTATCAGAATTTTTTTGAAGAATTTAAAAAGTGCAAGTAAAAAAGGGACTTATTTAAGTCCCTTTTTTATATTATCTTTTTTTGTATAAAACAGATTTGGATTTTTTCTATGTGAATATGTACTTAAAACAAAACCTATAGAAATGTACATACTTAACATAGCTGTACCGCCTGCACTTAGGAAAGGAAGCGGAACGCCTATAACAGGCATAACTTTAAGTACCATTCCGATGTTCATAAAACAGTGTGTAAATAACATTGCAAATACACCAATACATAAAAACATACCCTGCCTGTCTTCTGAGCGTATTCCGTCAAATAAAATTTTAATGCATAAAAACATCAGAATAAGAACAACAGCTACTGAACCAACAAAACCGAAAACCTGTCCTATATAAGCAAATATAAAATCGTTGTGCATTTCAGGGACTGTTATATAATCACTATTTTCATTGAATAAACCTTTTCCAAATATTTTTCCTGAAGCCAGTGATACAAGCCCTAAGTCCTGCTGATACTCTAATCCTTCTGGGTCTGTGCCAGGGTGCAGTAAGACTAATATACGTTTTTTATGTGTATTTCCAAGGACAAAGTTCCATAAGAGAACAGCTACAGCTGGAATTGCAATTAAACCAGCAAGAACATATTTCCATGATATTTTAGCGAAAATCATCATAGTTAAAAAAATCATAGAGAAAACTATTGCTGTACCATAGTCGCCCTGTACTGCTACAATTCCGATTGGAATCATGCCATGAATAATCAGCAAAAGCATATGTAGTGGATGATTCATATTTTCTTCATCTTTTGATAAATGAAGCGAAAACGATAGAATAAATGCGAGCTTTAATATTTCAGATGGCTGTATTGAAAATGCTCCGAAATTAAGCCATGCCTGGTCGTCAGCACCGGCACGTCTGTAACCAAGTGGAGTAAATACAAGCAGTGACAGTATTAACGCTATAGGAGCGTATATAAACCATAGTTTTATAATTTTTTTATAATCAATTGCCGCTAAAATAAGTAATATTACGAGACCTATAGCGGAGGCTAATAACTGAGTTATATAATCTCCTGCATCTACATCGTCAAGAATATGATTTGCATAAAGAGAATAAAGAAGTACAATACTTAAACCTGAACAAAGTAAAACAGAAAAAATAATTCCTTTGTCGAGTTTTTTTAAATACGCACCTGCATATTGAATAAATTCTTTCATTTATAATTTATTCCTTTCTATTATTGCTATTTCATAGGGGGAACGTACTTCCAGCCAATAGTGCAGAATTGAATTGCAGCAGCAGCATGGTTACTTCTTATTATGTCACTTTTTTTGAGGTCAGCGATTGTCCTTGAAACACGCAATATTCTGTCATAAGAACGAACACTAAGTCCAAGTTTTTCAAATGAGTTTTTTACTAAAGTTTCGGCTTTTTCTTCCATGACGCAATATTCCTGTACTTTTCCGGCAGGGATTTGTGCATTGCAAGTAATATTTGTTCCTTTAAATCGTTCTAATTGTATTTTTCTTGCCTCTTGAACACGTTTTCTTATTTCCTCAGAGCTTTCTGCTTTGCCTTTTGATGATAGTTCATCATAAGGAACAGGGTCTACTTCTATCTGTAAATCGAATCTTTCCATTAATGGACCTGATATTTTTGAGCGGTATCGTTGAATTTGAGAATGAGTACACGTACACCGTCTTTTTTCATGACCAAAGTATCCGCATGGACATGGATTCATAGCAGCAACAAGCATGAAACTGCATGGATATGTAATAGTTCCAGCAGCCCTTGTGATAGTGACTTCATGGTCTTCGAGAGGCTGTCGCATAATATCAAGAGTATGACGGTCAAATTCTGCTAATTCATCTAAAAATAAAAGTCCGTTGTGTGCTAAGGATATTTCTCCTGGATGTGGTATAGAGCCACCTCCTACAAGTCCTACACCTGAGATTGTGTGGTGAGGTGAGCGAAAAGGACGGTTTTTTATTATTGGAAATTTTGGGTCAAGCAGACCGGAAATTGAATATATATTAGTTGTTTCAAGTGACTCCTGCATAGTCATTTCTGGTAAAATATACGGAAGTCTTTTTGCGAGCATACTTTTTCCGCTTCCCGGAGGACCTACCATAAGTACATTATGACCACCGGCAGCGACAACCTCAAGAGCGTATTTTGCATTTGTCTGACCTTTTACATCGCTGAAATCAAGGGCATCAATTTTATTTATATTTGGTTGCTGATATGGTTTTGTTGGTGTCATTGGATTTAAGTTTTCAAGGTGGTCAATGAGCTCACCTATAGTATGTACACCATATACTGTTATGCCCTGTATAGCTGATGCTTCAGCAGCATTCTGAGCAGGTACATAAAGTTCAGAAAATCCTAAATTTTTTGCTAAAATAGTCATAGGAAGTACGCCGTTTACACTGCGAACTTCTCCACCGAGTGAAACTTCGCCTATAAAGCATTTCCCATCTAAATTTTTAGAGATACACTCCATGCTTCGTAAAAGACCTATTAAAATTGCAAGGTCATGCATTGTTCCGCTTTTTTTTACATCTGCCGGAGCAAGATTAACTGTGATACGTTTAGGTGGTATTTGTACAGAAATTGTATAAAGAGCGGAGCGTATTCGTTCACGGCTTTCTTTCACAGCAATATCAGGAAGACCTACAATTTCAAAGCGTGGCTGACCACGGCTGATATCTACTTCCACTTCAACAGGAAAAGCGTTTAGACCAAATAAACCAAGACTGCTTATTTTTGAAAACATATTTAAAAATCACCTCTTAATAAAATGTTAAATTTATAATAGTCAGAATATAATATATACTTGGAAACTAATTTATAAGTTATAAAAACTATTATAACACAAACATATGGAAAAGTAAATACATGAAAAGTTTTATTAAAAAATATAATGAGCAATAAATTTTTAATATGATAATTTTTAAGTTATGTATAAATCCTTATAATAGTAAAGATTTATAATAGTCTTGTGCTTTTAATGAAAGAAAAAATATTTATTATGTATAAGAATAACAAAAAACCGCCCGAAAAATAGGCGGTTTTTCTAAAAATCTGTTTTAGCTATTGACAAATAAATAATACTATAGTATAATAATAAAATGTATCGTAATATACCATTGAATTTGTTGACATAATAGTATACCATATTATACAGCTGTCTGTCAAGAGTAATTCAATATTTTTTTAAAAAATAAAATGCTGGCTGTTCTGCAGCAGGAAAATGTAATTTTTCGGCTACAAAAAAGGAGGTCTTTTCGCCTATGGTGAATGTTACACCAAAACAGTGTGGAAAAAATGTCAGAATGAACTTCGGAAAAATCAATGAAGTGCTTGAGATGCCTAACCTCATTGAAGTACAGAAGAATTCTTATAATTGGTTTAAGAACGAAGGGTTAAGAGAAGTATTCAGAGATGTTTCTTCTATTACTGATTATAACGGCAATCTTGTCCTGAATTTTGTGGACTATAAGATTGATGATACCCCTAAATATACAATTGCAGAGTGTAAAGAACGAGATGTAACATATGCCGCACCGCTTCGTGTAACTGCAACTCTCTGGAATAAGGAAACCGGCGAGGTAAAGGAAAGTGAAATCTTTATGGGAGACTTTCCTCTTATGACTGAGAGCGGTACGTTTGTTATCAATGGTGCAGAACGTGTTATTGTTTCTCAGTTGGTTCGTTCACCGGGCGTATATTATTCTTTTGAGAAGGACCGTACCGGTAAGGACCTCTTTAAGGCAACTGTTATACCTAACCGTGGTGCATGGCTTGAATATGAAATGGATTCAAATGATGTTGTATATGTAAGAATTGATAAAAATCGTAAAATTCCACTGACAACATTTATACGTGCCCTTGGAATAGGTGATGATGCTGATATTATTGAGATGTTTGGCAATGACGAACGTCTTAACCAGACAATTCTCCAGAAAGATAACACAAAAAATACGGAAGATGCTTTGATTGATGTATATAAAAAGCTTCGTCCGGGTGAACCTCCTACAGTTGAAAGTTCACTTAATCACATAAATAATCTTTTCTTTGATGCAAAACGTTATGACCTTTGTCGTTTCGGACGTTATAAGTATAATAAAAAGCTTGGTATAGCAAGCCGTATTGCAGGACATACACTTTCACGACCTGTTATAAATGAGATGACAGGTGAACTGATGTTTGATGCTGGAACAACACTGACATATGAACAGGCATCACAGATTCAGGAAGCAGGTATTAAAGTTGCTTTCATTACTGTTGAATGTAAGGAATACTATACAACAGAAAACGGTGAAAACTCTATACGTTTTGTTGAAAAGGAAATCAAGGTTATAGGTAATGGCATGGTTGATTTGAAGAACTATGTCAGCTTTGACCCTGCAAAGTATGAAATAAATGAAAAAGTTTCTTTTGCTGTACTTCGTGAAATTCTTGAAACTTCTCTCAACGAAGAAGAAGTTGAGGAAGCTGTAAGAAGACGTGCAGATGAACTTGTTCCAAAACATATTATTATTGATGATATATATGCAACAATAAGCTATTTCTTGAACCTTTGTGAGGGAATAGGAACTGTTGATGATATTGACCACCTTGGAAATCGTCGTATTCGTTCAGTAGGTGAACTGCTCCAGAATCAATTCAGAATTGGTTTTACACGTATGGAACGTGTTATCCGTGAACGTATGAATATACAGGCGCAAGATATGGATGTTATAACACCGCAGGCACTTGTTAATATTCGTCCTATTACAGCGGCAATCCGTGAGTTCTTTGGTTCTTCTCCTCTGTCACAGTTCATGGATCAGAATAACCCGTTATCAGAACTTACACATAAGCGTCGTTTGTCAGCGTTGGGTCCTGGCGGTCTTTCAAGAGACAGAGCTGGATTTGAAGTTCGTGACGTACACTACAGCCATTATGGACGTATGTGTCCTATTGAAACTCCTGAAGGTCCTAACATTGGACTTATCTCTTATCTTGCAACATTTGCAAGAATCAATGAATATGGTTTCATTGAAGCACCATACAGACGTGTAGACAAGGAGACAGGTATTGTAACAAGTGAAGTTGTTTATATGACAGCTGATATGGAAGATAATTATATTGTTGCACAGGCGAATGAACCTTTAGACGAAAGTGGAAGATTTGCAAATGCTAAGGTTGCAGCTCGTTACCGTGAACAGATTCTTGAAATTGAAAGTGAAAAAATTGACTTCATGGACGTTTCTCCAAAGATGGTAGTTTCTGTAGCAACTTCTATGATTCCATTCCTTGAAAATGATGACGCAAACCGTGCGTTGATGGGTTCTAACATGCAGAAGCAGGCAGTGCCTCTTCTCAAGACAGAACGTCCGTTTGTCGGAACTGGTATGGAATATAAAGCAGCCGTTGACTCCGGCGTTTGTATTGTTTCTGAATATGATGGTGTAGTCACTGCTGTTTCTGCTGATGAAATTGTAATTCTCGACAATACTAATAAAGAACATAAATATAAGCTTTCTAAATTTAAGCGTTCCAACCAGGGAACTTGTATAAATCAGAAGCCAATTGTAAATGTTGGTGATGAAGTACACAAAAATGATGTTTTGGCTGATGGACCTGCTACAGCAGACGGTGAAATTTCTCTTGGTAAGAATGCACTTATCGGATTTATGACATGGGAAGGCTACAACTACGAAGATGCTGTTCTGCTTAATGAACGTCTTGTTCGTGAAGATGTATTTACTTCAGTTCATATTGAAGAATATGAAATTGAATGCCGTGATACAAAGCTCGGACCTGAAGAAATCACACGTGATATCCCTAATGTCGGCGATGATGCCCTTAAAGATTTGGATGAGGACGGTATTATACGAATCGGTGCCGAAGTTCATGCTGGTGATATTCTTGTTGGTAAGGTAACACCAAAGGGTGAAACTGAGCTTACAGCTGAAGAACGTTTGCTTCGTGCTATTTTTGGAGAAAAAGCAAGAGAAGTTCGTGATAATTCACTGAAAGTACCTCATGGTGAAGCAGGTATTATTGTAGATGTAAAAATCTTTACAAGAGAAAACTGCGATGAACTTTCACCGGGTGTAAATAAACTTGTTCGTTGTTATATTGCACAGAAGCGTAAAATTTCAATTGGTGATAAGATGGCTGGTCGTCATGGTAACAAGGGTGTAGTTTCTCGTATCTTGCCTGAAGAAGATATGCCATTCCTTCCAGATGGTACACCGCTTGATATTGTATTGAATCCGTTGGGCGTACCTTCTCGTATGAATATCGGACAGGTTCTCGAAGTACACCTTGGCATGGCTGCAAAAGCTCTTGGATGGCATATTATGACTCCGGTATTTGACGGTGCTCATGAAGATGATATCAGAGAGTGTTTCCGTGAGGCTAATAAGAAGAATGAACCTCATAGAAATGATGAATTTTTGCTTAAGCCAATGGATAAGGTTATCAATCCTAAAGCACTTGAAATGTGTGAAGATGGTAAATTTACTCTTTATGACGGACGTACAGGTGAAAAGTTTGATAACAGAGTAACAGTTGGTTACATGTACTACCTTAAGCTTCACCACCTCGTTGACGATAAGATTCATGCTCGTTCTGTAGGACCTTACGGACTTGTTACACAGCAGCCTCTGGGTGGTAAAGCTCAGTTTGGCGGTCAGCGTTTCGGAGAGATGGAAGTTTGGGCACTTGAAGCTTATGGTGCAGCTTATACATTGCAGGAAATCCTGACAGTAAAATCTGATGATACTGTAGGACGTGTAAACACTTATGAAGCAATTGTAAAGGGTCAGAATGTTCCTAAGCCTGGCATTCCAGAAGGATTCAAGGTATTGATTAAGGAATTACAGTCACTTGGTCTTGATGTCAAAGTTCTTGACGGCAATCAGGAAGAAATTGATTTGAAGGAAAGCTTTGATGATGACGAACATCTCATTCCACAGCCTGTAGATTTTGTTGATGAAGATACTGATGATACAACATATTACAATGAAGCATCAGAAGATATGGAAGATGCAGGTATGTCATTTGCTGACATGGAAGATGATGAGGATGATGATGACCCACTCCTCAGCGGAGAATTTTCAGATGATAACGAGGACGATTTGTTCGGAATCGGACTTGATGACGATGACGAATTGATATAAATATATTATTGATATAAATTATATAAAATAAGTATCAGGAGGCAGTATTCTCTGCCTTCCTGATTCCCATATATTGCAGTCTTATATCAAGATTCAGGAGGGATATGGTTTGGAATTTAATACATTTGAATCCATAAAAATCGGACTTGCATCACCGGAGAGAATTCGTGAATGGTCTTATGGTGCTGTAGAACGACCAGAGACGATTAACTATCGTACACAAAAACCAGAACGAGACGGCTTATTCTGTGAGCGTATTTTCGGGCCTACAAAGGACTGGGAAGGTAATTGCGGAAAATTTAAGAAAATTCGCTTTAAGGGAAAAGTTTGTGACCGATGCGGTGTTGAAGTAACACGTGCCAAGGTTCGTCGTGAGAGAATGGGTCATATTGAACTTGCAGCACCTGTTTCTCATATCTGGTATTTTAAAGGAACTCCATCCAGAATTGGACAGATGCTTGAAATATCACAAAAGCGTCTTGAAGAAGTTCTTTATTTTACAAAATATATAGTACTTGACCCAGGTAATACAGAGCTTATGAAAAAACAGCTACTGTCTGAAAAAGAGTACATTTCTTATCGTGAAAAATACGGCGATGAATTTGTCGCTGAAATGGGTGCAGAAGCTATTAAGAAGCTTTTGTGCGAAATAGATTTAGAAGCTCTTTCTGCTGAACTTAAAGAAGAATTAGTTGGACTTTCATCAGGGCAGAAGCGTTTGAAGCTTCTGAAAAGACTTGAAATTGTAGAGGCTTTTCGCCAGTCAGGAAATCGTCCTGAATGGATGATTTTAGATGCAGTTCCTGTTCTTCCTCCAGACATTCGTCCTATGGTTATGCTTGATGGCGGGCGTTATGCAACTTCTGATATGAATGATTTGTATCGTCGTGTTATTAACCGTAATAATCGTCTGAGACGTATGCTTGAACTGGAAGCACCTGATATTATCGTTCGTAATGAAAAGAGAATGTTGCAGGAAGCTGTTGATGCTCTTATTGATAATGGCAGACATGGAAGACCTGTTACAGGACCTAATAACAGAGCATTGAAGTCATTATCTGACATGCTTAAGGGTAAACAGGGACGTTTCCGTCAGAATCTTCTCGGAAAACGTGTTGACTATTCAGGTCGTTCTGTTATCGTAGTAGGTCCTGAACTTAAAATGTATCAGTGCGGTCTTCCAAAGGAAATGGCACTTGAATTATTTAAGCCATTTGTATTGAAGAGACTTGTAGATACAAAGGTAATTGCTAATATTAAGAGTGCAAGAAAGATGGTTGACAGAGCGTCACCGGAAGTTTGGGACGCACTTGAAAATGTAATTCAGGGTCACCCAGTACTTCTTAACCGTGCCCCTACACTTCACCGTCTTGGTATTCAGGCATTTGAGCCGATTCTTGTAGAAGGTCGTGCCTTAAAGCTTCACCCACTTGTATGTTCAGCATTTAACGCCGACTTTGACGGTGACCAGATGGCTGTACACCTTCCGCTTTCTGCTGAAGCACAGGCAGAAGCTCGTTTCCTTATGCTTGCAGCAAACAACTTGCTTAAGCCTTCAGATGGTAGACCTGTTGCAGTTCCTACTCAGGATATGGTACTTGGTTCTTATTATCTGACTATGGAAAAGGATGGAGAAAAAGGCGAAGGAAAAGCTTTCAGAGATGTAAACGAAGCTCTTATGGCATATGCTGAAGGTGATGTTTCAATTCATGCAAAAATCAAGGTCAGAATAACAAAGGATATTGGTGATAAACGTGTATCAAAGCTTATTGACTGTACAGTCGGAAGATTGATATTTAATGAAAATATACCTCAGAATCTTGGTTATGTAGACCGTACAAATTCTGAACATCAGTTTGATTTAGAAATTGCTTTCCTTGTAGGTAAAAAACAGCTTGGACAGATTATTGACCGTTGTATTAAAATTCATGGTACAACAACAACTTCTGAAGTCCTTGATAAAATTAAGGCAACAGGATTTAAGTATTCTACAAAGGCAGCTATTACAGTTGCTGTTTGCGATGCTGAAATTCCTAAAGCTAAGAAAGATATAATTGAAGATGCTGACGCTAAAGTTGCTGATATAAATATGCAATATGAATATGGTTATATTTCATCAGCTGAAAAGTCAAAGCACTTTATTCAGATATGGAATACTGCAACAGATAATGTTACTACAGCATTGAAGGACGGACTTGACAGATATAATCCAATCTTCATGATGGCTGACTCTGGTGCCCGTGGTAGTATAAGCCAGATTCGTCAGCTTGCCGGAATGCGTGGTCTGATTGCCAATACATCTGGTGCCACAATTGAAATGCCTATTCGTTCTAACTATCGTGAAGGTCTTAATATTCTGGAATACTTTATTTCTTCCCGTGGTGCTCGTAAAGGTCTTGCCGATACAGCTCTTCGTACAGCTGACTCAGGTTACTTGACAAGAAGACTTGTAGACGTTTCACAGGATGTTATTATTCGTGAAGTTGACTGTAACGCAACAGATGGACTTGAGATTTATGAAATCAGAAATGGTAATGAACTTATAGAACCACTTGCAGAACGTCTTGTAGGAAGATATTTAGTAGAGGATTTGCGTGATTCTGAAACAGGAGAACTTCTGTTTTCAAAGAACAAGATGCTTACAGACTCAGATGCAAAGAAAATTGTTGCATCAGGAGTTGAACGTATTAAAATTCGTTCAGTTCTCTGTTGTAGAGCAAAACAAGGTGTTTGTGCTAAGTGTTATGGTGCAAACCTTGCAAATGGTAACCTTGTAGCAGTTGGTGAAACTGTTGGTATCATTGCCGCTCAGTCTATCGGTGAACCTGGTACACAGCTTACAATGCGTACATTCCATACAGGTGGTATTGCTTCAGCTGAAGATATTACACAGGGTCTTCCACGTGTAGAAGAATTGTTTGAAAGCAGACATCCAAAGAATGCAGCAATTCTTTCACGTCTTGATGGAACAGTTCACATTGAAGAAGTAAAGACAGCACGTACAGTTATTGTAAGTAATATGGAAACAGGTGAATCTGAATCATATCCAATTCACTATAATCTTAAAATTCGTGTTCGTGAGGGCGACTTCGTTAAGAAGGGAACACGTTTGACAGAAGGTAATATTTTCCCAGGAGATATTTTAAGTATTCTTGGTGTACACGCTGTACAGGATTATATCATCAGTGAAGTACAGAAAGTATATCGTTTACAGGGTGTTGACATCAATGATAAACATATCGAAGTAATTGTTCGTCAGATGCTCCGTAAGATTAAGGTTGAGGATTCAGGAAGCAGTTATCTGTTGCCAGGAACTTTGATTGATAAGAAGAGAATAGATGACATTAACACAGAAATTCAGGAACGCATGAATAATGGTGAGATGGATTTAAGTCTTGTAGAAGTATCACCTGTATTACAGGGTATTACAAAGGCAGCATCCAGTTCCGAGAGCTTCTTGTCAGCAGCATCATTCCAGGAGACAACAAAGGCTCTTACTGATGCCGCAATTCATGGCAAGAGTGATATGCTCTATGGCTTGAAGGAAAACGTTATTATTGGTAAGCTTATTCCAGCCGGAACAGGTATGGAAATCTACAATAAAGTAAATATAGTAAAGAATGAACTTCATAGTGAACCTAAAAATTCGATTTCTCTTTGATAATAAATAAATGGAAACAGCACTGCTTTCAATGCGGTGCTGTTTCTATATAGGAATATATTTTTAAAGGAGTATTTTCATGAAGAATAGATTATTGAAATTTGCGTCGATTATAATAGCTGTAATGAGTTTATTTGTCATGAATTTTAATATAGTAGCATCAGCTGAATCTGACAGTCAGGTTGTAACGACCATCTCGCAGGAGAATGATGAAAAGAATGATAAAGAGAATGCAAAAGGAGACAAAGCAAAGAAGATAGTTATATTTTTAATTATTTTTACGATTTCGGGTGGAATTACTGCATTTTTAGTTATCAGACCAAGTTTAAAAAAATTGAAAAAATAAGTTTTATTTAAATAAAAGAACTGTTTCAATATTGAATTTGTTGAAGCAGTTCTTATTTTTTATTGAGCATTTTTATTATAATTTTAAAGTTAATAATTTTATTACATTTAATACATATGCTATCTTTTTTGTTTTGTTATAATAAAATTATTAAAACTGAAATAAAATTTTCAGTAAATATAACGAAACGGGGTAGAAAAATATGAACACAAAGCAAAGAAGTTTAAAGGGTATTTTTATGGCACTGGTGATGATTTTCAGTTTGTTTGGTGTAATGCCTAAATCATCATTAATTGCAGAAGCAACTCAATCAAGAAAAGATAACTTTTCGAAAAATTATATTTTGACAGGAAACGGAGCCCAGGATATATTGAATGTTGCTTTTGCTCAAGTAGGGAAAAAAGGTTCAGAATTTGGATATACCGAATCATGGTGTGCTAATTTTGTATCAGATTGTGCTGATTTAGCTGGACAAAGTGCGGCTATACCGAGAAATGGTGCAGTAAGTCATGAGTACACTTCTTCAGAGCCATGGTATGGATTAAAACAGACTGTTTTAAATGCTGGTGGTTATGTAGTCAGTTCTCCACAGCCAGGAGACCTTGTTATTTGGAAAAACTCTATAAGCCATGTTGAAATAGTATCAAAAGTTTCAAATGGAGTAGTTTATAGTATAGGTGGAAATAATGGTGGTACTGGAAACCCTAAAACAAATTATGTTGCAGGAGAAAGAAAGGTTAGTTCTATTGGTTCAGTAACTTGCTATGTAAGACCAAAATATATTGGTGGAACTCCTACTCCAGATTTAGTAACACCAACAATCAGTACAGATAAAAGCTCTTATAATATTGGGGATACTGTTAATTTATCATGGGCTGCGTCTCCAGCTGGTTCTAATCTTTCGCATTACTGGTTAAATTTAATAGCTCCAGATGGTACATACGTTTATGGTGGAACAATGAATAAAAACACTTCATATAGTTTTACAGTTTCGCAATCGGGTGATTATAGTATTACAACGTATGCAACACCTATAGGTTCTAAAGATGGTGAAGGAAGTTTAACAGATACAAAAATAATCAATGTTTTGAATCCTGATGATATTGGTCATATTATGTCTGAATCCGAAGGGGCAGGGCAGACAATACCAGATGGAGACTATTGGATATATAACGGATTAAATATGTATTATTTTTTAGATATTCCAGGAACTGAAAAGATAACAGAAACAGGAGCTAACATACAAATGTGGTGTGATTCAGAGAATATGCCTACAGAAAATGATGTATGGACTATAACTTATTGTAATAATGGATTTTATAAGATAAGACAACGTGGTACAAATATGTGTCTTGATGTATCAGATGCATCAATATATAGAGGGTCTAATGTACAACTATGTAATGAAAATTCATCATATGCACAACAGTGGTCTATTACCAGAACACAGCATGGATATACATTACAGTCAAGATGTAATGCGTTCTATCTTGATGTTTATAATGCTGAAGTTTCTTCAGGAACAAATGTTCAGGTATGGACAGGAAATGATGAAAAATGTCAAAGTTTTAGTTTTATTCCTTGTGATAGTAATGAAAGACCTATTGAAGATGGCGTATATGATATTCAAACTGCTTGTAATTCTAATTACTATTTGGACGTGTCGGGAGGACGTGGAGAATATAAAAATGATACAAATGTTCAAATATGGGAAGAAGCAACTGACCAATACCGTGTTGAATATGTAGGAAATGGTTGGTATAAAATATATGAAGAAAGTTCTGGACTTGCAGTAGAAGTAAATAATGGTGATGAACAAAGATGTTTTATGGATAATCAACGCAATGTTCAACTTTATGAAAATAATACAGGAAGAGGACAATTATGGAGAATTCGTGAAACAAGTGATGGTCATTATTTTTTAATATCTAAGCTTAGTGGATGTTATCTTGATTTATTAGACGGAAAATGTTCAATAGGTCAGAATGTTTCACAAGTTTATTATCTTGGTGGCAATCCACAGAAGTGGAATTTTATTAAAGTAGATACAGAAGGTGATATTAATCGTGATAATCATGTTACAGTGTCTGATTCAGTCATTTTGCAAAAATACATATTAGGCATTCAAACACTTACGCAGGAACAAGCAAAATTTGCTGACCTTACACAAGACGGCATAGTAAATATTTTTGACCTTAGTATTTTAAAGCATAAACTTTTCACTTGATATATTTTATTAAAAAAGGATGTTGCATCGACCATATAATGCAACATCTTTTTTTAATATTATGTAATTTTTAACTGTTAGAGTAAATTTTTTTTTGCGTAGCCGTAACAGTGCTTTGAGATTCATCATTTTCATTTTGAGAATCTGTTTCTATTTTTCCCTCAACAATATTAGTCTGGCGTATAACAGGGATAAAAGTCCCTAATAAACATTTTAAATCAAATAAAACAGAACGTTGTTTTACATACTCACCATCTAAAAATGCTTTTTGTTCATTTGTTAAAGTATCTCTTCCATTTATTTGAGCCCATCCTGTAAGTCCAGGGTAAACACTATTTGCATCATATTCATCACGTAATTCAATTAATTCTTTTTCATTTAAGAGTACAGGTCTTGGGCCAACAAGAGACATATCACCCTTTATAATATTTATAAGCTGTGGTAATTCATCTAAACTTTTATTACGAAGTTGATTCCCGAATTCTGTTATGTATTTATCAGGATTTTCAAACATATTAGTAGGAACATCGTCAGGAGCATCTATTTTCATTGTTCGGAATTTATACATATAAAAAGTATGTTTATCTTTTCCTATACGTTCCTGTTTAAATAATATTGGACCTGAATCAGTTAATTTAATTTTCAGTGCAATTAGAACCATTGGAATAGCACATATAATTAGTAAAATCAATGAGCCGATTATATCAATAAATCTTTTTATATGAGAATACAAGCTTTTTCCCTCCTTATCCGTAATGTGATTTTATTTTAAATAATTTAATTTAAAAATAATATTAGAATATTACTAAAAATAAAAGCATATTTTTAATGATGCCGCATGATTTATATCAATATTTTGTGTTATAAAATTATAGCTGTTATTAAAAAAATAATAATTTTTTATGTTTTAAGTATAAGCATTAGTTTATTACTAATAGCTATTATATCACATACTCGATATAGTGTCAAGAAATCAGAACATGAAATTGTCGGAAAGAGAGGGTTTTTAGTGGAAAAGCTTGATTTTGATAAGGATATTTCATATTTTAATGAAGATGAAAAAGTACAAATTCAGATTATAAAAGCTGAAAAAGATTTTTTTACAGAGTTAAAAGATAATGAGTGTATAGTAGAAACACTGAAAAAAATATTTGTCGAATAATATAATATTTTATTTCTATAAATACAATTTTTTATTATATTATAAAAATATTTAAAAATCTTTTTTTCATATCACAGCTTATAATTGACCTGTTAATAAAAATATGTTATAATAATTTTTAGGAAAATTTATAAGATTTTAATTGATGGTAGGAGGAAAAATATATGGATTCACAGACAATGTTATGGTACAAACAACCTGCTTCAAGTTTTAATGAGGCGTTACCTGTAGGTAATGGAAGAATAGGTGGCATGGTTTATGGCGGTACCGATAAAGAAATTATAAAATTAAACGAAGATTCTATATGGTCAGGTGGAAAACGAAATAGAAATAATCCAGATGCAATAGAAGGCTTAGAAGAAGTAAGAAAGCTTTTAAGTGAGGAAAAAATCTCTGAAGCTGAAAAAATTGCATTTCAGAAGTTACAAGGTGTAACTCCGAATTCACGTCATTATATGCCTCTTGGAGATTTGCAGATAAAAATGAAATTCAGTGGAAAAGCTAAGCAATACAAAAGAACACTTGATTTAGAGCAAGCGTTGTGTTCGGTTCAGTTTACTGCAAATGATATTACATATGTCAGGGATGTATTTGTATCATATCCTGACCATGTAATGGTGGTGCATATAGCTTCAGATGTTCCTAAGAGTGTAAATTTACAAATAACACTTGATGGACGTGATGATTATTATGATGACTGCCGACCATGTGAACAGCCAAATACTTTATTGTATACAGGTGGTACAGGAAGTCAAAACGGAATATTTTTTGCTTCTGCACTTTCTGCGAAGTCAGAAGGCGGAATCGTACGTACAATAGGCGGTTCAATTATAGTAGAAGATGCTGATGAAGTAACGTTGATTTTATCTGTTGGTACAAGCTTTTATAATGGAAATAGATTTGTAGAATCGGCATTGTTAGATAATTCATTTGCACTTGAGTGTAGTTATGAGGAGTTACTTTATCGTCATTTAAATGATTATCAGGAGTTATTCAGGAGAGTCCATTTTTCTATGCCAGATAACAGTGATGGAGGAAGCTTACTTCCGACAGATGAGCGTCTTAAACGTTTACATGGTGATGAAGGAGACCATAAAGAGTGTAAATTAAGTATTCATGATAGCCAGCTTGCAGTATTATATTTTAATTATGGACGTTATTTAATTATCTCAGCAAGTAGACCAGGCTCTCAGCCTATGCATTTACAGGGAATATGGAATGAAGATATGCAGCCTTATTTGGGAAGTCGTTATGGTCTTAATGTAAGCACACAGATGAATTACTGGCCTGTAGAGATGTGCAATTTATCTGAATGTCATATGCCATTATTTGATTTGCTTGAGAGAATACAGGAATCAGGAAGAAAAACAGCAAAAGAAATGTATGGATGTCGTGGATTTGTATGTCATCATAAGACTGACATCTGGGGTGATTCAGCTCCACAGGATTTATGGATGCCAGCTACAATATGGCCTATGGGTGCAGCATGGCTTTGCCTGCACATATTTGAACATTACGAATATACACAGGATATAGAATTTCTTGCTGAGAAGTATGGAATATTACGTGATGCAGCATTATTTTTTGCTGATTCGCTTGTAGAGAATGAAAATGGGCAGCTTGTAGTATCTCCGTCTGTATCTCCTGAAAACACATAC
>JAFTWL010000107.1 GCA_017465305.1 Ruminococcus sp. | reverse complement strand
AACAGAAACAGGGGCAAATGGTTTTTTTGTCATTATCATTTTTATCCTTTCAAGATTATGATATTATTATATCACAAAAAAACACCACATGCAAGCCGCCAAGCTGAGCCAGCTTGACCGCTGTCCGCCCCCAGATTTTATGATACTCGTATCAGTTAAAAAACTTTCCCCCTCACGGGGGTGGCGGAGAGCCTCCGCTGGCGATACCCCCAATATATCAAATTTAAAATATTTAAGATACTATCATAGCCTCCAGGGGCGGTTTGGGGTGAACTATATCTGCAAAGATAGTTAAAATAAAAGCAAAATCGCCACCTTGAGGGGGGCAGTATTGAAAAATAAATAAATGTAGCGTAAATTTAAGGGGGGATTTGTCAGCGGGGACTCCCCGCCAAGCTTGCTCAGCTTGGACTTGATATTTAAAATAATGTATGATATACTTAATTATACTAAATAAAATAAAAAATATAAATTAAGATTTTGGAGGTGTTTTTTATGAATCAATTATTTCAATCTGTATCAACATTAAAAAACGTTGCTCAAAAAAGAACTGACGCTTATAAAAAGCTTAGTATAAATACTGTTTATGACCTGCTCTATCATATTCCACGGCAGTACAGAGACTTTTCTAATCCTGTTCCTGTCTCTGAACTTGTACCAAATACAATAAGCTCAATTCGTATAACTATCCGACAAAAACTCCCTCCCGTCTTTCCACGCCATGGACTATCTATATTTAAAGCCATAGCAGAAGATAACACATCATCTATAACTATCATTATCTATAATAATCACTATGCTTTTGACTCTCTGCAAATAGGTAAATCATACTTTATGTTCGGCAAAATAGGAAATGATATGTTTGGTCGTGAAATTCTGTCTCCTCATATTATACCTGCTGAATGCAAAAACTTATTAAAACCTATCTATCCTCTGACAACAGGTCTTACTTCTAATATGATTGAAACAAATATGAAACAGGCTCTTGAAATTCTTGAAAGAGAACCATTTGAGTGGATGCCAAAAAATATTTTAAATGAACATCACCTTTTGCCACTTACTCAGGCTATACCACAACTTCACTTCCCAAAAGATAATTACGAAGTACAATCTGCACGCCGTCGCCTTGCTTTTGATGAATTGTTACAACTTCAGCTTGGAATGCTTATGCTCAGAAATAATTTAAAAAAAGACCTAGCTCAGGCTCTTTCATCTGATATAAGTTTAAAACCGTTTTTTGACGTTCTTCCATTTAAAATGACTGACGGACAATTTAATGCTGTAAAAGAAATCTGCAATGATTTATGTAAATCAAAACCTATGAACAGACTTCTACAAGGCGATGTAGGAAGCGGAAAAACTGCTGTTGCAGCAGTCTGTGCATATTTTGCAATTAAAAACAATGTTCAGTGTGCTTTAATGGCACCAACTGAAATTCTAGCACGTCAGCATTATCAGACATTTAAATCATTTTTAGAGCCATTCGGAATATTTGTAGGGCTTTTAGTTGGTTCACAAAAAACAAAAGAAAAAAGAGATATAAGAAATAAGCTTGAAACTGGCGAAATTCAAATGTTAATCGGAACTCATGCTGTTTTTCAAAAAGATGTTGTATTTTCAAATCTTGCACTTGTAATTACTGATGAACAACATCGCTTTGGAGTTGAACAAAGGTCCATGTTTGCTGAAAAGGGCGGATGCCCTCATAAACTTGTAATGTCTGCAACGCCTATTCCAAGAACACTTGCACTATTGATTTATGGTGATTTAGATATATCTGTTCTGAAAGAACTCCCTAACGGAAGAAAACCTATTGAAACTTATGCTGTAACGGGGAAACTTCGTCAGCGTGCCTATGGTTTTATCAAAAAAGAACTTCTGAAAGGCAGACAAGCTTATATAGTATGTCCGGCTATTGATGAAAGTGAACAAGGGCTTCAGGCTGTTTCTGCTTATTCAAAACAAATACAAGAAGGAGCTTTTTCAGAATTTAATGTAGGATTATTACATGGTAAACTTTCAGCCAAAGAAAAAGATACTGTTATGACATCATTTCAAAATGGAGAATATGATATTTTAGTTAGTACTACTGTAATTGAAGTTGGAATTGATGTTCCAAATGCAACAGTTATGCTTATTGAAGACGCTGAACGATTTGGTTTATCACAATTACATCAGTTAAGAGGACGTGTAGGACGTGGAAAACATCAAAGTTATTGTATTTTAGTTACAGAACATGTCACTGATTCGTGTCGTCAGCGTTTGCAGATTATGAGTAAAACAAGGGATGGTTTTGTGTTAGCTGAAGAAGATTTAAAAATGAGAGGACCAGGAGATTTCTTTGGAGAACGTCAGCATGGTCTGCCGCTTCTTAAGGTTGCTGATATGACACAGGACATGGAACTTATTCAGGAGGTACAGGATACAGCAAAGAAATTACTCAAGGATGACCCTACTCTGATGAATCCTGAAAACAGAGGCTTAAGGCTGGAGGTTTTACGCCTGTTTGCACAAAATAACGAAAATGGCATGAACTAGCGAGCTGAGCCAGCTCGACCGCTGTCCGCCCCCAGATTTTATGATACTTGTATCAGTTAAAAAACTTTCCCCCTCACGGGGGTGGGAAACAAAATTTTAAATTTTAATCAAAAACAGTTGCGAGGGTCAGTATTGAGAAATAAATAAATGTAGTAAAATCTCAGGCAAGCTGAGCCAGCTCGACCGCTGTCCGCCCCCAGATTCTATGATACTTGTATCAGTTAAAAAACTTTCCCCCTCACGGGGGTGGCGGAGAGCCTCCGCTGGCAATACCCCCGATATAGCGAATTT
>JAFTWL010000106.1 GCA_017465305.1 Ruminococcus sp. | reverse complement strand
CATATCAATTTTGCCGTTTCTTAAATCATCACATAACGACTGCATAGTAGATATATTAAATTTAATATTTGAATATCCACATCTGTCTATATACTCACATAGTTTATCTGCTACAAAAGAATCTCTGACAGATGATGTCATGCCTATTACAAGAGTTTTCTGCTTTTTAATATTAAGAATATCTTCTGAAATCTTTTTTGAATTTGCAATCATAACTGACGCTTTTTCATACAGATATTTTCCCTCTTCTGTAAGCTCTAAACGTCTTCCGATATAATAAAATAAATTACAACAATAATAATCTTCAATATATTTTATATGCTGTGAAACTGATGGCTGTGATATATGAAGTTGTTCTGCTGTTTTTGTAAAATTCCTCGTTTCACACAATGATATAAATGTATCAAGACGATAATCCAACATAATTTCTTCCTGCTTTCATAAGCAACCCATGCCATAATTGAATTATATGATATGGGTTGCTCTATAAATTATGCAAAACTTAATGGTTCGTATTCCTGCTTCTTAGGGCGTGACATCAAAGCTGACAGTGCATCTTTTGCAATTCCACCTTCAAATAAAACATGGTAAAGCTGTTCAGTGATTGGCATGCTTACATTTAATTTTTTTGCTAAATTCCACGCTGCATGGCAACAATAATATCCCTCTACTGTTCCAACCTGCTTTACAGCCTCTTCAGGAGAAATACCTTCTCCTATTAAAATTCCTGCTCTTCTGTTACGGCTGTGCATACTGCAACAAGTCACAATCAAATCACCTATTCCTGATAATCCTGCGAATGTTTCACGCTGTCCGCCCATTTTAACACCAAGATTTGTGATTTCATGTATTCCTCTTGTCATAAGAGCAGCTTTTGTATTATCACCGCATTTTAATCCATCGCATATTCCTGCACTGAGAGCAATAATATTTTTCAAAGCCCCGCCTATCTCACATCCAATAATATCAGGATTTATATACAAACGCAGAACAGAACTACTCAGAAGTTCCTGAACATAAGATGCTGCTTTCTCATCTTTAGATGCTGCAACAATTGTAGTTGGTACGCTTCTTGCAACCTCTTCAGCATGAGATGGTCCTGTTAATGTTACAATAGGAACATTCGGCAATTCCTGCTCAAGAACCTGACTAAGCGTAAAAAAGGTTTCTTCTTCAAGCCCTTTTCCTGTATTCACAACTATCATAGATGATTTAATATATGGAGCTGCCTCTTTGGCTGTTGAACGTACAAACTGAGATGGTATGCCAAAAATCAATAAATCACAATTATTTATACAGTTTAAATCTGAAGATAATTCAATTTCTTCAGGTATTTTTACTCCAGGCAGTTTCTGCTTGTGTTCTCCATCACGTTTAATAGCATCAAGCTCATTCTGAAATTTCGACCATACTGTTACATTATGACCATTTCTATAAGATGCTATTGCCAGACTAAGTCCAAATCCTCCTGAACCTAAAATTGTAATATTCGCCATAAGAACCTCCTTTATGACTTCTTTTCTGTTACTGTTTACGTTTTTTCTGTTTTATGAAATGAAAATTTATTTTCTGTTCCATTTTTCAATCGTTGTAAATTACTGCGATGCATAAATATCACCCATATACCCATCAGTGCTGCCATCACAGTATTAAGAATCATATACCATAGTGGCTTATCAGAGCCAAACCATTGAATCAAGAAAGTAACAACCGGACAACAAGCTGAAGCTACAATTGAACCAACAGAAACATATTTTGTAATTGCAAGAATAATCGCAAAAATAGCAATCATAATTAAAAAGGCTCTCCAGTCAATTACAATAAAAACAGAAACGCCTACAAGTACACCTTTTCCACCTTTAAAATGATAATAAAGCGGAAAAACATGTCCTAATATTGCAAAAATTCCTGCAACATATCCTATGAACTGCGTATCCATTGAAGCTGTAAGCCCAACATCCAGCAAATTACAAAACCATTTACTAAGTAACACTGCTATAATTCCTTTGGCTAAGTCACCAATCAATGTAAGCAATGCACAGCCCTTTCCAAAACAACGCAGTGTATTTGTCAATCCAGCATTATGACTTCCATATTCACGAATATCCTTATGCTTTATTAACTTTCCTACAATTATAGCAGAATTACAACTTCCTAAAAGATATGAGATACAAGCAGAAAAAAGTAATGCTAACACTAATGTTCCTGTCATCTTCTCACGTCCTTTCTATCAGATAAACAATAACTATTACTATTTTTCATCTCTTGCTCTCTCTCGGACTATAAACCTCACAGGAGTACCTGTAAGAGCAAAAGCTGTACGAATCTGATTTTCCAGATAACGTTGATATGAAAAATGAAATAAGTCAGCACGGTTTACGAAAATAACAAATGTCGGCGGATTAGTTGATGGCTGCGTAATATAGTAAATCTTTAAACGTCTGCCTTTATCTGATGGTGGCTGAACTCTTGTTGTTGCATATGCAAGCACATCGTTCAACATACCTGTTGAAATACGCATTGAATTTTGACGATAAACATCAAGTATATTTTCATAAAGCTTATTAACTCTTTGACCTGTCATTGCTGATATGAAAAGAAACGGAACATACGACATAAAGCTAAAATCATTCTGCAGTTTTGTTTTATATTCCTGCATTGTCTTATCTGTTTTATCTATTAAATCCCACTTATTAACTACAACAATAGACGCTTTTCCCTGTTCATGTGCATATCCTGCAACTTTTGAATCCTGCTCTGTAAAGCCCTCTACTGCATCAATGAGAATAAGACACACATCAGCTCTGTCTACTGCCATATATGCACGTAAAACACTGTAATGCTCAATTTTTTCTGTAACTCTTGCTTTTCTTCTTATGCCTGCTGTATCAATAAATACAAATTTTCCTAATTCATTTTCAACAACTGTATCTGTAGCATCTCTTGTAGTTCCTGCAATATTTGAAACAATAACTCGTTCTTCTCCTGCGATTCTGTTTACAAGAGATGATTTACCTACATTAGGTTTTCCGATTATAGCAACTTTAATTACATCCTCATCATACTCTTCTTCATCCTCAGGAGGCAGAAGTTTATAAACTTCATCAAGTAAATCACCTGAACCATGACCATGAGCTGCTGATATTGGGAATGGGTCTCCAAGTCCTAAATTATAAAACTCATAAAGTTCAAGCGGTGGTTCTCCAAGAGAATCACACTTATTAACAGCAAGAAGTACTGGCTTTCCGCTCTTCTGAAGCATGGCAGCAACGTCACTGTCATCAGCTGTTACTCCACAGCGTACATCTGTTACAAGAATAATAACATCTGCACGTTCAATAGCAAGTTCAGCCTGACGACGCATCTGTTTTAAAATAACATCTTCTGAAAATGGTTCAATACCACCTGTATCAACAACCATGAATTTACGTCCACGCCATTCACCTTTTGAATAAATACGGTCTCTTGTAACGCCAGGAGTATCCTCTACAATTGAAAGGCGTTGCCCTATGATTTTATTAAACAATGTAGACTTGCCTACATTCGGTCTTCCTACTACTGCTACTACAGGTAATGCCATAAAAATCTCTGCTACTCAAAATATGGACAAAAGTACCCATATTGAGAAAATTCCTGCTTCAACCTGTATGCTTTGGATTATGACAAGCCACAATCTACTCACAAATTCCTGTACAGTCCACAGGCGTAAATTCCCGTATAGCCTACGGTACATACTTATCATTGCTTTTTTATGCAATCTGATAAGTCAGACAATCTCTCAGATTCAGGCTTGCATTGAAATCCCTGTCTGCTGTATATCCACATTCTG
>JAFTWL010000105.1 GCA_017465305.1 Ruminococcus sp. | reverse complement strand
GCGAAGATATTGATGTTATACTTAATATAGATGAGCCAGATGATAAAGATAAAGAATTTGAAGTGCTTCAGAAAATATATGATAATCAAAAAGAATGGGATGAAAAACTGCGAAAGTTTGCAGCTGAAGCATTGACGGAAGATGCGAATGATTGGCGCGCAGACGATGATAATAAAGAAATTACAGAAGAAGAATTTGCAAATAGAATTGAAATGTGTGGTATTACAATTTATTCAGGTGGTGATTTTGAAGCATTTTATACTGATGGTGATATGTTTGGGGAACATTCGATAACTATAGGGGCAAATATTTCTGGAGAAATTGAAATTGCAGCTGTAGCAGGATAATAAATGGTATCAAAAAAGGGTAAACGAAAGATTGAATATAATGGAAGTACTTTCTACTGGTTTGTAAGAAAAAATAATTCAGGTATTCCAAGAATTCATATATTATCTGAAGATAAAAAAATAAATCTGGAATATCCTCTTTTTGATACTGAAATTCCAGTGACAAAAAGATATATTGAAAGATTATTAGATGTATATTTTAATTTAAATATATAAAATTATTATTTAAAAATAAAAAATCATTTTTGGTGTATCTATAACATCAAAAATGATTTTGTTTTCTTATTGATTATTTTTTATTATATACTATTTTAATATAATACTATAAATTAAGAATTGAGGTGCTTTATGATAGAGATTAAAAAATGGCTTGAATCTTTTTTAAGAATTTTACAAGAGACATTTGGCGAAAGAATAGAATTTGTTGGATTGCAGGGTAGTTATGCAAGGGGAGAGGCAACAGAAAACAGTGATATTGATATAGTAGTTATTTTTAATGAATTAAATATAGAAGACATTAAAAAATATAATGATATATTAGATACACTTCCAGATAGAAATTTAATATGTGGTTTTATATCTGGAAAAAATGAATTAGTGAATTGGGAACCATCTGATTTATTTCAATTTTATTTTGATACAATACCGATTAAGGGAAGTATTGATTATTTATTAGATTTTTTAAACGATGAGACTATTTCCAGAGCCATTAAAATTGGAGCTTGTAATATTTATCATGCTTGTGTACATAATATGTTACATGAAAAAGATAAAGAATTATTAAAAGGATTATATAAGTCTGCGTCATTTGTTGTACAGGCTATTTATTATAAACAATCTGGTGTATATATTAGACATCAAAAAGAATTATTAAAAGTTGTGAATTCAAAAGAGCAGGAAATCATCAAAGTATATTTAAAATTAAAAATTGGGGAAGATATAGAATTTGAAAAAATGTCTGATTTATTATTTGCATGGGCTAAAGATTTAATATGTTTTGAGTAGGATAAAATTATTTTTATAAAATATTAGTACCCCAATAAAAATTTTATTGAGGTACCTTTTTAAATATATTTATTTTTATTAATCATTTTCCTGTAATTCTTGGAAGAAATTGAAGTAATCTTCACGTTTTTCACCTGTAAATGCAATTGCAGCTCTTGGATGCTGATTCAGATAACCAGTTAAAAGATATTGAATATCATATCCCCATACAACACCTTCTTTTTTCAGTGAAAGGATGTGGTTTTCGAGGAATCGAAGTACAGGTTTTAAATCGTATTTTGGATTTTTTAAGAAGGTAAGAAGTAATTCCATAGCACAGTTTCCAGCACCTCTGCCCATAGCTCCCATAGTAGCATCAAGATAACTTACACCACGCATAGCACATTCTATTGTGTTTGCATATGCCAGACGCTGATTATCATGTGCGTGAATGCCAATTTGTTTATTGTATTTTTCTCCGGCTTCAAGATATTTATCAGCCAGACGACGCATTTCCAGTGGATACATAGAACCATAGCTGTCTACAAGATAGATAACATTAACATTACTCTGACCTAATAGGTGTAAAGCTTCATCAATTTCTTATTCTATTGATTTAGAAATAGCCATGATATTAACAGTTGTTTCATAGCCTTTTTTTGCACAGGCTTCAATCATTTCAATTGCAGCAGGAATTGTGTGAATATAAGTTGCAACACGAACCATGTCAATAATACTATCTTTTTTGTCAAGTAAATCCCTGTTGACATCAGTTCTTCCTACATCAGCCATAACAG
Organism: Ruminococcus sp.; assembly: GCA_017465305.1. Taxonomy (GTDB): domain Bacteria; phylum Bacillota; class Clostridia; order Oscillospirales; family Ruminococcaceae; genus Ruminococcus_C. The sequence continues at coordinate 26,744 of JAFTWL010000105.1, read as the reverse complement.
CGAGTTTCATATTTGAGTTATTTTCAGGAATAACAGCACGGATTTTTTCTTCATCGCAGAATTTCCAGATTCCGAATTTTGTTTCATCAAACAGGTCTTTATTTGCTTTATATCCCAGCTCCATATAATCTACGCCGGCTTTTAAATTTGATTCATATAAGTCACGAATAAATTTATCATTAAAGTAAAAATTATTTACAAGACCTCCGTCACGTATTGTAGCATCTAAAACTTTAATATCAGGTCTGTAGGAAATGCTTGTTCCCTTAATTGGTTCTTTGTACTCCATATTATAAACGTTCCCTTCATGTATAAAAATTCATTTGTTCTAAGAACAAATTTATTATAGCATAAAAAACAAGTAAATACAATAAAAAAACGAAATTTTTGTGATTATATACAATGATTTTTTGGGGAAATTAGTCAAAACAACAGAAATCAATATGAAAATAAAAATATTCATAAATAACAGTATGATTTTTTCATAAATCTATCTTTACAATTGATTAGAAATTAAATATAATAAAAAGTATTATAAGTTTAGGAGGACATTTATGTTTTTTTCAGAAACAGATATACGTGGCTTTATTGAAGAGAACGATATTAAATTTATTCGTATGACATTTTGTGATACAATTGGCAATATGAAGAATATAGCAATTCTTCCAAGAGAGCTTGAACACGCTGTAAAATATGGAATACCTTTTAATGCAACAGGACTTCTTGAAGCTCAGCATAAAAATTTGCTATTAAAACCTGATGTATCAACACTTTCTGTTTTGCCATGGAGACCGCAATCAGGAAGAGTTGTAAGATTTTTTTGTCATTTACTTCACATGGATGGAACACCTTATGCAGGTGATATGCGACGCAGTTTAAAAAAGACAATGCGTGATATTATAAATAATGGTTATCAATGTGAAATGGGAACACGTTGTGAATTTTACTTATTTAAAACAGATGTTGAGGGTAATCCTACAAGAGAACCATATGACAATGGTGATTATCTGGATATAGCACCTCTTGATAAATGTGAAAACACAAGACGTGAAATATGTTTATCATTGGAGGAAATGGGGCTTAATCCAACATCTTCTTGCCATAAGCATGGACCAGGGCAAAATGAAATTGACTTTGCATGTAGTAATCCTCTTACAGCAGCAGATAATATGGTACATTATAAGACAGTAGTAAAAACTATAGCTTCTCAAAACGGATTGTATGCTTCATTTATGCCAAAGCCACTTGAAAATGAAAGTGGATGTGCATTAAAAATAAATATGAGTGTTATGAAAGATGGAAAAAGCATTTTTGGAAATAGTTATAGTGAAATAACATCAGAAGGAAAGTCCTTCATAGCAGGTATATTAAACAGAATATGTGATTTTACAACATTCACAAATTCTACAAAAAACTCATATGACAGACTTAAACAATCCACAGCTCCGGCAAGAGTAAATTGGTCTGTAGATAATCGCATACCACTTATACAAGTTTTATATTCACCAGGAAGAAATCCTGCTATAGAAGTAAGATGTGCTGATGCATATTGCAATCCATATATTACATTTCAATTGCTTCTTTGTGCTGGAATGGAGGGAATACGTAATAAAGAAACACTTTCTGATGAACAGAATGCTGCTAATACAGCATCAGCTTTTTTGTCACTGCCATCATCTTTGGATGAGTCATTAGATAAAACAAAGAAAAGTGAGTTTGTAAAATCCGTTTTACCGGAAGTAGTATTTAAAGATTTTATTGCAAGAGTAGAACAGCAGTTATCAGAAGCTAAAAATTCAAAGGACATAACAGAGTATTCTTATAGAAAGTTTTTCTGATGAGAATAATAAAAATGTTTAATCCATCAGGAGGGTAGTAGTGCAATGCAAATAAATCGTGCACTAATTGTTTCTGGTTCAGAAAAGGGATTGGATATAGTAACAGGTTTTGTAAAAAGCTGTGGTTATCAATCAGTCAATATTCTTTCCAGCGGGGGAGAAGCGAGACGAATTGCTGGACAGGAAGAATATAATTTAATCATTATAAATACACCTTTAAAAGATGAATTTGGGTATCAGTTATCTTTACAGCTTTCTGAAACTACGTGTTCTGGAATTATTTTAATCTGCAAAGCAGATATTGCAGGAGATATGACTAATAAGACGATTTCATATGGTGTAAATGTAGTACCTAAACCATTGAATAAAAATGCCTTTCATCAAGCAATACTTTTGGGGACAGCTGTATATAATAGGATGCTGGGCGTAAAAAAAGAAAATAAGAAACTTCAGATGAAGTTGGAAGAATTACATTATGTATCACGTGCCAAATGTATTCTTATTGAGAAGAATAAGTACACAGAATCGCAGGCACATCGTTATATAGAAAAAAATGCAATGGATACAAGACGTACAAGAAAAGAAGTTGCAACAGAAATTATTTCATTATATGATATAGATTAAAAAAGTTAGAAAATTATTTTATAAAATGAGGAAACTACTGTTTAAAGGTAGTTTCCTTTTCTTTTTAAAGTAGTGTTTATTGTTTTTATTTTTTTAAAAGTGATGCTATAAATTCCTTGACAAATTTAAGAAGATGATTTATAATGAATATAAGGTAAAAAAAGAAAAATTCTCGTATAATTCAAAAAATTATTTTAAAAAAAGCAAATCAATAGTAATGCATAAATAGTATATTTAATAGTAGTACCATTTTTAATATTTATATAGTTAATTATAATTATTTAATTTGGAGTATGTGAAAAAGAATATTTTGAGATATTGGATTTACCTAAAAAAATTGAAAAAATTTCTGGAAAAGTACTTGACAAAAACTGATTAAGGAGCTATAATATAGATATAGGGATAAGGAATCCAGTCCCCATAAAACTAAATTATAAAAGTATATAAAGGGAAGGAATGTTTTATTTATGAAAACTATGATTAAAAAGACCATTGCATCCTTAATGGCAATGGCAACAGTAACAACTTGTGCAAGTGCATTAGTAAGTGCAGAGGAAGCAAATGCTATTGATATTTCCTATAAGACGTTAGAGGAATCCATAGTAGCAAATGACGGAACAACAATTCCAGCTGGTGCTGTAGCAGTAGATGTTTCTATCTCAGGAAATACAGGAATGAGCGGAACTGCTTTGGAATTCAGTGTTGATAGTAAGTTAGTAAAAGATTCAAACGGAATGGCAGTTGTAGATAGTGGAAATGTCTTTGGCAGAGCAGCTACTTCAGGTGCACAAAATGGAAATAAAGTGGTAATTTCAGAAGCAGCTGGAGAAATGTCAAATGCAGATGGTACATTATTTACATTCTATCTTGAAGAGTCTTCTGATGTTTCTATTGTAGATGTAAAAATTTCAGTAGTTACAGAAGAAGATATAAATCAAGCAATTGATACTTATTCCACACGAGCATTAGCTACATATATTGTTGGAGATGCAGATGGAGATAGACGTATAGCTGTTGAAGATGCTGTTATTGTTTTAGGTGCTATTGCAAAAGCTGGTGGAACAATATTACCTGTATCTGAAGCAAATAATAACTTGTCTTATTATTTTCCAGAAGCAAACATGCCTTTTGCAGAAGTAGTAGATGGCAATGATGATGGATATATTATGAATCCATATGACTCTCAAGGTAACGTTTTAGAAGAATACTCAGACCCACAGCAAATTTTGACTTACTATGCACAGACAGCAGCTGCATTAACATACAATGTAGAAGGTTGGTATATTGGAGAAGAAGTACGTTATAGAATATAAAAATTTATAATTTTAATACATCTTAATTTGTAATGTATATATAGGGATAAGGAATCCAGTCCCCATGAAATTAAACTGTAAAAGTATATAAAGGGAAGGAATGTTTTATTTATGAAAACTATGATTAAAAAGACCATCACATCTTTAATGGCAATGGCAACAGTAACAACTTGTGCAAGTGCATTAGTAAGTGCAGAGGAAGCAAATGCTATTGATATTTCTTATAAGACATTAGAGGAATCCATAGTAGCAAATGACGGAACAACAATTCCAGCTGGTGCTGTGGCAGTAGATGTTTCTATCTCAGGAAATATAGGAATGAGCGGAACTGCTTTAACATTTGATGTTAATAGTGAAGTAATAAAAGATTCAGACGGAATGCCGATTGTAGAAAGCGGAAATATTTTTAATGATGTTGTTACTGCTGGTGCACAGAATGGAAATAAGGTTGTAATTTCAGAAGTAGGCGGAGAAATATCAAATTCTAATGGTAAATTATTTACATTTTATATTTCAGAGCCTTCTAAGGTTTCTGTTACTAATATAGAAACTACATTACCTACAATTGACGATGGTATAGCAACTTGTGCTGTTTATGATAGAGATATTGCTTATGGTGATGTGAATGTTGATGGATATGTTGACATGACTGATGCTTCTGATATAATGAGTGCAATTACTAAATCTCGTAATAAACATAAAGGAACAAGAATATTAGTGGTTAGTGAAATAAAAAATGATTTCGCAAGTCTTTTTCCAAGATTACCAATAGTTCAACTTGCAGATGGTAATGGAGATGGATTTATTATGGATTTGCTTGATGAAGACGGAAATTCTATTCCCAAATATTCTGAGCCAAAGCAAATTTTAAAATATTACGCTGAAACAGCTGCTGGGTTGATTTATAATGAACCTGGTTGGAGTCTTGGAGTAATTGGATACTATGCTCAATAATAAAATCAAATGAGGTGATTTTATGAATAAAAATAAATTTTTAGCTATTTTGATGTCTGGAGTTACAGCGATGGCATCTATACCAGCAATTTCAGCTTTTGCTGATGAAGCTCATTTAGGTTATAAAATGGACTGGGATTATATGGAGAAGTATGCTGGTGGATACGATAATTATGTTAATGAGGTTCTTTCTAATTATACACATGATGATGGGCAAATACTTTTTAATTTCACTAAAGATGATAGATATTGGGCTGGAAGAGTAGGATACATTTTAAATGATGTTAAAAAAGAACTTTATACTAATTATAAATTAGGCGATATAGATATGGACGGAGTTGTTACAGAACATGATTTGTCTATATTATTGAATGCATTTTTTGTTCCTAAAACAGAACCAAAGCCTACATTTTCACCAACTACAATAGTTGGTATATTCAATCCTGAATATTTAGAAAGTGAAGAAGATAAAACAGCAGATTTATTTAAACAGTTATATTTAGCCGATATGAATCTTGATGGAATTGTAGATGAAGAAGATATTGATATTTTAAATCATCTTATTGAATATAAAGTCGGCGATGTAAATCAGGACGGAGAAGTAACAGTAGACGATGCAAGCCTTATACTAAATGAATATGCAAAAAAATCAGCAGGTCTTGAAGAAACATTTACAGAAGAACAGAAAAATCTTTCTGATATCGATGGTAAACGTTGTAAAATAAATGCTGATAAAGTGGATTATGCTACAGTAGATAATGCAAGTTCAGTTCTTGAGAGATATGCAAGACAGGCAGCAGGTCTGCCAGCAATTGAGGGTGATTCTGTTCTTGTTGATTACTTAGGATAAAAATAAATAGAAAGAAACATTAAACTTCCATAGATGCGAAAGAGCTATTGCATTGTTAAGTCAATACAGTAGCTCTTTTATGTTTTTATTATTTTTTAATCACTGGAATCCAGATTTCACTTTTATAATCGTTCATAGTCATATTGCCTTTTGTGTATGCTTCAATATCCATTTCGTATGTTGGTATGTAATTAGACGTAGGGAAAAATTCAGAGCAAATCTGATGCCATAGCTTCTGAATAGTGTGAGGCATAGAACCAATGCATTCAAATATTATCCATGTTCTTCCTGGTATCTTATTTATACGATATCCTTCAGGGACAATGATATCACTATTACAATTAACAGCAATAGAATAATCAAAGGTTTGGCAATCAGTATGATTATTGCCATAGCATATTCCGAAAATATAAGTATTATCAGATGATTTACTCAATAAAGTATTTATTATTCCATCACTGTGTGCTCTGCTCCAAAAATCAGGAATAGTATTTATGTGCTGGCTATCAACAATTTTATGATTCTCAACTTTTTCAAGCACATAAAAAGCTTCTTTTTCAACAATACGATAATTCATAATATTACCACCTTTTAAAATAATTTGTACTTTGAGACGGGAAAATGATTTTAACATTGAACTGTTATGTCTTGCTTCTGATGGAGTAATTCCATGAAATTTTGTAAAAGCTCTTGTAAAACTTTCAGGAGATTCATAGCCATACGTCATAGCAATGTCAATAACTTTTTTATTTGTAGAAGTAATATCAATGCCGGCAAGTGTTAATCTTCTATTCCTGATATATTCACCTAATGTTATACCACATAGAATACTAAAAATTCTCTGAAAATAGAAAGCAGAGCAAAAGGCTTGGTCTGCTATTTTTTTATAATCAAGTTCACTTTTAATATTATCTTCTATATAATCAATTGCATTTTGTATACCTGTTATCCAATTCATTTTTATTTTCTCCTCTCATTGTGTTATTATTATATCACATTATGAAAATATTTTCATGATTTTTTTTGCTCACCTTTGTCAGAACCATTTCAAATAACTACTAAGTAAAAAAAGCTGATACATTATTATTGTATCAGCTTTATTTTTATAATCAGGATTCAATGAACGCCATAGGGTCAATATAAATTCCGCTCTTAAGGATTTCAAAATGGAGATGAGGTTCCATTTTACTTTCAGCGTCAGCTGTATTGCCAACAGTACCTATTTCCTGACCACTTTCTACAGTGTCGCCTTCTTTTACGTTAAGTGATGGTGCTAAATTGCAGTAACGGCTTACAATTCCATTTTTATGGTCTATAACAACAGTAATGCCCCAAAGAGGGTCTTTTACGATTTCAGAAACAGTGCCATTATCTATAGAACATACTGAAGTGCCTTCTTCTGCTGAAATATCAGCTCCATTATGTGTTTGCCATGTACCTGTAGTTTCTGATTTTACAAGTTCTCCATTGCTGAAAGGGTTGCATACTTCGCCTTCAATAGGATTTACAAGTATATGAGAGATTGTTTCAACAGCTTCTTCATTTTCATTTTCTTCATCAGATTCAATTACTTCTTCGGCAGTTTCATTTTCATCTGTTTCAGATTCAGAAATTTCATCAGATTCTGCACTTGATTCATCTTTTGGAACATCTGTCTGAATACCAGCAACAGAATTTAAATCTGCTGGTGTAGTTACAGGCGAGTAGGGATTTGCTGCAAAATTAGTTGTATTTTCAGTTGGTGGCTGTGTCATCTCTGCGAGTTCTGTGAGAGATGATAGATTTTCTTCAAGAGTATTGTTAGTCATTTGGTACGCATAAGCACAGGCAGCTCCTACCATTGCAAGACTTATTAAAATGGCTGTATAAAAGCCCTTATAGCGAGAACGTCCTGCTTTTTCACGTCTTGAATTTATAGTTTTATTCATATATAAAACACCTCCAAATGTAGTTTGTACCACATTTGGAGGTTTATACAGGCAGAAAGAAAAATTATTCTTCTGTTGGTTTTACTTGTATACCTAAAACATCTAAGCTTTCAGTATCTACAGTTGAAGGGCAGGAGCTCATAAGTTCGCTTGCATTTTGTACTTTAGGAAAAGCTACAACATCACGTAAACTTTCAGCTTGTAAAAGTACCATTGCAAGACGGTCAAGACCGATTCCCAGACCGCCATGAGGAGGAGCACCGTATTTATAAGCCTCTACTAAGAAGCCGAATTTTGCTTCAATTTCTTCTTCAGAAAGACCTAAAGCCTCAAACATTTTCTGTTGTAATTCATAGTCGGTAATACGCATAGAACCTGAAGAAAGTTCAGTACCATTCAATACAAGGTCGAAAGCTTTTGCTGTTACCTTTTCAGGAGCAGATTCAAGATATTCAAGGCATTCTTCCATAGGCATAGTGAATGGGTGGTGCATAGCAACCCATGTTTCACTTTCTTCGTCCCACTCGAAGAATGGGAATTGTGTAATCCAAAGAAAATTAAACTGATTTTCAGGTATAATGTCAAGTTGTTTTGCAACCATAAGACGAAGTGCACCAAGTACAGGTAATGTTACTTTATTTTTATCAGCAATAATTAAGACAACATCGCCTTTTTCACATGAGAGATGATTGAGGATTTCTTCGAGTCTTCCCTCAGGCAGGAATTTTGCAAATGAGCAGGTAGGTTTTTCATCATTCCAGCGAATGAATGCCATGCCCTTTGCACCGATACCTTTTACTTTTTCAGTGAGTTTATCAATTTCTTTTCTTGTAAGTGTTTTAGCAGCTTGTTTTGCAACAATAGCACGAACACTTCCACCAGCTTCAATTGCTGAACGGAATACTACAAAGTCTAAATCAGATACAAGTGGAGAAATATCCTGTAATTCCATGTCAAAACGTGTATCAGGTTTATCAGAACCATATCTGTCCATTGCCTCTTTATATGTCATGCGAGGAATAGGAAGAGTGATATCTTTATCAAGTACAGATTTAAATAAATATTGTATAAATCCTTCTGTCATTTCAAGAATATCTTCTACATCTACAAATGACATTTCCAAGTCTATCTGAGTAAATTCAGGCTGACGGTCAGCACGTAAATCTTCATCACGGAAACAGCGGGCAATCTGGAAATATCTATCCATTCCTGAAACCATGAGAAGCTGTTTATATATTTGTGGAGATTGTGGAAGTGCATAAAATTTGCCGTTGTGTACACGTGAAGGAATGAGATAATCTCTTGCACCTTCAGGTGTAGACTTCATCATCATAGGTGTTTCAATTTCGATAAAGTCATTATCAAAATAATATTCTCTTGCTGCCTTTGCAATCTTGTGACGCATAATAAGATTATTTTGAAGAGGTGCACGGCGAAGGTCTAAATAACGATATTTTAGACGTAATTCTTCATTTACTTTTGTCTCATCAGTAATAACAAAAGGCGGAGTTTGTGCTTTTGAGAGAATACGAAGTTCAGTTACCTGAATTTCAACTTCACCTGTTTTCAAATCAGGATTAACGCTTGAACGTTTTATAACATTACCCTTTGCCATAAGGACATATTCATTATGACAAGAAGATGCCTTTTCAAAAATAGCAGGGTCAGTTTCGTCATTAAATGCAAGCTGTACGATACCAGTTCTGTCTCTGAGGTCTATAAAAATCAGATTTCCAAGATTTCTGATTTTCTGTACAAAGCCTCCTACAATAACAGTACTGCCGATTTCTGAAACTTCGCCACAATAGCAGGTGCGACGCATACCTTTCATAGTATCCATTTATTTAACCTCCTCAAAATCAATAAGAGTATCTTTTAATACATAGTTTATCATATTGTTTTCAAAAGTCTCAAAGAATTTATCATCAAGTGAAATTTCAATTTGTTCGCCAGTTTCCATATATTTCAGCTTAGCAACACCACTTTCAAGTTCATTTCCACCGAGAACCATTACGAATGAGGCATTTATCTTATTAGCATATTTCATCTGTGCTTTTATTCCACGGTGCATAAGGTCGTATTCTGCCTGATAACCCATAGAGCGTAATTCCTGAGTAAGTTGCATTGCTTTAATAATAGCATTATCATCCATAGGTGCAATATACAAATCACATGTAGCAGGAATCATGAAGTCACAGCCTTGATTCTCCATAGTCAGCAACAGACGTTCAAGACCCATTCCAAAACCTAAAGCAGGGGTAGGAGAACCGCCAAGTTCTGTGATAAGACCATCATATCTTCCACCACCGCATACAGTACCCTGAGCTCCGATATCATTAGTTACAAATTCAAATACAGTCTTTGTATAGTAATCCAGACCACGTACGATTTTAGGGTCAATAGAAAATTCAATATTCATAGCTTTTAAATAAGACTGCAATTTTTCAAAGTGATTATTGCATTCTTCGCATAGATAATCCAGAATAACTGGTGCATCCTTTGCAATTTCACTACAAATTGGACTTTTACAATCTAAAATACGCATTGGATTTTTTTCAAGACGTGTAAGACAAGTATCACATAATTTATCTTTATAATCAGCAAAATATTTTTTCAGTGCATCATGATAATTTGCACGGCATGCAGGGCATCCGATAGAATTTATATGTAAATCAATATTTTTCAATCCCACACGCTCAAGAACATTTTTTGCGAGGGAAATAATTTCTGCATCGGCACAAGGGTCAGCACTTCCAGCCATTTCAACACCGAACTGATGAAATTCTCTTAATCTTCCTGCCTGAGGGCGTTCATGACGAAAGCATGACAGGATATAAAATACTTTCTGAGGCAGTGCATCGTTTAGCATGCCATTTTGAAGCATAGCACGAATAGTGCCAGCAGTGCCTTCAGGGCGAAGTGTAAATTCTGTTTCTTTTGCTTTTACAGTGTACATTTCTTTTTGAACAACATCAGTAGTTTCTCCTACAGAACGCAGAAATAAATCAGTTTGTTCAAAAGTAGGGACTCTGATTTCTTTAAATCCGAAACATTCAGCTGTATCACGGGCAATTTTTTCTAAAGTGTGCCATTTATATATATTTTTAGGGGTGACATCTTCTGTACCCTGAGGACGAGTTATTTTAACAGCCATAAAAAACCTCCAATTAGATTTTTATAAAATCTATAGTTATATATCCAAGTATAATTATATCACATTATAATCTTATTGTCAAACAAGGAAAAAATTTGCCCCTCAAAAAAGACAAAAAATTACACATATCTTTTATAAAAATATGTGTAAATTTTTTAATGCTCTTTTGGAAATGCAAATAATAAGTCAGTAAAAATAACATTAAATATTAGGGCTTCCTATTTCTCTCCAGTCAAGGTCACCACGTTCTAATGCCAGAATTAGAGCTTCAGCTGTCGCAATATTTGTTGCTACAGGAATATTATGGACATCGCATAGTCGCAATAAGTTCAATTCATTAGGTTCTGAAGATTTTCTGTTAATAGGGTCACGGAAAAAGAGAAGTACATCAATTTCATTGCAGGCTATAAGAGCAGCAATTTGCTGGTCTCCACCTTGTGAGCCACTTAAATATCGCTGAATTTTTAATCCGGTTGCTTCGCTTACTTGCTTTCCAGTTGTTCCAGTTGCACAAAGTGTATGGTGAGATAAGATACCGCAGTAAGCAATACAAAATTGAATCATAAGTTCTTTTTTTGCGTCATGTGCGATTAGGGCAATTGTCATAAAATAAAATCATTCCTTTCTAATGATAATTTTTGCAAATCTAATTTTTTTATAATTATAACACTAAATATTAAGTTTTGTTTTAAAAAATAATAGTGTTGTGATAGATAAAAAAGACTATAGAAAAGCCATAATACTATTATACCATAAAACTGAAGATTGTCAAAGCATTCGAGCGATTTAATTATAATATTGTGAAAAGTACAGTGTATGATAGGCACTTTTTTGTGCATTATCACTAAAAATAATTTTAGCAAAAAATCTTAAAAAATACTTTTTTATCTGAATATTTTTATATAGTATATATATTAAACTTAACATGAATTTAAAATCAATTTTATTTTAATTTAGATTAAATTATATTATAAAAAATCAACGAAGTATAATCTTTAATAGTTATACTTCGTTTAAAAATATATTATTATGAATTATTATTTTGCTCTTGATTGATAGCGTTCATAAGCTTTAAGAATATCACGAATCATATATTTAGAATATTCACCGCCTTCAATAACACCAGCAAAAGCAATCTGAGGGTCATCAGCCGGAGCATAGCCAATAAAGAAAGAATCCTGTTCACCATTTGAGCCTCTCTGTGGAGTACCTGTTTTTACAGCAACATCATAACCAAGATTAGAAAGTGAATATTTATCAGGGTAGTTAGTATTTGCAGCAGCAATCATACCACTTTCAATATATGAATATACAGAATCATTTATAACATCAATAGTTGCTGCAACAGTAGGTTTTATTTTTTCAATACACTTTTCCATATTATAATCCCATATGCTATCTACTAAGTGTGGTTTATATCTAACCCCCTCATTAGCAATTGTATTTGCAACTACTGCCATCTGAAGAGGTGTAACAGCAACATTAGCCTGACCGATAGCAGCCTGAAGAACGTTACCTACTGTCCATTCCCAATCGTTTTTAGCGTATGTTTCAGGGTTAGCGATATAACCAGCAAGGTCACCCGTTTCAATACCTGTATTCTGACCTAATCCATAAAGGGTAGCATACTTTGAAATTCTATCAATAGTGAGCTGTTCAGCCATCTTATAAAAATAAATATTACATGAATATTTTAAAGCATCTACTAAGGCTATATCACCATGAGCTCCTAAACAACTAAATTTAACATCTTTAAATTGATAATCACGACCACAATAAAAATTTGATTCTCCTGTCACAATACCCTCATTCATACCAGCAGTTGCAGTAATTGTTTTAAATGAAGAACCTGGTTGATACAATCCCATAGTTGCACGATTTACAAGAGGGTCATTATCACGTTTTAATAGTTTCTCATAGTCTTCATCATATTCTTGTAATGTGTAAGTAGGACAAGTTGCCATACCAAGAACACCAGCAGTTTTAGCATCAAGAACTACAATAGCACCATTTGTGACTTTTCCGAGTTTTGTTGTTCTGGAATCACGTAAAGAGTCGAAATTTTTTATAAAGTTTTCAAGAATTTTTTGAAGGTCTTTCTGAAATGTACTATCAACAGTTAATTTTATTGTATTTCCTGATTCCACAGGTGTTTCAATTTTTGTAGAGATTACTTCGCCATCTATTAAAGACAAGGACTTAACACCATCTTTACCACGCAAATATTTTTCCATAGCACGTTCTATTCCACTTTTCCCTACAGTATCATCCAAATCATATCCTTGTTCAGCGAGTTCCTCATATTCGTCAGCATATATAGGGCCGACACTACCTATTTCATGTGGAATTATATCTCCTTGTGCAATTGAGCGAATGCCTTCTTCTGCAATGTCAATACCTTGGAGAGTCATATTATTTTCTTTAATTTTTGTAACAGCTTCAAGAGGAATATCTTTAGCAAGAGTAAAACGATTACTCATAGAAAAACCTCTTAACATCATTTCGTACCTGATGCCTGCAATTCTACGTTGTTGCCAAGGTGTATATTCAGGAGAAATGTCATATGTGTCAATTAAACGGTCAATACAGTTTTCTGCTGTTGCATATACATTTAGTTTTAATTTACTTTTTAAATCATTCAGTGTATCTTCATCTTCTGTAGTAAATGTATATGGTTGTTCAACAGAAATAGGGAGGGTTTCTTCTGGTTCTACTGATATACTTTCAAGGAAATTACATATTTCTAATAAAATAGCATTGCCTTCGATATTATTTTCCGGAAACATATCTGGAGATATAATAACATTGTATCCTATTTTATTTTCAATTATAGGAGTTCCGTTTATATCTACAATTTCGCCTCTTGTAGCAGATAGTACTTGTGAATAGTGATAAATGACATCTGCCCTTTCAGTATAGCTTTGACTATTTACTATTTGAATTTTCATCAGTCTGTAAGTGCATAGGCAAAAAGCACATACTATTATTAAAATGGCAAATATCACTTTGATATAAAAAATTATAGATTTTTTACGTTTCATAGAAATACACTATCCTTTCATAGAGTGGCAAAATAAATTTTTTCAGTGAATTGTATTATAATATTAACGTCTCCCTTAAAGAATTATTCTTTAAGGGAGGGGGATTAACTCATTTAAAAAATCATTTATTTACAAATTTTTTTAAGAATCGCTTTTCATCAATTTTAATTAAATGTTCAGCCAATTCATCAACTATGTTTATAAGTATTTGTTCATATGCACACTGCATAGGTGATACATGATTTTCATTGCCTGTCTCCAGGCGATTCATACATCCACATGAATTTGTACAACGATTTTTCAAATCACAGTTGAGACATTCATCAGGCATAGAACTTTTTTGAATTAGTTTTTTAACTTTTTCATTATCTAAACCGTTAAATACATTTCCGAGTTTATATTCTGGGTCACCTATAAACTGTGTGCATGGATACAAAGAACCATCATATGTTACAGGCATCTGACGCAGTCCTAAATGTCATCTTGCTCCTGAATTTATTCCGCTGATAGCATCAGAAATTTTTGAATCAAAAGTACCAAAATAAATATGTTTATCATTTTCAAAGCATTTTTTATAGAAATCGGCAGTCTTTTTTAATTCTGCTTTGAGTTCTTCAAGTTTTTCATCAGTCCATTTAACTCTTTTGCCATATGCAGGAGTAGCAGTAATATTATGAAAACCGAGGTTATATAAGTATTCTACAGATTCAGCATAAGTATGTACTGCCTGTGGTGCAATAGTCATCATAGCATATGAATTTGGAATATATTCTAATAATAATTTTGCTTTTTCTTCAACGTCTCTAAAAGTGCCACTTCCATTTGTGTATTTTCTGCATATATCTTGTCCACATCCATCGAAAGAAAGTCCTATAAGCATTCCTATTTTTTTAGCATACTCAAGAAATTCTTTATCAAGAAGTGTTCCATTTGTTGTCATCTTACATGAGAACGGCATATTTTTTTCTTTTGATAATATTTTATAATACTCAATAGCTTTATAAATTAAATCTTTTTTTAGGAGTGGTTCTCCTCCAAAAAAGCATATACCAGCAGATTTACCGCTTTGGAATATATAATCACAGGAAGCAAGCATGACTTTTTCAGACATATGCAATTCCTTTTTATCATGAACACAATAACTACAATTCATGTTGCATTGTTCAGTGAGATGTAATGTTACATTCAATATAAATCACCAAATCTTTCTATTTTGTTGTTTTGTTAGTTAGTTATTGTTTTATTAGGTGCAGAAGTAGTTACAGCAGGTTCAGGAATTGCTATTACACCGCCAGTTACAACTTCGGTAGTAGCTGTGGTTCCAAAAGGTTCAGGAATTGGAGCTACGCCAGCAGTTATTACTTTAGTAGTAGTTTCTGTTGGGATAGGAATATCACCAGCAAGAATAGGTTCAGTGGTAGTTTCCGTTGGAATAGGAATAGTTCCTTCAAGAGTAGGTTCGGTTGTTGTCATAGTTGTTGTTCCATTTGTTACAAAAGGAATATCACCTGCAAGGATAGGTTCAGTAGTTGTAGTTATTGTTGTTCCAATATGTTCAGTAGTAGTCAAGGCACCTGCAAGAACAGGCTCGGTTGTTGTAGTTGTTAAATCTGTTGGTATAGTTGCTTCGCCCTCAAGTTGGGTAGTAGTTGCTATAGTTGTGACAATATCTCCATCGAGTTCTACCTGAGAGTTTGTTGTTGTTTCTGCTGGTATAGTAGCTTCACCTTCAAGCTGAGTAGTTGTTGCAACTGTAGTTGTAGTAGGTGTGCTTGTTGTATTTGGATTTGCTACTTCTCCGTCTGTAGAAAGAGGAGCATCAAAGCATCCAGTCAGCATAGTTGTAGTCGCTAATAAGCCAGCAACCTTTTTCAGATAGTCTGGCATCTTATAATTTTTTACAGGTTTTAATTGCATAGAAGTATATCCTTTCTATAAAAATTTTATTTAAAGATATATGTATAAAATCCCCTAAATACATTATATCTTTATTAAAATTGTATCATATTTTTATAGTAAAGTCAATTGTTTTCTATGCTTTTAATAATAAAATTCTCTTTAATATTTACAAAATATCTGTAATAAACAGATTTAGTTTTATTCAACCGGTAATCTGTTATTTATAAAACTGATTACAGAATAAATTATAATTCCTGAAATAAGTGTATAGCCGCATATTGGAAGCGTTTTGTAAAAAAAGATATGTGATACATTAGAATATCCCCAGATTGCATAGAAAAAGAAATAGTTAAGAACACCTTGAATAAATATAAAAACGGCAGAAACAACTATAAAGTTTAGAACTCTTTGTTGTAAAAGATTTTTATATAACAGATGTGTTATAATACAGAAGAACATAAGTAATATTGCATTAAAACCAAGAAGAGAGCCACATATTATATCAGTCATAAGACCACAGACAATTCCGATTATAATAGAAGTAAATTCTTTTGAAAAAGATGAAATATAAATAGCTGCTGGAATAAGCAATAGAGGTTTCTGATAAGAGCCTGCTGATGAAAGAACTATACATATAAACAATATTACAACATATGCAAGCCATCGTATAATATTATTTTTTATTTTTTGTTTGGGAGTACGGGAAGGACTAATTTTTCTGACCATCAGAAGCCTCCTTTCCGGAATAATCAGTAATTACGATAACAGAACTTAAGGTTTTAAAGTCAACAGCTGGTTCAATTACAGCATATTTACTTAATCCGCTTTCCATATTTTCTAATGATTTTACTGTACCTATAAGATAGCCAGGTGGGAACAAATTTCCCGCACTTGATGTAGTAATAAGGTCACCTGATTTTAGTTTAGTATCCTTGTCAAGATAAATCATACGACACATATATTCATCGGAAAGGAGGACTTCACCCTCTACAATGCCACTATATTTGCCATTAGCTGAAATTGCTCCGACAGATAATTCAGGAGAACATATAGTTTTTACAATTGAATAAGTTTCTGAAAGTTCGGAAATAATTCCAACAATACCATTGGAAGTTACTACAGGGTCATAAAGAGAAATGTTATTATTGCTTCCTTTATTTATTATAAAACCATGAAACGGGTCATTTGTGACGTATCCGATAATAGTGCATGGGTCAGAAAATTTATAATCTTCATGTTCTTCTTTGATTTCCATAAAATCTTCAAGTTCAGCGAGTCTTTGTTTTGTTTTTTCATATTCAACTAATTGATTTTTAAGTTCTGCATTTTCTTCTTTCAATAATTTGTTTTGGTCTTGATATTCTTTTTTATCAGTAAATATTTTTATAGAAGAAGATACTTTATCAGAAACAGTATTTACAGCACTTCTTAAAGGATTTAATATTGTCCCTATAGCACCAGTTGTGGGTAATGTATATCCTCTCTGTGTTACTGAATACAGCATCATGCCGATGAGCAGAGCAACTATACAGAGAATAATACGAACTATATTTTTTTTAAAAAAATTGCCCATAGGCTAAAAGTCTCCTTTTTTATATTATATTTCAGCCAGTCTGTAACTATAACATTCTTTGAATTTTTTAATTTTATTAAGTAATTTTTTCAAAGAGTTAATATAGTTTATGTTTTAAAATAAGCTATATAATAATACAGACTGACAGAAATAATATCTTTATCAATACCAGCTTTCCTTTGGTGTGACTGCGTCTTCATATTTATCAAGATTTTCAAATATTCTTCCTGTACCTTCGGCAACACAGTCTAATGGGTATTCTGCAACAAGTACAGGAAGTTTGGTTTCCTGATGAATAAGTCGATCAATTCCGTGTAAAAGAGCGCCTCCTCCTGATAGTACAATACCACGTTCAATAATATCTGATGCGAGTTCAGGAGGTGTTTGTTCTAATGTACATTTAATAGCATCTACAATTTTTGCAAGTGGTTCAGACATGGCTTGACGAATTTCAGAAGATGATATATTGATATTTTCAGGAAGACCATTCAGGAGATTTCTGCCCTTGATTTCCATAACTTCATCTCTATCAGATGGAAAAGCAGAACCTATTTGCAATTTAATATCTTCAGCAGTACGTTCTCCTATTAACAGATTATAATTTTTTTTGATATGATTTATAATAGAAGCATCAAGTTCGTCTCCACCACAGCGTATGCTTTTTGATACAACGATACCACCAAGTGAAATTACAGCAACTTCACTCGTACCGCCACCAATATCAACAATCATATTTCCTATAGGGTCACATATAGGCATTCCAGCGCCGATGGCAGATGCTAAAGGTTCTTCTACAATCATAACTTGTTTAGCTCCGGCACGTTCAGCAGCTTCTTTCACCGCACGACGTTCAACAGTAGTTACACCAGAAGGAATACATATAATTATTCTTGCTTTTGTGAACATTTTTCCACGAAGAGCTTTGCGTATAAACTCCTGAAGCAATACAGTTGTAATTTCAAAATCAGCAATAACACCATTTTTCATTGGTCTGACAGCAACAATAGAACCAGGGGCTCTTCCTATTACTTCTTTAGCCTCTTTTCCTACATATTTTGCAGAATCAGTATGCTTATTTACAGCAACAACAGTTGGTTCACGTATTATAATACCCTTTCCACAAAGATATACAAGTGTATTTGCTGTTCCTAAATCTATGCCAATATCTTTTTTAAACATTTTTGCGCTCCTTCTAATAAATGCCTGCTGAAACTCATTTTAAAATTAAATCAATTTTATTTCTTTTTATTTTTATGATTATATAAAATGAGTTCAGAAAAATTTTTTAATGTATGTAACACTTGAAAATCGCTGTGTTTATAAAACAGCACAGAAATAATTTATATATTCAATATCTTTAACATAATAAATAAAAGATATTATTAAATATATTTTTTACTTTAATTCATATGGTTTGCATAGAATCATTATACCACCAAATAATATAAGACTCAAATCTTTTTTTATTATTTTTTTTAAAATGAATATATTCTGTATATTTACGTAATTAAAGCAGAAAACATTGTTCGTTTTTGGTATAATTCACAAATAAAAAAATTATTTTTTAGGAGCTACTAATGTAGAAACAACCTTAGGGGCAACAAATATAGCTACAACAAGCATAATAATTTGAGCAACGCTTATTTTTATATGCAGTCCGAATGTAAGTCGAATTACAACGAGATTTAAAGAAAATGGTTCAAATCCAAATTCAGGTGAAAATGACAGCCAGCTCATAGCATTGAACTGACCACCTATAGCTGCAATGCAGCCACCCAAAACAAGGGCTACTATATATGCCAGCAAATAGGCAAATATTTTTTTAATAACCATATTTTTTATTTATCAATCCTTTCTTAAAGTCCGGTAGAACCGAAACCGTTAATGCCACGGTTTGTATTTTCTAAATTTTCAGTTATTTGTATCTGAGGGTGTATAATAGGAGTAATTACAAGCTGTGCGATACGCATATCAGGCAGAATTGTAAAATCATTTTTACTAAGATTTATCAAAGGAACAATGATTTCCCCACGATAGTCACTGTCAACAATTCCAACTCCATTTGCAAGAGCTATGCCATGTTTGGAGGCAAGACCTGAACGGGCATAAATCATAATAGCTATATCATTACAGTCTGGAGCTATAGCTATTCCTGTAGGAATGCCGTAAATTTCACCTGATGATATAGTAATAGGTGATTCAATAGCAGCATAAAGGTCATATCCTGCACTTCCTGAAGTCGCATTAGTAGGTATTTTAGCATAACTGCGTAATTTTTTTATTGACAGCTTCATAATTAAAATACTCCTTTTATTTCATATTTTTATATATTTAATATAAGAATAAGTTTTTATTTTATTCCCCTATATAATAGTCCTCTTGTCAATTGTTGTTTTGAAGCAGAGCCATTTTTATAATTTTGAATAACAGATAAAATTTCTGTTTGAGATTCTGTTGTAAAATCAAGAAGAAAGAAATCTATATTTGATAAAGATTTAATTTTATCAGCGAGCCATATTGGCACAGAGTTATATAGTGTTATAATGCCATCTTCACAGAATATAGGGAAATTTCTTTTTGTTCTGTCTGTAATAAAATGATTGCATTTTTTACATCCTATTTCATTTTTAATGGGACAGTTTCTCATTAGCATAACAGGAAGATGACCATAAGCATATATACCAATTGGAATAATTCCATTGCAATTAAGAGTTTGTTTGTATGTTAATTCAGGAGAAAGTATAATATCATCTATTCCCATTCTTTTTATTTCCTGAACACTTATAGTATTAGCAATATTTAATCTTGTTCCTCCATGAAGAACATAACCAATTTCTTTTCCGATTTTAATATGTGATAGATTTTCGCATTGTAAATGACGAAATCCAATATCAAATAATTTTTTCAAATCATTTTTTAATTTTTCTTCGTCCTGAGTAAATCCTGCAAGCTGAATAATACAGTTATCCGGAGCTTTATTTAATGTTTTTGCACAGGATAAAGGCAATAATATTGATAAATCTTTTTTATCTTCAATGGCTTTGTATTGTTTAAGAGTGCGTACACGAACACGCAGAGAAAGTTCTTTATTTTCTGATTGTTTATTGTTATAATTTTTTTCTACGATGAATTTAGGGGAGTAAATTTTATAATCAGGTTTATTTTTCTGAATTCGTAAATTATCAATTGTTTCACAAGCTTTTCTTCTCAAAGAATTTAGAGCAGAAGCTGAAACTACAGATATACCATCACAATCAGCAAAAATTTCTTTACAGAAATAAGGTGTATCTCCCAATTTTTTAAATTGTCTTTCAAGTTGTTCAATATCTGTTGCATGATTTTTTGCTGTCTCAGGAAAAGCACCTGTTATTGTTGCTGAATTGCCATCATAATCAGAAACAGTAACATATACAGGTTTATTTTGATGTACTGATATATTAAAGCTTAATGGAATACGATTCGGAGCTTTTTCATAGAGTTTTGCCAGTTTTGGCAAAACTGTTTTTGCAGAAGTTACATCATCTTTTATTCTTGTTCCGAACATATCTTTTTTTATGCCTGTATAGTACCCATCTGTAAAACCACTTCTTGAAAATACAGCACGCAAAGCCTCTAAATCAGGAGTTTGTCCTTCTCTTGCCTGACGAAGAGCAGTAACAGAAGCAGCTACATATTCAGGGCGTTTCATACGACCTTCAATTTTAAGAGAAGTAACGCCATCTTTTATAATATTTGACATATGTTCAACAAGAGATAAATCCTTTAAAGATAATGCACAATTTTCACTATTGTAGGATGCTGAAAAGGGAAGTCTGCAGGCTTGGGCACATCGTCCACGATTAGCACTTCGTGAACCAATAACAGCAGATAGCATACATTGACCAGAAATGCTCATACAAAGTGCACCATGTACAAACTGTTCTACTTCTATTTTGCACTTACATATCTTTTTTATTTCTTCACGATTTAATTCTCTTGAAATGACTACACGTGAAAATCCTTCTTGTTTAGCCCATAAAGCACCTTCTGGTGTGTGTATAGTCATTTGTGTTGAAGCGTGAAGAGGAAGAGCAGGAGCAATTTCTCTTATAATTCTTGAAGCTCCTAAATCCTGTACAATACATGCATCTATGCCATAATCAGCAGCATTTTTTATAAGAGAAGCAAATTCAGAAAATTCTGATTGTAACAATATAGTATTTACTGCGAGGTATAATTTTGCACCATATAGATGACATAAATCGACAGCTTTATGAAGAGAAGGTAAGTCAAAATTAGAGGCATTTTGTCTTGCTGAAAAATTAGAAGCACCAACATAAACAGCATCAGCACCACATCTTAACGCTGCAATAAGAGATTCCATAGAGCCAGCAGGGGCAAGTATTTCAGGATAAGACAACATGATTATGCCATTTCCTTTTCAGTAGCATTTTCAAGCTGTTTTTTCAGTTCTGCGATTTCAGATTTTAAATTATTAACTTCTTTAATGGCAGCATCATATGCTAATCTTGTTTTACCTGCTTCATCAACATATTCTTTTGATTGTTCACGTAGAGAATCTAATTTACGATTTGTTTTATTAAGGTCATCAAGTGTAGACATACCAACCATTATAGCAGCAGTAAAAGGAGAAGCACTGCTGTTTGTATTTGTAATTTCAGTAATACGAGATTCAAGAGTGCGTGCAAGTCCAAAAACATAATTTGAAGATTCAGAAGTTTGCAGTGTCAAATCTTTCCCGCAAATGGAGAACTTTACTTTATTTAACATAGTTGTAGTTCCTTTCATAGTAAAATTCAAAGAAGCAGTGTATTTTAAACTGCTTCTTATATTATAATACATTTTTCAATCAATGAAAAGTCTTTTTTTATGAACGTCTTAAAAATCAGTAAAATTAAATTTACTTATTCTTTTTTTCGAGTGCTTCCAGAATCATTTTATTAACTTTGTTAATATCACCACATCCGAGAGTTATTACAAGGTCACCGCTTTTAGCGTTTTCACATATATAATCACATACCTGCTGGAAGTTTTCGTATTTTCTTGTATCATTTGAATCTGGATTGCTTTCATCCTGCGGAAAATACACAGCATCAGGAATTTTTTCAGCAAGCTGACGAGTGAAGATAGGATAAGTGTTTTTTTCTCTTGAACCCATTATATCTGTTAAAACAGCGTGTGTTGGTATAGAAAGAGCTTCTGCAAATTCATCAAGAAGCATAGCAGTTCTTGAATATGTGAATGGCTGGAAAACGGCCCATACAGAATTAAATTTCATATCCATTGCAGCTTTGAGTGTTGCTGTAAGTTCTGTTGGATGGTGTGCATAATCATCAACAAGTGTAATACCGTTTACTTCACCTTTCTTTTCAAATCTTCGTCCTGCACCTCTGAAAGCAGACAAACCTTTTACAGCATCGTCAAATGATGCACCTACATAAAGAGCGGCTGCTGTAGCAGCGAGAGCATTGCAAATATTATGATGTCCGGCAACGTGTAAAGTGATTTCGCCTAATTCTTTATCATGATTCATAACAGTGAAGCGTGTTTCCAGACCTGAAACATGAATAATATTTTTAGCATAATAATCATTTTTATCAGATAAGCCAAAAGTAATTTTATCTTTGCCTGTAATTCCTTCAACAGCTTTGCATGTGTTTTCGTCATCGCCATTGTAAATAATAGCCTTTGTTGTATTTTCGCTGAATTTATGGAAGGAACGAATTATGTTATCAACTGTTTTGAAATAGTCAAGATGGTCTGCATCGATGTTGAGCAGAACTGCGATGTCAGGGTATAGTTTTAAAAATGTATCAACAAATTCACATGCTTCACAAGTCATAATGTCGCTTGTTCCGCTTCTTCCACTGCCATGAATACAAGGAAGCTTTCCGCCTATAAAAGCAGCAATATCAATTCCGGCATCAAATAAAATCTGAGTTACCATAGATGTTGTTGTTGTTTTTCCATGTGTTCCGGCAACGCATATGGCGTTATCATACCAGCTTGTAACGATTCCCAGTAGTTCACTTCTTTCCAGAACAGGAACACCGCTTTGTCTTGCAGCAATCAGTTCAGGATTATCAGCCATAATAGCGGCAGTATGCACGATGAGGTCAGCACCTTCTATATTTTCAGCTTTTTGACCAAGAGTAACAGGTATGCCCATATTGCGTACAGCCTGAAGTGTTTCAGTTTCGTTGTTATCTGACCCTGTGAGATAATATCCTTTTTCATGAAGAATTTGAGCAAGTGGATACATTCCTGAACCACCTATACCAATAAAATGAATGTGTTTTTTACATTTTAAAATGTCTTTGTTCAAAAAAATCACCTTTTTCCTTATAGTAAATTTAATTTGTTTAGTTTATAATAATATATAACATCTTACATTGGCTTTTATAATTAAAAATAAAAAGTTAATAGTGCAAGATGTGAATATTTGTTATATTCAGATTCCATACTATATGCATGACCCCGACTGAAGTGATATATGCTAATGATGGGGAAATGATATTTAAAAGTTGTTACAGAAGATAGAGTTATTTATATAATAACTGTGACATCATCAGGAGGTTTATTTTATGGAAATTACAGATATCAAAATCAGAAGAATTATAACTGAAGGTCGTTTACGTGCCGTTGTATCAATCACCATTGACAACATGCTTGCAGTACATGACATTAAGATTGTTCAGGGTGACGAACGTCTTTTTGTTGCAATGCCAAGCAGAAAAGATGAAAACGGCGTATTCCGTGATATTGTACACCCTATTTCTGCCGTTGCCCGTCAGAGTATTGAAAATCAGATTATGGAAACATATAATCAGCATCTTGCTTTAATGGAAGCAGAGAACGAACAGGCACAGCCTGCAATTTCTTAATTTGATTATTTTGTATGGACTCTGAATAATTATAAAATTAAGAACCTGACCAGAATTTTAAATATTCTGGTCTTTTTCTTTTTTAATTAAAAACCATGTTTTTAATAATGCAATCTGTGTTTTTGCATCAGGAATTTTTCCCTGCATTACAAGATTAACGGCTTCTTCTAAAGGTATTTCTACAATATCAAGAAATTCTTCATCATCTAATTGTTGTTCTTTAGGAGCAGATAACTCTCTTGCGAGATACATATAAATTACTTCCGTATCGTAAGCAGGTGTAGGATAAGTGCATCCAAGTGAAATATATGAATTGCAAGTTCTTCCCACTTCTTCCCTTAATTCACGTAAACCGCATTCTTCAGGATTTTCACCTTGTTCTCTTTTTCCGGCAGGTATTTCTAATGTTATTTCGTGCATAGGGTAGCGATATTGATTTACCATTAAGACAGTATTATTTTCTGTAAGAGGAACTACACATACACCACCTGAGTGGTGTACAACATCACGTTGAACTTCCTGACCATCTTCAAGAAGAGCAGTATCTTTTGTAATATGAAAAATTTTACCCTGATAAGTTATTTCACTTTTTTGTGTTTTTTCTTCCAAGTGCATTTTAAGACCTCCATTTAATAAAATAATTTAGTTTTCGTTATCATTATCATAATCTATACAGTATACATCAACCTTTTCAGATTTTTTATTAAAGAACTTATAGCAAACAAACATATAGATTATAAATCCAGTTAATCCAGCAATCGAAATCATAAATCCTGTTTTTAATCCAGGAGTCTGATAAGTAAAAGTTATTGTATTTTCGCCTTCAGAAACAGGTACAGCCATAAATCCTGTATCTACTTTTTCAATATCAACATTTTCACCGTTAACTTTTGCAGACCATCCACTATCCCAAGGGACACTGAAAAATACAAGATTATCTTTTTGAGAAGATATTTGTGCAGTGAATCCTTTAGAATCATAATTAAAAGTATGGCAAGCTGAAGATGCACGTTTTGTACATGCTTTTAAATAATATTCTTCTGTAAATACATCATTATTTTTTTCAAAAGGTGATAATAAGTTTCCATACTTTTCGATTTGTTCATCATTTAATACTATTGCATCTATTAAAATTTTACTTCTATTTTCTTCTGTGTAGTTGTTCCAGTCACTTTCAGATATATAATTATCAAATGTAAAGCCTATAGGAATAGCATAGTCATTTTTGAATACATTAAATCCATTTTGTTTGTCATAATATGAAAATCCTTTTAAATCGCAAACAGGCATTTCATCGGAGACAATGTCTTCTTTATCAATTTCCTGAAAATAATATTCAACGGAAAATAGTCCACGAAGTGTGTAATAAGATGTGTCAACCCTTGATGCAACATCTCTTGTAATTCCGATACTGCTGTAAAAATCCATAACAGATGCAGGAACAATACTATGAAATGTTCTCATACAAGGAAGTTGCCAGAGCATAGGATAATTATCACGGTCTTTAGAAATGTCTACACGAAAGAAATTATCAGGTGAAACACTGATTTCAATATCATTTTCTTTATCTATTGCCTTGTCAATATATTCAATTGCCCTTTGGGGTGTATATGCACCGAAATAAATCGTTGACATTGTACATGCAATACTTGCTGCAACAGTAAGAACACAGGCATGTTTTAATATATTTTTTCCCTTTGAACGCATATTAAACAGTAATGCTGTAATTATAAGTGAAACAACGCAAATAATAAAAGTAATATAAAAATGTTCAGGATATTTAGGGAATCTTCCCCATATTACTTTGTCATTTTTCTTTACAGGCAAAGCAGAAATAATGAAAAATGCAGTTAAGAATATACCACATATGCTAATTCCATATTTAGCATTCATCTTATGATTGTCAAGTACATAGGCAGTCATCATTGCCATAATTAAAATAGGCATATAATACCATCTGGCATAATAAGAACCATTAAAAGCATAGAATGCACTATTAAGTATAGGTATAAAAGCACAGATAATGCAGATTAAGACAAGCCTTTTTGCCCAGTGTTTTTCTTTTTGCTTCATAAAAGTCAAAACGCCAACCATAGAGAATAGTGGCAGATAACCACCAATAGATGACCATTTTGCATTATTGCTTGAAAACAGATTAGGACGTGCAGGAACATCAGAAATCATAAAGAAGCTCTGTATAATTCTCCATATTCTTGTCTGGTCACTATATGCAATTAAGTCATTGCCATAGAGATGAGATGAAACACGATTATTTTCTAATATTGCTAACGCTGAAGGAAGTAGTATGAAACATGATAACATAACACCGATAACAGCTTCTAAAGCAAGGCATATAAATTTTTTAGGTGTTGCTTTAAAATCATTTGAGCAACAACGAACAACGAAATAAAGTACAAGGAAAACAGCCTGACCAGTAAAGAAAAAATAATTTATAGCACTCATGAGAGCAACTGATAAAGCAAATACACCTTTGCGATTATTATTTATAGCTTCCTCCATAGCGATAAGCATAAGTGGAAAAAATGCTGTTACATCGTGAAAATGATTAAAAAAGATATTGAATAGCTGAAAACCAGAAAAGGAGTAGAGAAGTCCACCAATAACAGCAGCCTTTTTATTTTTTACAAATCGTTGTATATATGCATATGCTGTAAGAGAAGCAACG
>JAFTWL010000104.1 GCA_017465305.1 Ruminococcus sp. | reverse complement strand
CCCAGGACATGCTGACTATGTAAAGAACATGATTACTGGTGCTGCTCAGATGGATGGTGCTATCCTCGTAGTTGCTGCTTCTGATGGTCCTATGGCTCAGACTAAGGAACACATCCTGCTTGCTCGTCAGGTAGGCGTTCCAGCAATCGTTGTATTTATGAACAAGGCTGACCAGGTTGACGACGAAGAACTTCTCGAACTCGTTGAAATGGATATCCGTGACACATTGTCTGAATATGAATTCCCTGGCGATGATACACCAATTATCACAGGTTCTGCTCTTGCAGCTCTGAATGCTCCAGATGATTTGTCTGACCCAGCTTACAAGCCAATTCTTGATTTGATGGATGCAGTTGACTCTTACATCCCAACTCCAGAACGTGACGATGCAAAGCCATTCTTGATGCCAATTGAAGATACAATGACAATCTCTGGTCGTGGTACTGTTGTTACAGGCCGTGTTGAAAGAGGTAGATTGAACGTTAACGAAACTGTTGAAATCGTTGGTCTGTCTGAAGAAAAGCAGTCTACAGTTGTAACAGGTATCGAAATGTTCAGAAAGACACTTGACTTCGCTGAAGCTGGTGATAACATTGGTGCTCTTCTCCGTGGTATTACTCGTGATAAGGTTGAAAGAGGACAGGTTCTCTGTAAGCCAGGTTCTATTCATACACATACAAAGTTCAAGTTTCAGTTTTACGTTCTGAAGAAGGAAGAAGGCGGTCGTCATACTCCATTCTTCAACAACTACAGACCACAGTTCTATTTCAGAACAACAGACGTAACTGGCATAATCACATTGCCAGCTGATGTTGAAATGTGTACACCTGGTGATAACGTTGCTATGGACGTTGAACTTATTTCTCCAATCGCTATTGAAGAAGGCCTTCGTTTTGCTATCCGTGAAGGTGGTAGAACAGTAGGTTCTGGCGTTGTAACAGCTATTAACGAATAATTTAAGTTATAATTAGGCGGACAGTTCATGCTGTCCGCTTTTTTATGTTTATTAATGTTTATAAAAAATGGTAGAATAAAGATAAAAATAGATAAAATACGCCTTTGTTTGTGCATGTTGCATAAAAAATATTCTATTTTTAAAGTATATTTTTATCTTTGTTTTATCAATCAATTATTGCTTTTTTTATCAGGATAATGTATAATAATATTGTGACAATAAAAAGCTATATTTCATTATTATTTACAGATGATTTTATTAGTTTTGTTTTGTAATCAAATAAGTAACAGCATTGATAGTTGTTATAAAAAATATAATTAAAATGTGTGAGTACATGTTATTTTATTTTTTATAAATGTTAAAGCTTTGATAACGGAGGTTGTAATGGAATTTGTACATATTCCAGTGCTTTTAGAAGAAACGTTAAAAGGACTTAATATCTGTCCTGATGGAATTTATGTTGATGGAACAGTAGGCGGTGCCGGACATTCCTGCGAAATTGCTAAAAGATTATCAAAAAATGGCCTTCTTATTGGTTTAGACAGAGACCCCGATGCTGTATTCATTGCAACGCAAAGACTTGCTCCTTATCCGGCAAAAGTAATTCATGCAAATTATGATGAAATTAAAAGTGTTTTGGCAATGCTTCATATTACAGAAGTGGATGGCGTATTGATGGATTTAGGTGTTTCTTCTCATCAGTTGGATACAGAAGAAAGAGGATTTTCTTATCATACAGATGCACCTTTGGATATGCGTATGAGCCAAAGTGGTATGACTGCTGCTGAACTTGTGAATACATGGTCAGAAAATGAACTTGTTAATATTTTGTTTTCTTATGGAGAAGAGAAGTTTGCTCGTTCTATTGCCCGTAATATTGTCACAGCAAGAACGGAAAAATTAATTTCTACAACATCTGAACTTGCTGAAATTGTAAAGAAAAGCGTACCGCAGAAAGTTCGCCGTGAAAAAAATCCTTGTAAAAAAACATTTCAAGCTATACGAATTGCTGTAAATGGTGAATTTGAGCATTTGGAATCAGGCTTGGAATCAGCTTTCTACAGTTTAAAAAAAGGTGGTCGTTTAGCAGTAATAACGTTTCATTCATTGGAAGATAGAATCGTAAAACGTCGATTTGCACAGTGGTGTCAAGGTTGCACCTGCCCTCCTGATTTTCCTCAATGTGTTTGTGGAAAAGAACCAGAAGGTAAGTTGATTTTCAGAAAGCCAGTTACAGCAAGTGATGCTGAACTTGAGAAAAATCATCGTAGCAGAAGTGCAAAACTGCGTGTAATCGAAAGGAGATAGATACGGCTTATGGCTGAAGCAAAAACGTTAAATCCATCTGAAAAAATAAAGGAAGAATCAGCCGAAAATTTAGAAAAAGTTGAAACTTCTCAGAAGCAAGAAAAAAAATCTAAAAAAACTTCTTTGTTTAAAATAGAAAACAGCAAACGAAGTTCAATTATAAAAGTCGCAGTTGTAGGTATAATTGCATTATTCCTTTTTTCTTTAGTAATTAATAGTTATGTACAGCTTAATGAGGTCTATACGCAAATTTCATCTGCTAATACAACTTTGAATGAGATGAGAAGTTCAAATGTAAGAATGCAGACTGAACTTGAAGGGCAGGCTTCAATTAGAAATATTAAAGAATATGCGGAAAATCAACTGGGATTGCAGAAATTAGATCAGTCTCAGATTCAATATATTCAGATTCAAACAGAAGACAGAGTTGTTATTGAAGAACCTGAACAAAATATTTTTGTTAGAATTAAGCGTAAATTTAA
Organism: Ruminococcus sp.; assembly: GCA_017465305.1. GTDB lineage: Bacteria > Bacillota > Clostridia > Oscillospirales > Ruminococcaceae > Ruminococcus_C. The sequence goes on along the minus strand of JAFTWL010000104.1, from coordinate 3,007 downwards.
TGATTTTATTGAATATTTGCGAGGATAATTAGCATATAGTAAAATAGTGATGTAATTAAATTTTGTCTTAATTTTATTAAAGATTATTGTTATAACTATTTATTAATAAATATGGGTTGCGCTATATTGAAATTAAAAGGTAATAAGATATAGTTTTGTTTTACTAGCAATTCCGAACCGTGGGACACACGGGGATTGCTCGCTTATATTTTACATATAATTTTGAGAAGCGGGAAACTCTTGAATCTGTGTTTAGCATAGATAATTAAAGGGTATGTCATCAATTTATATGATGCTATCGGTAAATGCAATAAAAAGCATATATATAGATAATTACCGTTAGTATAGATGACAAAGAAAGAGATACTGAATCGGGTGTCGAAAAAGATGGAATCGGATACCGGCTGTTCTTACACACAAATACACCGTCGGACAGGCGGAACCAAGTGCAGTCGGTATGTATTCCCCTTTCATTTTACGTGATTCGATTGGGCTTTCTTTGCGATGGAAAAAATCTTGTCTAAATGTAGACAATTCGTTTATACAGGCGGGGGATTTTTTAAATTTCCTGCCTGATTCTATTATAAGTAAATTTAAAAAAATGTTAAGTTAAGATGTTTTCTTAATTTTAATATTTAGAAAGGAGATATTATAATTGAAAGTAACAGAAGAATATGATGTAATCACTGTTTTGGGTACGAATACGCCAACCTCTAAGATGAAACGCAGAGCTAATTCAATAGTACTTATTATTATGGTATGTATATGTATTGCTGTAATTATTAAGCTATTCACAGTTTCAGTTTTAGAAAATAAAAAATACGAAGCTCTTGCAAATAACTATCATTTTGGAACAATGAAGCTGGAAGCACAGCGTGGGGCTATTTATGATATGACAGGAACACCTCTTGCGTGGAGTGCTACTGTTTATAATGTTTATATAGACCCTGAGTTGTTTCGTGATGAAATGAAAGAAATTGACGAAAATAATGCTGCAAAAATTTCTAAAGCAGAAGAAAAAAAGAAGCAGCCTGAAGGTATTATAAATATTGATAATTTAAAAAATTCAATAGCAAGTTATCTTTCAGGAAAATTAGGAATTGAAAAATCAGAAGTAATTGATTCTTTCAGTAAAGAGGGACGTTATTATATTCTAAAAACTCAGGTTGAAAAAGATGTTGCAGATGAGATTGTAAACTATTTTGATGATTTGAGTTTAGCGTATTTCGCCATACAGCCAACAACAAAACGTTACTATCCTCAACAAGAATTAGCATCAAGTGTAATTGGTTTTACAAATGGCGATGGTGATGGTCAGTATGGTATTGAATATCAGTATGATGAATATCTTTCAGGTGTTGATGGACGTATAATATCAGCACAAGCAGCTAATGGAGAAGAAATGCCATATAGATATTCTACTACATATGAAGCAGAAAATGGAGATTCTTTGCATTTAACTATTGATATTACATTGCAGTATTATCTTGAAAAAGCTTTAAGTGAAATGGTTAAAGAATATGAAGTTCAGAATCGTGCATGTGGTATTATTATGAACCCAAAAACAGGTGCAGTTTATGCTATGGCAACAAATCCATATTTTGATTTAAATGACCCTTCTTCTATTTATGATGAAACAGAAGCTGCAAAATTAGAGGGTCTGAATGGGCAGGCATATACAGATGCTTATCTGGTTGCCCGTGAAACTCAGTGGAAAAATAAGGCTGTTTCAGAACCATATATTCCAGGCTCTGTATTTAAAGTATTTACAAGTGCAGCAGCAATTGAAGAAAAGCTTGTAGACCTTGAATCAGACCGTTTTAATTGTAATGGGTCTTTCGTTGTAATGGGTGAAACTATACATTGTTCAAAACTTTCAGGACATGGTTCTCAGACTTTTACTGAAGCACTTACAAACTCATGTAATCCAGCATTTATGGAAATAGGAATGCGACTTGGCGAAGAAAAATTCTCATATTATTTAAATAGCTTTGGACTTAATGAGATAACCGGAATCGATTTGCCAGGAGAAGTAGATAGTATTTGTGTACAGTTAGAAAATATGTCAAAGGTAGACCTTGCGTCATCTTCTTTTGGTCAGGCAAATAAAATTACACCTATTCAGATGATTACAGCATATTCAGCCGCTATTAATGGTGGAAAACTCGTAACACCATATGTAGTTGAAAAAATTGTAGACCCTAATGGAAACATTGTTAAAAAGCATAAAACCGAATATAAGCGTCAAGTAATATCTGAAGAAACATCAAAGACTATTAGAGAACAACTTGAAGCAGTTGTTGCTAATAATGGTGGACATAATGCTTATATTGAAGGGTATCGAATTGGCGGTAAATCAGGAACATCAGAAAAGTTGGACGAATATGTAAAAGAAGATGGAATGCAGTATGTAGCTTCTTACTGCTGTTTTGCACCTGCTGATGACCCTGAATTAGTATTGCTTATGCTTGCAGACCATCCTAATAAAGAGCTTAATTATTATGGTAGTGCAGTTGTTGTGCCATATGCAAGAAGTGTCATGGAATCAATTTTACCTTATATGGGATATTATCCTGAGTATACAAGTGATTCCGCTTTAGCAAAACATACAACAGTGCCTTTGATGCAGGATAAGTCAATTACAAATGCCAAACAAACACTCGATGATTTAGAACTTACTTATGAAGTTATAGGTGAGGGTAACAGAGTTCTGGCACAATGCCCTCAGACAGGGACTGCAATACAGAAGGGCGGAAAAATTCTTTTGTATACAGAAGATAATGTTGAACCTAAAAAAGTAGTAGTTCCAAATTTAACAGGTATGACAGCTGACCAGGCTAATCAGGCATTAACAGCTAACGGTTTAAATATTGTTACTTTAGGAGCGTCTTCACAAAATTCTGCAGCTAAAGTACAATTTCAATCTGAGCCTGCAGGTTCAACAGTTGATATTGGAACAGTAGTTAGTCTTACAATGATTATAAATGACCAGTCAGGCTGATAAATT
>JAFTWL010000103.1 GCA_017465305.1 Ruminococcus sp. | reverse complement strand
TTTATGATGGCGTTATGAAGGGCAGAACTATGTATGTAATCCCATATTCTATGGGTCCTATTGGTTCTTCTCTTGCTAAGGTTGGTGTAGAAATCACTGATTCTATTTATGTTGTTCTTAACATGAACATCATGACAAGAATGGGTGCAGACGCATTTAAGAACCTCGGTGATACTTCTGATGACTTTGTACGTGGTCTCCACTCAAAGGCTGATGTAGACCCAGAAAACAGATATATTGTACACTTCCCAGAAGAAAATACAATCTGGTCTATTAACTCAGCTTACGGCGGTAACGTACTTCTTGGTAAGAAGTGCTTCGCTCTTCGTATTGCATCTTTCCAGGGTAAGAATGAAGGCTGGATGGCTGAACATATGCTTATTCTTGGCGTACAGAAGCCAAACGGTGAAACAAAGTATATTACTGCTGCATTCCCATCTGCTTGTGGTAAGACAAACCTTGCAATGCTGATTCCACCAGAGGGTTATCTGAAGGATGGATATAGAGTATTCACAGTTGGTGATGATATTGCATGGATGAAGCCTGGTAAGGATGGCAGATTGTATGCTATCAACCCAGAAAACGGTTTCTTTGGTGTTGCACCAGGTACAAATGAAAATTCTAACCCTAATGCACTTGCTTGTACAAAGAAGAATACAATCTTCACAAACGTTGCAATGAACAATGAAGATAACACTGTTTGGTGGGAAAAGCTTGATAAGAATCCTCCTGTTGATGCAACTGAGTGGAAGGGTGAAAAGGTAAATGGCCCTGAATTTATCGCAGAAGGCAATAAGCTTGCACATCCAAACTCAAGATTTACTGCACCAGCAGAAAATTGCCCATGCCTGTCTCCAGAGTTCAACAATCCAGAGGGTGTTCCAATTTCTGCTATTATCTTCGGTGGTCGTCGTGCATCTACAACACCACTCGTATATCAATCATTTGACTGGACACACGGCACATATATGGGTTCTGCAGTTTCTTCTGAAACAACAGCAGCTGCTACAGGTGCTACAGGTGTACTTCGTCATGACCCAATGGCTATGAAGCCATTCATCGGCTATAATGTTGGTGACTACTGGGCACACTGGCTTGAAATGGGCGAAATCCTTGGCGATAAAGCTCCAAAGATTTTCAATGTAAACTGGTTCAAGACAGATGAAGAAGGCAACTTCCTGTGGCCAGGATTTGGCGATAATATGCGTGTACTTGACTGGATTATCAAGAGATGTGAAGGTGAAGTTGACGCTGTTGAAACACCAATCGGTTATGAGCCAAAGCCAGAAGATATTAACGTTGATGGTCTTATTTACGAAGGCAAGCAGTTTACTTCTGAAGATATTGCTGACCTTCTCAAGCTTGATACAGACCTCTGGAAGGCTGAAATTGCTGAAATGCGTAGATATTATAAAGAAGATATCGAAGCTAAGGGTGGCAAGGTTCCAGCGGCTCTGTATGCTCAGCTGGATGCTATTGAAGCAAGATTAAACAAGTAATTTTTGCTGTAATATAATATAAAAACGACTCGATTTAATAATCGGGTCGTTTTTATAATTTTATGCTAAGAGCGAATATCTATTTTATATTGAAAAGTTGCATGTTGTAATAGTTCATTCCAGTTTTGATTTTGATAAGCATTATAGCATTGCTTTTTCATATAAGATTCAAGACCTATGACATCTACTTTATTTAATTTTATTGTCTCTTGTTCAGCAGCTTTACAAAGTTCTTGTATAGCTTTTTTTGCGGATTCTTTATCACCTTTTCCTTGTAAAGAAATTATAACATTTACAACAGGTGCACCGTTCCACATAATAATTTTAAAGTGTGTAGATGCGTTATATATTTCAAAGTCAGAAGCAGTACTATTATTTGTTTCTATGCTTATTCTTTCAGGGTAGTTTTCACCTCTGAGCCAGCAAAGTCCTTGAATAGCTTCTTCAGATAGTGGATTCATTTCTTTCTTTTCTTCAGATAAGATGGTCATGGAAAAACCATCTTTAGTTAATAAAGGAAGAAGAATTGCTTTATCTGCTCCTGCTGATTCTTCTAAAGCTGAAAGGATAGTTGTTTTTGGGAGAGTTCCGTTTTCTTCTTTTCGTTTTAAGCTGTCACATATACTTTCAGTGTCAGCTTTATCTAATGACAATTTATCATCTATACATAAAACTTTGCATGATGGTGATAGTCGATATGTTTCCATTAGGTCATAAAGTTTTTCATGAAATTTAGGGTCATTTAAACAAAGCAATTCAAGATGTCCCATAAAAATTTCTTTTCCAATAGGAATTTCTGCTTGTTCAAGTGCAGCAGCTATTGTATTACCGTTGCCAGAAGAAATATTATTTGATTTTTCAAAAGAGTGCAGACTTATTTTAGGTGAATCAAAATTGAACAACTCAATTGCTTGAATATATTCACGGTCACGTACC
>JAFTWL010000102.1 GCA_017465305.1 Ruminococcus sp. | reverse complement strand
TTTTACATACACTTAGACATTATAGAGACAACAAAGCAGAATTAGAATCTATAAGAATGAAATTGTGTGATGAAGAAGTTATTGATGCCGTTCAATCGGCTGCAAAATTTCCATATAGTAAGCACACAGCATATGTACAAGGTATACCTGAGACACTGAGTGTCATACAATTACGTATAAGACAAAGGGAATTACGTCGTGATATGAGAATTGCAGAACAGTTTGCGGACTCATTGCCGCAGTATCGCTTGAAAGAAGCAGTAAGAATCTATTATTTATATAATTTGCCAGAGCGTATGAAGTGGGAAGATGTTGCTTTTGAGGTAGGTTATTCGGCAGGTGGGGAGGCTTTAACAAAAGCAATTCAGCGTGCAATTAAAAATTTTTAAAATTGTGTCCCGAATGTCCCACATGTCCCGAATAAGTGTGTTATAATTAAAATAGAGAAAATAGAACTTGAACGCCATCGGAGTTTTCCGGTGGTGTTTTTTGTGTCTAAATTTAGGAGGTGAGGTTGATGAATCGATGTTGACAGAACAACGTAAAAAATTTGTTGAGGAATATCTAAAGCTTAAATGTCAGAATCAGAAACAAGCTGCAATCAATGCAGGATATAGCCCTAAATCGGCAGCACAACAAGCTTGTGATATTCTTAAAAATCCTGAAGTTCAAGAATATTTAAAAGAGCAGAAAACAACGCTAATACGACAAATTCAGGAAGAGCTTGTGTTATCAGCTTCAGAGGCAGTTGCTACAGTATATTCTGTTATGACTAACCCAGATGCAAAAGATTCAGACCGTTTAAAGGCAGCTTTTGATATTCTTGATAGGGCTGGATTTAGACCAGATGACAAGGTAGTCAGCGAAGAAGAGGATAATACTGTAAATAATCTATTTGAGAAAATCGAAGGAGGCTTGAAATGATATATTCATCATTTTCACCTAAACAATTACAGGCTATGCTTTGGTGGTCATTGCCTGAAACGAAAAAATGTGATGCAATTGTATGTGATGGTTCTGTTCGTTCTGGAAAAACAATGGCAATGAGTGTTGGTTTTATGCTATGGAGCATGAAAACATTTGATAAAAAAGATTTTGCACTTTGTGGCAAAACTATTGCAAGCCTGAAAAGAAATGTTGTTGAACCATTTAAGAACTGGATAGAGGGAATAGTTAAACCTAAAATAAACTATTCTCAAAATTATATGGAAATCAAATGGTTAGGGCATAAAAATAGATATTACTTTTTTGGCGGAAAAGATGAAAGCAGTGCCAGTCTTATTCAAGGTATGACACTTGCAGGCATTCTTTTCGATGAAGTTGCATTGATGCCACAATCTTTTGTAAATCAGGCACTAGCACGTTGTAGTGTAACAGGGTCAAAGATTTGGTTTAACTGCAATCCAAACGGAAGTGAGGAACATTGGTTTTATAAAGAATGGATTGATGAAGTCAACGGAAAAGCTAAAGATAAAAATCGTTTGCATTTGCATTTTACAATGGATGATAATTTTTCATTAGCTGATGATATTAGACAACGATATGAACGTATGTACAGTGGTGTATTCTATGAAAGATATGTATTAGGAATGTGGGTTCTTGCAGAGGGTTTAATATATCCAATGTTTCAGAAAAAAGTACATGTTATTCCTGACATTGTACCAGACAGAAACAAAGGTGAATTTTACATAAGTTGCGACTATGGAACTAAAAACCCTACATCAGCTGGACTTTGGTATTTATCGTATGACGGATATGCCACCAGAATTAAAGAATATTACTATGATGGTCGAAATAAACAACAACCACGAACTGATGAAGAACATTATCAGGCACTTTTAGACCTTGCAGGTGATTTATTACCATACATCAGAGCTGTTATTGTAGACCCTTCTGCTGCTTCCTTTATTGAGTGCATACGACGACATGGAAAAATGAGAGTATGGAAAGCAGATAATAGTGTCTTGGATGGTATCAGAGATACATCTACATTGTTGCAATTAGGTCGATTACATATTTGTGAGTGTTGCAAGGATGTAATAAGGGAATTTGGCCTTTACAGATGGGACGAAGATGCGATAAACGACAAGCCAATAAAAGAAAATGACCATGCTATGGATGATACAAGATATTTTGTTAGAACAGCGATGTATAAAACATTAATGAGGATTAGGAGATGATGGGTATATATGATTGATGCAGAGAGTGTTGCAAGAGCATTACAAGTGCCATGTATAATAAGCAGTGATATGACTTATAAAATGCAGTTGTGGGAGGACATCTATAAAAATCAATCCTATTGGCTAAAAGACAGCGAATTAAAGCATAGGATTAAGTCAATGCGATTAGCTGCAATAGTTTCAAGGGAACTTAAACGTCTTACTCTCACAGAATTTCAAGCTAAAGTAAATGATACCAAGCTTAATGAAGATTTTCAAAAAGCTTGTCGTGTATTATTTAGGAAACTTGATTCAGGAATTGCATTAGGTGGGCTATTATTAAAGCCCTATTTTACTATTTATGGTGTGAGAGTTGATATAATTACACAAAATCAGTATTTACCATTAAATTATACAGATGATATTTGCGATGCGATTGTATGCCCTGAAGAAATTACTGTGGGAAGAACATATTATACACGCCTTGAAAAGCATGTATATGATAGGCAAAACAAAACTCACACAATAACAAACAGATGTTTCAAATCTTCTAATCCTGGTACTATAGGCACAGAATGCGATTTATCAGAAGTTGAAGCATGGGCTGACATATTAACTGAAAAGGTATATCATAACGTAGAAAAACCACTTTTTGCAGTATTCAGGATGCCTGATTCTAATAATATCGACGAAACATCTTCGTTAGGGGTTTCTGCATTTGCCGAAGCTGTAGACTTTATACATGATGCAGATGTACATTGGGAGCGTATTCTTTGGGAGCTTGAATCTTCAGAACGTGCCATCGATGCAAGTGAAGATTTGTTCAGATTTAATACTCAAACTCAAAAACCAGACCTGCCAAAAGGTAGGGAGCGTATGTATCATACTCTTGAAAGAACTGGAAATGATGGGAATACTATTTATAACACATTTTCTCCTGAAGTTCGTGATGGTTCATATTTTAACACTTTAAATCAAATGTTAAGACGTATTGAGTGTTGTGTTGGTCTTTCATATGGCACAATTTCAGAAGTAGACGATAATCCTAAAACAGCGGAGGAAATTAAGTCATCAAAAAATCGAAGTTTTGCAAGAATTGGTGATATACAGGTAAATCTTGAATGTGCATTGCAGGATTTAATTTATGCAATGCAGTATTATCATAATTATTACAATAATTCAAATATATCTGTAGAACTTACTTGTACATTTGGTGACGGTGTACTTGAAGATACTGACAAAGAATTTGT
>JAFTWL010000101.1 GCA_017465305.1 Ruminococcus sp. | reverse complement strand
ATCTTGACCAAAGCATTTGCAATCTACTGCAAGTCCTTTTGTGTGCATACCAGACCCTGAACCGCCTACATTTTTATCATGTTCCTGACATCTGTATCCGCTTGTAATTACTATACTCTTACAGTTTAGGACTGTTCTTAATTCTTCTAATTTATTAACTAATTCATCAGATATTAAAATATCGTGAGTTTGACCACATTTGCACTTGAATTCTTGTGCGTTGAAGTGTGCTGAAATCTGCGTATTATCGTCATTTTTTAATTGTTTTACTGACATATATAATTATCCTTTCTATTTATCAAATTACCTAAAAGGTAATTTATTTTTACTTATCTTTAATAAAAAAATTTTTCAAAAAACTTTGAAAAAAGGCTTGACTTTTCCACGAAAACGTGGTATAATATAATTACAGAAAGGAGGGAAAGCGAATGAAAACAAGCGAACTTAAAAGAATTCTTAAAAAAGGTGGTTGTTATATTTTACGACATGGAGCAAATCATGATATATGGTACAGTCCAAAAACTAAAAAACAGTTTCCAGTTGATAGACATGATTCAAAGGAAATAAAAACTGGAACAGCAAACGGAATTCTTAAAGATGCAGGGCTAAAATAAGCCCTGCCCTTCGGGGCAATATTCGCTTTCCCCCTAAAAAATAATAGGAGTTGATTTTATGCCAAAATATGTTTACCCTGCTATTTTTACTGAAGAATCAAAAGGTTATTCAGTGAATTTTCCCGATATAGAATGCTGCTATACAAGTGGTGATTCTTTGATAGAAGCTATGGAAATGGCTGAAGATGTTCTTGCTTTAATGCTGTGTTGTAAAGAAAAAGATGGTGAAAAAATTCCCACTGCATCATCAATCAAGGATATAAAAACAAATTCAAATAGCTTTGTAACACTTATTTTATGTGATACGACTGATTATCAACTTGTGGAGTGCAAACCAGATGAAGAATAATATAAAAGAAATTCGTGAAAGAAAAGGACTTACAAGAAAAGAGTTAGCAGAAAGTTCAGGTGTACACTACAAAAAAATTACTGATTACGAAAATAATTATATCAATATTGAAAATGTTACAATTGGGAACCTTTATAAAATAGCAAAAGCTCTTGAATGCACTATAGACGATTTAATCAAATGATTTTAATGAAAAGGCGGATTATATATCCGTCTTTTTTACTCATGCGATTTAGAATAAGTATAATTAAAAGGTGTATTTTCGCATTTTACAATAGTAAAGTCAACATAATCACCAGATTTAAAAGTGCTTGATGTAAGCGACAGTATACCATCATTACATACCCAGTCAATGCTTTCTGTTAACTGTTTGCCGTTGCAATGCAAGAATGCAATTTCTCCGGCAGAATCAATGGTATCATATGTAATTGAATAATCCTTGTTTCCAAATTTAAAAGAGTAATTTATATCAATTTCGTTGCAATCTTTGTTTATTGAACGTATATAAAGTGTATATCTGTTAAGATATTTCTTTATATTCAAATCTGTTTCCAATTGATTAAACCAATTATTGACCTCATTTGTTTTTGTTGCTATATAACTATCAAACTTTCTCTGCGTTTCTTCAAATTCATTTTCTGCCCTTATTATTGCATCTTGATATTGTTGTATAATTTCAGAAACATCTGCATTAGGAGTAATTGCACTAACATATGGGCAAAGACTACTTCCGATTTTACTGCGTATATCATATACTGTTGTAGTGTTAGCCATAACCTGTATATCTGCTAAAGCATATTCTTTTCTAAATTCATTATTAACTAATTCAGCTGCTTCATAACTTCCAGCCTGTGCAACGCCTTTTTTTACACCTATGCCACATTCACGCTTGTTTAAATCTGCATATATGTATATTCTGTCCCATCTGTTATATTGAGGGTCTGATGGTTCTAAATCAAGTGTACCTGCCACTTTTACTTTTAAATATCTATTTAATATTTTTGCACGTCCGGGATTTATAACAACTTGCATCCCTTTTCCTGCATCCACTCTTAGTTCTTTGTCAACGCCCTGATATACACCATCTGATATAAGTCCCTCAAAATATTCAGAAAAATCAGTGGTATTATATCGCCTATCATGATTCTGAGAATCAAAAAATCCATACTTAACATTTACTGCATCCATTACATTCCCTCCCATGTTGACAATGTAGGAGCTACTTTGTAGCCTGTTTCATCATCACACTCTATAACTTCAATTATTCTTGCTTGTGCATTTATTCCATATTCTGTTTCTATTTCCACAATGTCGCCTAAATCCCAGTCCTTTTTATATTCAAATTGTAGGCTTGTCTCTATTTCTGCATTAAAGCCATCAACTATTTGTGTGTCAACCATTTTACTTTTTGCACGAGTTATCAATGACTGATAATATTCATTATCGCTTAATACCATTCCATTTTTTTCTTTTTGTAAATCTCTCGCATCTATGTATGTCTCATATCTGTCAATGCCTGTTGGAGTATCTCCATCAATATATGGTACCCATTTAACAACTCTGTTTGCTCCCTCCCCAGCTCCAGCTATAAGTGACATATTAGACAAAGTACTATAATCAACAAAATATTCAGAACTTAATATGTTATCATACGATTGAGAAAATATAACATATGTGTGTTCGGTTTGAGAACGTGTTCTGTTTTTTCCATCATAAAAAGCTAATTCCAAGCCATTTATATCTTCTTTAAAAAAAATTCTGAATCCAATACCAAATTGCTTACAATAAGCTACTGTTTGCTCATACAAATTATCTCCAAGTTTTGCGTTATATAAAAATGGCTCTGTATGCTTTTTCATTGGTTGCTGCTGCGAAAAACTTTTTATTTCTTGTATTTTTCTTTTTTCAGATTGCTCAATACCTCTATCGGTACGCTCGCATTGGTCTCTTACAACCTCTGTTATAATCGCTGACACAATTATGCCAGAATTACCACCATAATTATATGCTGGTGGTAATATAACTCTTCTATTTAATAAGCTTTCAGCACTCCT
>JAFTWL010000100.1 GCA_017465305.1 Ruminococcus sp. | reverse complement strand
GTCATCTTCGTCATTTTTGAAGGGTTTGCTTTTAAAAGTTCCCTCCATAGGTGAATTATGTTTACGTTTTTTAAGATAGTCTAAGTTTTCAATCATAAATAATCCTCTTTATTTTATAATAATATAAATGATTTTACTCTTAATCCATTGTTTAAATTTTTTACCATAGCCTGCATGAGGATATTTTCTATCCATTTCTTGCATATATTTTATTGAATTATATTCTAATATTTCCCAATCTGCATCACGACTTTTTAATATCGCTTTTGCTACTGCAAGAGACATAACAGTATCATCAGTAAAATGACATTTTTCAGAAAATAATTCAAAATCTCTTTTTCGGCAATTATGCCATTCAAAACGTGAACCTACAATATCACCAATTATAGCCCCAATCATAGTACATTCTCCATTTTATTTTTTACTTTACAGCGCCATTCTTAATTGAAGAAATCAGACCGCCGTTAGTAATTATAGTCTGAATAAATTCAGGGAAAGGAGCAGTTTTAAATTCAGCACCTGTTGTTTTATCTTTAAGGATACCATTATCCAAATCAGCTTCTACAACATGACCTTCTTCAATAGCTTCTGCAGCTTCAGGGCACTCAACAATAGCAAGCCCAATATTGATAGAGTTTCTATAGAAAATTCTTGCAAAGCTCTTAGCAATAACAAGAGCAATACCACTTTCTTTAATAGCAATAGGAGCGTGTTCTCTTGAAGAGCCACATCCGAAGTTTTCGCCTGCAACCATAATATCACCGTCTTTTACACGGCTTGTAAAGGTTGTATCCAAATCCTCCATGCAGTGGGAAGCAAGTTCTTTTTTATCAATAGTATTTAAATATCTTGCTGGAATGATAACATCAGTATCAACATTATCACCATACTTTATTACGGTACCTTCAAATTTCATCTTACATTACCTGCTACTCAAAATATGAACAAATATACCCATATTGAGAAAATTCCTGCTTCAGCCTGTATGCTTTGGATTATGACAAATCACAATCTACTTACAAGTTCCTGTACAGTCCACAGGCGTAAATTCCCGTATAGCCTACGGTACATATTTACAGTTGTATAATTTCTGCAATTCTGTAAATCATTATTTTTCTTGAGTAGCTACTCCTTTCATAGATAATCAATTTTTATTAAATTACCATTGACCAACTGCACCCACAAGGTACTATCCTTTTGTTATGCCGTAATATTTCAGCCGGCAAAGGCATTTCCGCAGTTCCGCCTGCTGTCAAGTCAGCACAAACTATACCATGGCTGTTATAAATTTTGGTATCTTCGAATTTTTCAAATTGTCTCCATATCCGCATCTGTCCGAAAAATACAATATCCTGATTGTATTTTTTGATATGTCTAATCATATTTCGTCACTTTTATCTATATTTTTACTGTCTGTTTTACACTTCTTTTTTACATTTAGGACAAACTCCACTGAATAAAATTTGATGTGATTCTATTTCAAATTCATGCAAGTTTCTGATTTTTTCGTAAAGATTTTCTTGATATGGCATATCTATATCAAATACACGATTGCATTTTTTACATTTTAAATGATAGTGTGGTAATGTGTTATAATCAAAACAATCTGCTCCATCTGGTATAGGAATATGCAGACATTCTCCCGTTTTTACTAAGAGTTTTAAGTTCCTGTAAACCGTAGCTCTACTAATGAGAGGATTTTCGTTAGCTATTGAATTATAAACTTCTTCAGCAGTGGGATGATTTCTCATTTTCCATAAAGCTTCTTTAATTAACCTTTTTTGTAGAGTATTTCGATTTTTCATCAGGGAAAGCTCCTTAATAAATTATGATTGCATAATTAAATCAATTTTATAAATATCTTGATATCAATTATAAATAGAATCAGGAAAATCTTAAAAGAATTTTACTTTTGGCTGTTATTATTTTTCTTCAAATGATATACATTCTCCGTTTAATATTTTATTTGAAGTTCTCATAGCACACATTTTTCCGCACATGGAACAGGTGTGTCTGTCCTGAGGTGGTCTGCTCTCAAAATATTGACGTGCTTTTTCAGGGTCAATAGCATATGAAAACATTTCTTCCCAATCAATTCTTCTTCTTGCATCACTCATACGATTGTCAATGTCTCTTGCATTAGGAATACCTTTTGCAATATCAGCAGCATGTGCAGCTATTTTTGATGCAACAATACCTTCTTTAACATCCTGTAAATCAGGTAATCTAAGATGTTCAGCAGGTGTTACATAACAAAGGAAATCGGCACCATTCATGGCAGCAATTGCACCGCCTATTGCAGGAGTAATATGGTCATATCCTGGAGCAATATCTGTTACAAGAGGACCTAAAACATAGAATGGAGCTCCATAACAAAGACGTTTTTCTAAAATCATGTTAGCTGCGATTTCATTCATAGCCATGTGACCTGGACCTTCTACCATGACCTGAACATCATGTTCCCATGCTCTTTTTGTTAAATTTCCAAGTTCAATAAGTTCACAAATCTGACCTGCATCAGTACTGTCAGCAATGGAACCTGGACGGAGTGCATCACCGAGACTTATTGTAACATCGTACTTTCTTAATATTTCGAGTACATCATCATAATATTCATAGAAAGGATTTTCATTTCCTGTCATCTCCATCCATGCGAAAATGAGTGAACCACCTCTTGATACAATGTTTGTAGTTCTGTTTTGACGTTTAAGTGCTTCTACGGTGCGTTTGTTTATTCCGGCATGAATAGTTTGGAAATCAACACCTTCTTTTGCATGTGCTTCGATAACACGTAGAAAATCTTCAGCTTTAATATTTATTAAATCTTTTTCTAAATATCCTATAGCATCGTACATAGGAACAGTTCCAATCATAGCAGGGGACATTTTAATTAGTTCTTTTCGGAAAGTATTAGTTTTTCCGTAGTTTGATAAATCCATTATAGCCTCACAGCCAAACTTAATAGCCATTTTTACCTTTTCCATTTCGGAAGTGTAATCATGACAGTCACCTGATATTCCAAGGTTTACATTGATTTTTGTGCGCAAACCTTCGCCTATTCCCTCTGGACTTAAAGATGTATGATTTATATTTGCTGGAATACATACTTTACCAGAGGCGATTTTCTGTTGTAATATAGAAATATCAATTTTTTCTTTTTCAGAAACGGCTTTCATTTCAGGTGTAATAATTCCTTTTTTGGCTGCCTCCATTTGTGTAGAGTAATTTCTCATAACTTTAATATCCCTTTCTATTTATAATATTTGACAAGCTATATAGCTATATAAGTAATGTTTCTATACAGACGATTATAATTTTAAAATTTTTTCATTTAAAAGACGTTCATCTATATAATAATTGTGACATAAAGGACCTATTCCATGTCCGATAGAAAGTTTTTCAAAGAAAGCATATGTTATATATTTCTTTGCCTTATGAATGCTTTCATCCAATGAAAAACCCTCTGCAAGAAATACAGCAATAGCAGAAGATAATGTGCATCCGCTTCCATGTGAGTTTTTATTTCTTATCCATCGTGATTCAAAATGTTTTATATTTCCGTTTTTGTCATATAAAACATCCGTTGCACATTCAAATAAATGTCCGCCTTTTAATAATATTGAAGTGTTATATTTTTTGCTGAGTTTTTCAGCTGCCTGTTCCATATCTTCTATTGATTTGATTTTTTGTTCTGTAAAAAATTCAGCTTCAGGAATATTTGGAGTTATAACATCTGCCAGATGAAATAGTAATTCTGAAGATGCACGTACAGCAAGTTGTTTAGAAAGAACAGCACTGTTATTTGTAGCTTTTATTACAGGGTCAAGGACGATAGGGCATTCTAAATTATTCAGAATATCTGCTATAACTTGCACTTGTTCCAGACTGCAAATCATGCCTATTTTTACAGCAGAAGGGTAAATATCTGATATTATTGTTGTTAATTGATTTTTTAATGTTTTAGCTGGTATCTCCATGATTTCTGATATAGTTTGTGTGTTTTGTGCTGTTATAGCGGTGACGGCACTCATTCCGTATGCTCCAAGAGCTGTTATTGTTTTTAAATCTGCCTGTATTCCTGCACCTCCGCTGCAGTCACTTCCTGCAATTGTTAAAATAGGTTTTAACATTCTCCATCATTCCTTTTATAATTTTTTTGCTTTTTCAAGCAT
>JAFTWL010000099.1 GCA_017465305.1 Ruminococcus sp. | reverse complement strand
TCTCTTGGCGCAGCAGTTGCTACATTTACAGGTCAGAATATGGGTGCTGAAAAGATTGAAAGAGTTAAAAAGGGATACCACCGTGCTACTATAATTACAATTATTTATGCTATTTCTGCATTATTACTTGCATGGGTTGGCGGTGCTTATGTAATGCGCATTTTTGTAAAAGATGACAGTATAATTCAAATGGGTGCAACTGCACTCCGCATTACAAGCTCTATGTACATCCCACTTGGCATGATTTATATTACACGTGGACTTTTAAATGGTGCTGGTGATGCTGTTTATGCTATGGTAAATGGTCTTGTTGAAGTTTGTGGAAGAGTTGGTTTCTCTCTTATTTTATCACAGGTTTCTATTTTTGGTGTATGGTGTATCTGGTTTACTACTGGTTTCACATGGGTCATCACTGCAACAGCAAGTATTATTCGATACAGACAAGGAAAATGGCAAAAAAATAAATTTACAGAAAGCAAAGAAAAAACATATAAGAAACCAAAATTGCTATTTCATAAAATATAACAACCTTACAAAATATAAAAAAATATATTCCTAATATTCGTATATACTAATAATATCCTTATAAAGTTAAAATAAAGAGCTGTTATTTCATTTTAAATGATGTAACAGCTCATTTTACTTTTCACTTGCATTTTCTAATTTGATATAGTATAATAAATACTATTATATAAAAAAATAAAAGAGAAATGGAAAAGGTGAATTATGGCTAAACAAAATACTTATGATAATGAGAGCATTACTATGCTGAAAGGTCCTGACAAGGTAAGAAAACGCCCTGGTGTTATTTTTGGCTCAGATGGATTAGATGGTTGTGCTCACTCTATTTTTGAAATTATTTCTAACTCAATTGACGAAGCTCGTTCAGGTTATGGAAGCAAAATTATTGTAACTCAATATAAATACTACTCTATATCTGTTGAGGATTTCGGACGTGGCTGCCCTGTTGATTTTAATAAAAATGAAATAGATATAACTGGGAATTAGTATACTGTGAACTCTACGCCGGAGGTAAATATAACGCTGACAGCGATAACTACGCCTATTCATTAGGTTTAAATGGTCTTGGTCTTTGTGCTACACAGTTTTCATCAGAATTTATGGATGTAGAAGTTTTAAGAGATGGCTACCGATATAATCTTCACTTTGAAAAAGGCGAAAATATAGGCGGTCTACAAAAAACACCTATAAAATCAAAACAAACAGGAACAAAAACACATTGGAAACCTGATTTAGATGTATTTACAGAAATCGCTGTTCCTGATGATTATTTTCAGGACGTATTAAAACGTCAGGCAGTTGTAAATCCAAATTTATTATTTGTATACAGAAAAGAACAGGAAGATGGCTCTTTTGCTGAACAACACTTTCTATATGAAAATGGTATATCCGATTATGTACATGAAATAGCTGGAGATACTGCTCTTACATCTATACAAACATGGAGTTGCCAACGTGAAGGTCGTGACAGAGAGGATAAACCTGATTATAAAGTAAAGTTATCTGTTGCACTTACCTTCTCTAATAGGATTCAAAAAGTAGAATATTATCATAATTCAAGCTTTCTTGAACATGGTGGCTCCCCTGAAAGAGCTGTAAAACAAGCATTAGTATCTCAGATTGACAGCTATCTGAAGCAAAATAATAAATATCTGAAAAACGAGGGAAAAGTTACTTTTACAGATGTAGAAGATTGTTTGATTTTAGTATCATCCAGTTTTTCTACACAAACTTCTTATGAAAATCAGACAAAAAAAGCTATTACTAATAAATTTATATATGAAGCTATGACAGAATTTTTAAAGCATCAGATAGAAATTTATTTCATCGAAAACCCTGATGAGGCTACTAAAATCGCAGAACAAGTTATTGTAAATAAACGTAGCCGTGAAAATGCTGAAAAGACAAGATTGAATATGAAAAAAAATCTTGCCGGAAGTATGGATTTAACTAATCGCATTGACAAATTTGTAGACTGTAGAAGCAAAGACTTATCACGTCGTGAATTATACATTGTTGAGGGTGATTCCGCTCTTGGTTCTGTTAAGATGGCAAGAGATGCAGACTTTCAGGCTGTAATTCCAGTACGAGGAAAAATACTTAACTGTTTAAAAGCTGACTACAACAGAATATTTAAAAATGAAATTATTACTGATATTATCAAACTACTTGGTTGTGGCGTTGAAGTAAAAACTAAAGCAAATAAAGAACTCTCTTCATTTAATTTAGATGGACTTAGATGGAATAAAATTGTAATTTGCACTGATGCTGACGTAGATGGATTCCAAATCAGAACTTTAATTTTGACTATGTTATATTGTCTTACACCTACTCTAATTGACCAGGGATATGTATACATTGCAGAATCTCCACTATTTGAAATTACTACAAAGAAAAGAACTTATTTTGCTTATACCGAAAAAGAAAAAGCAGATATTTTGAAAAAAATTAAAAATGAAAAATATACTCTCCAACGTTCAAAAGGTTTGGGCGAAAATGAAGCTGATATGATGGCTCTTACAACTATGAATCCAGATACAAGACGTTTAATTAAAGTAACGCCTTCTGGTATAGAAGAAACTGCCGCTATGTTTGATTTGCTACTTGGAGATGACTTACAAGGTAGAAAAGATTTTATTGCACAGTATGGAAATCAATATTTAGAACTTGCTGATATTAGCTAATAAAAAACTTTGACTATCAATTAAAATGGAGGATACTTATGATAAAATCAATTAAAAACTGTATAATACTTATTATTAGTATGATTTTGATAACAGCCTGCAATAAAAATGAAGTCAATAATATAACAAATGAAAAATGGAATAAATTTAAAAACATATATACAACATCAGTAAAAAACACTGGAGAAGATGATAATACTGCTAAATATCTTGAAATAGCAGAGCGTAGTAACAAATTATTTCCTATTTTAGAAGAAAATGTTGATGCATTTGTAATGGATGCATATAATTATCAAGATATAGATGGAGAGGGTACACCACTATATACAATGAATACTTTACATTATCCAGTAGAAATTGCTCCATCGGGAGAATGTATAAGAGTTAGCAAAAATTATTTTAAATATAATCCTATCAAAACAACTGATGGAAGCAATTTAGAAAATAATATTATATATGATGACTTAACATTAAATGTTTTAGTTCCTGAAAAATATCAGGATATGGAGTCACAAATTATAGAAGCTTATCAAGAAAATTTCTATTTTGAAAAAGTAACAGCTACTAACAGTTATAATGAAGATGCTAACATAAATGAGAGACTTACAATTTCAAAAGAAGACCTTATTATAAACATTATTTATGTAGAAAATGAACAAAAATATTTTACTTTCCGCTCCGATTGTGCAATGCAGACAGATAATTATATTACTGACCCTGTTGTAAAAATATATACATCTAATATACATTGCAACTATGCACATAGCTTTATGACACAATGGCTCTATTTCTATTCAGAACAGGAAAATAATGAAAATGTCTATAAAGATATTCTACCATATCTACAAAAATGCAATGCTGAAAATAGTATACAGCAAGTACTTTCTGTTTATGAAGAAAATACTAAATAATTCAATCTACCTAAAACTTAATGGAGGATTATTTTATGAATAAGTATAAAAAAATACAAATAAAAATATTTTTTAAGTTAAAAATTATAAAGGAGATTTTTATAAATGAATAAAGAAATAAAATCATTAATTGAGGCTGCTGATAAAGCTATAAAAGAAGAACGATTTGATGATTTAATGAATTTTTATACAGACGATGCCGTATTAGTTGTAAAGCCTGGCTTAGAAGTTCAAGGAAAATCAGCTATTAAAGAAGCATTTATAAAAATTGCTGCTTATTTTAAAAACAGCGTAGTTCCGACACAGGGAAAAATGTTTATGATTGAAGCTGGTGATACTGTATTAGTATTATCACAAACATTATTAGATGCAGATAATAAAGAAATTTCTGAATATAGTATGGAACGCAGAGCTACTTATGTATATAAAAACGTTAATGGTAAATGGCTATGCTGTATAGATAACTCCTATGGAACTACTTTACTTGATTAAGCCAAATAAATTAAATTTGAAAGGAAAAATAATTTATGACAAAAAAAGAAAATAGAGAATTTATGAAAAATTTCTTTGAACGCTATTATGAAAAATGCTACAACGAGGATGAAATTCTTGTTACAGGTGTAGGAATTCCACCTGAAATGCTTGAAGATGGTGCAGACCCAACAAAAGAATGGAATGTCTGGAAGTTAATCCCCTCTACAGTAACAGAAAAAGATATTAAACAATTAGAAAAAGGTTTAAATATAACACTACCTGAATGCGTGAAAGCCTTTCTCTCTGTTTATCATCATAGATTTGAAACGCCAATTGGTCGAAACGACATAAAATGGCCGTTTTATGGTCTTGAAAATGCTTATTCTCATCAGTTAGCAGATAACGGTTACCTGCCTATTGCATGGGATGGTGACGGTTTTTTCATAAGATGTATTGACCTTTCCAACATGCCAAATGAAGAAAAATGTCCCGTTGTTGAAATTGACCATGAATTATTTTTTGATTTACAATATGATGCAGAGTCTGAAAATATATTGATTGCAAAAGAAAAACTTATTCCACTCATGCGACCTGTTGCTGTGAATTTCTATGAATATCTTAATGGTATTTATGAAGATAAAATTGAATAATTTATATTATAATAAAATTCATAGGAGCATTTATATATGTGGCCATATAAAAATATAACAAGAAATGAATTTGAAAAACGTAAAGACTTTGTTGAATACATTATCTGTACATTAGGTGGAGAAAAAATTAATATAAAATTACCTTATGAACAAAAAACAACTTCACTTAACGACAAATTAAATGAATCTAATTATTTTCAAAGACCTTTTTATAAATTTAAAGATGAATATTTTAGGGTTGATGAAGTTCTATTTTATAATAAACCGTTTATTGTATTAGAATATGCTAAATCTATAAGCGAAGTAATAAATAACACTATGACAGATTTAGAACCATTTCCCTATGACCTTATGGATAATAATATAGTTAAGGAAATAAAATATTCAATGGGAATCGAACCTTATCCTAATATATAAATTACAGATTTATTTAAATAATCACATATAACAGATAAAAAAATAATGTAAATAATTTATCGGAGATTATTATGAGTAATATAATATGTTCAAACAATTCATCACCAGATGAAAATATTAAAATGCAAAATAGTCTTACAGATGTTTTTATAAATGTTCTTTCATTAAGTGGTTCTTATTTAGCAAAAACTGTTGATGAAAAAAGATTGATTGTCTGGATTTCAGAAAAAGACCAGACTCTTGGAAGAGGATGTGTTGGTTTTAATATATGCGATATGCCTTGGAATAAAAATACTTTTTATGATAATAAAAAATTTATTCTAAAAGTAATATCATCTGTTAAAAACAAATTAGGTTGGGAAAAGCTTGATTATACTCCTTATGAGGAATGGCTACTCCCCTGCTTAGATAAATTTGAAAGTTTAATTAAAAAGATGACTATAAATGATATTAGAGAAAATTCATTAAAAGAATGGATTGAAAATTCTGAAAGTGATGACCCTATAAATTGTAATTTCCCTCGTTGTAAAAAACATAATACTTTACTTACTTTTTTAGGATGTCAAATTTGCAATAGTTAATGTTAATTATTTATGGACATTAGAAAAGAATCCCAAAGCAATAAAATTCTATAAAAACCATGGATTTTATTTTACTGGAGATAAAAAATTTGAAGATAATACTATTGAGATATTTAAGTTCAATAAAATGTCCTTTCCATATTGCTTCAAAATAATTGAAATAATATTTTAAAAATTTCAATTTGAACAAAGTATTTGTGCATGATATTATAACATAAATGAAATTAAGAAACAAGGTTGTGGGAACTAACATTCTTGCAATATAAAAATTATTTTTGTAGGAAGGTGAAATTGATGATTAAAATAAAGTTGTATGAAGAATCTGATAGGGATGAAATTATTAAACTTGTCTTGCATTGTCAGAATGATGGAACCAGACCAATTATTAGTATTACAGACCAACCAGATTTGCTCTGTATATACGAAAAATATTTTGTGTCGGGAGGATGTTTTTGGGTTGCTAAAGATGATGAAAAAGTAATTGGAAGCATTGGATTAATGAACTATGGAAATGGCATTGGTATTCTGAAAAAGTTTTTCGTATACGAGCAATATCAAGGATATCCATTACATTTAGGACAGAAATTATATTTAAAACTGCTGCTGTTTGCTAAAAAACAAAATATTAAAAAAATTATATTAGATACGCCCAAAAATACAGAGCGAGCACATAAATTTTATGCAAAGGCAGGGTTTAAAAAAATTGAAAAGAATGAACTGCCAATAGAATATGATTATCCGTACAAAGATTGCGATTTCTTTATATTATCAGTTGGATAGTAAAAATTAAGAATATCTTATCAAATTAGAAAGATAAATTTTTATTTATAGGTGAGCTTTATGGATAATAATGATATTGAAAAACAGATTAATATTGATAGATGGTTTTATAGTAGACCATACTTAGAATATAATAATAATGGTGATTTAATTTTAATTAAAAAACTTAGTTTCGGTCCGCTTGAAATCTGGGAATATGGATTAAATAAAAACGGAAAATACTATGAGATGTACGAATGGTTAGAGAATGATTATTTTAAGGATTTAAATCATAAAACAGAAATATCAAAAGAATATATATGCAAGGAAATAAATTCACTGTTAGATATATTACAAAAAAATGATTTAAATAATTGGGTTGAGTTATATAATGATATTTACGATAGAATACAACAGGATAAATTATAAATTTTAGTATTAAAAAATAAATGAAAGGATAAAAATAATGAAAAAAACATTTATGGATGTAGATAAAAACAAAATTGATAAAAATACTGCATATGATTTATTAGAAAAATTTAAGAAAAAATTTGTTGCTCCTGACTATGACAGATATAATCAAAAAATATTCAATTTAAAAAGAAGCTGGTTGTTAAATTGCAACTTATCATGTAAAGTTGAAATAATATCAACTGAGAATTTCGAAAGTATACCATTAAATAAAAATACAAAGGTTTATTTTTATGATGAAAGAGATAATAAAATGTATAAAACGTTGTTTTCTGAAATTTGTGAATTTATTGCAGGATTTGAACCGTGGGACGAAATTGATGCAGAAATATTTGATGATTCATTTGAATGGTTTATTGCAATAAGTCATGAAGATATTTCATTGATTCATGGATTGTCACATATTCCTGGGTCAATGTTATATAATAAACCATTTTATACAAATTAGAAAGACAAGCTTTTACTCATAAATGAAAGGACAAAAAGTATGAAAAAAACATTTATGGATGTAGATAAAAACAAAATTGATAAAAATACTGCACATGATTTATTAGAAAAATTTAAGAAAAAGTTTGTTACTCCTGACTATGACAGATATAATCAAAAAATATTCAATCTAAAAAGAAGTTGGTTGTTAAATTGTAACTTATCATGTAAAGTTGAAATAATATCAACTGAAAATTTTGAAAGTATACCATTAGATAAAAATACAAAGGTTTATTTTTACGATGAAAGAGCTAATAAAATGTATAAAACATTGTTTTCTGAAATTTGTGAATTTATTGCAGGGTTTGAACCGTTGGACGAAATTGATGCAGAAATTTTTGATGATTCATTTGAATGGTTTATTGCAATAAATCATGAAGATATTGTGTTAATTCATGGATTGCCACACATTCCTGATTCAATAATATATGACTAAGTATATTTAAATAAAAATGCTGTAACACAAAATCAAATATGTGTCACAGCATTTTTTATTTATTATTTCTAATCATTTATAAAATAATAGTCTTAATAACCCAACAAATATTTTGAAAGAAGAACTACATCTTTTAATGTAAATAAACCATCTTCATCCATATCTTCAGGTGCATCAGAACCTACTTCATTACTTGTTGCCTTTGCAATCTTATACTTAGCAATTGACAAATCAAATACATTGATAGCTCCGTCTTTATTTACATCTCCACGTACTACTGTAGGAGTAGGAATATCAATACTTCCTGCAAATGACTTCCAATCTTCTGGTAATTCATCTAAAGTAAGAACATAATCACTCTGGTATAATTCTTTTAATGTATCAGGATTATTAAACATTGGGTCTGATACAAAATTACTATCGCTATCATTATCATACCATATACAGAAATATAACCATGCAGCTTTTTCAATTGTAAGATTATCTAATTTAGGTACTGTATCATTTTCTGGCATAGAAACCATCTTCTTACCATCAGTAAGGTCAACTAAATAATTAAAAGTAGAAGTAATTGCGCTTTCATTTGGACAATTGCTCAAACCATCATCACGATTGTAAACTACATTATATTTATCATATCCAACAATATCAACATATTCATCACCCGGATACCATGCTGGAGATGAAGCATAAGTATAACTATTATATTCCCAAATAAGATTATGCAAACCATATTCTTCTGTTAATTGTGTATAAAGGAGCTTCCAAAGCTGTACATAAACTTCTGCACCGCCATCACCCCACCAGAACCATGCTTTACCTGGATTGCCTTCTGCTTCATGCAAAGGACGGAAAATAACTGGTACACCAGCATCCTGAACTTTTTTAAGCTGTTCTGCTAAATCCTTTATAGCAAGCATAAAGTATTCATATTCCTTTGTACCTTCTACAACAG
>JAFTWL010000012.1 GCA_017465305.1 Ruminococcus sp. | reverse complement strand
TGTACCTGTACTGTTTCCTTCTTTATAGAAGAAACATCAAATGGTTTAAAGCTGTTTATCAATGCCACCGGAACAATCGGACACTTCGCACTTACCGCACATTTAAATGTACCCGGCTTAAAATCTAAAAGCTGATTTCCTTTTCATACATTACCTCACTTTCAAATATTTTAATATCAAATTTATTAAATTTATAAAACTCACATTTTCATTAAAAATCCTATGTTTTCTGAATCTGTTATCATATAAGATATACAGATTAAAAATAAAAACATTGATACAACAGCTCTAAAAAATATCATACAATTACTGCCTATTTTATATTTTTCTATATTATTTTTTAAAATAACAACATATTCTGTTGAAAAGAAAATTCCTAATAAAAGTAAAATTCCGCCTGTACGAATAAAATGCAAATCTTCCTTCTGTAAAACTTTATCTGTACCACCAAACATTAAAAATAATTGATTAAAAGCATCTGTTAAATTATCAGATGAAAAAAATGCCCAGCTTACTGTAAGTACAAATACTGTCCATATAGTTCCTAATATTTTATTTGAAATCGATATTTTTAATTTTATTATTGATTCTATACATATACAAACTCCAATCCATACCCCCCATAATAAATATGTTAACTTCATTCCATACCATGCACCTATTAAAATAAATGCTATCATTACGCATAACATCGCAGAAAATATCTTTCCATTTTTAAATACTGATGAAAAGTCTTTTCCAAATAATTTAAAGGCTGTAATATTCCACCTGTTGCTGAATGATGATAAACTATCAGAAAACATCGGAAATCGATAGCTTTTAGGTAGCTTATAACCAAAACAATATGCTAACCCCTCAGCCATATCAGCATACCCTGAAAATTCATAATATAATTGCAATCCAAAAGCTATCATAGATAACCAAGCTGAAAACATTGATTTATCTGAATCCGACTGATTCCTTATCGTCTCTAAAAAAAATCCTAATTTATCTGAAAGAAGTAACTTTTTAGCAAGTCCATATATAAAAAGCTCTATTCCCTGAATAATCTGAAACATATTTATTTGCTCATTTTTCATTGATAATGTTGTACGTTGCATTTGACAATATGATTTATAAGAGTATATAGGTCCCCTTAAAATATGCGGAAAAAATAAAACAAATAACATATATTCGTGAAAATATTTTATTGGTGAACTCTGATTTTTTTGTAATTCTAAAGAATACTCTATACATTGTAACGCTACAAACGAAATTCCTATCGGGAAAAAATTTGATAAACTATATTCTTTTCCAAATAAGAATATTATATCAATATTATGCCAAAAATAAAGTACAGCTGTAAATAATAAAATCTGAAACCATACAATCCATCCTGTTTTATGATTTTTTCTTTTTAATTTAAATATAATCTTAGAGCATATATAATTTATAAAAGTTATTACCAGATAAAAAATAAAACAGAATACGCCCATTCCCATTAAAAATAATATACTTGCAATTAACAACACTATTTGTCTAAACTGTTTTGGAACAAAATAATAAATAAAAAGTGTAATAGGAAAAAGAAAACATATAAAACTTAAACTTGTAAACATATTATACCTTTCTTTTATTGATACTTAAATTAAAAATAAAATCATATCACTCGCCAAATAACTCAATCAGCGTATTTTCAAGTGATTCTTTTGTCATCATGATATTTAATACTTCCAGCAATGATGATGATGAAAGCAAATCAGGTAAATTTAAATATTTTTGCAATGTTTTTCTTTTTATACTACTTTCAGGTGAACCACTCAAACCAAGTTCATAAAAATCATACTTCGTTATTTTATTTTCACATTTATCATCATTATCATTTTGAGTTGTCAAAATACCTGCTTTTTCAAATGCCTTTAAGAGCAGACTTTTATCTATTCCCTCTACTCCAAGTTTGCCCTCAGCGGAAACTTTTGTTTTTCTTTTTTCTTTTCCATATATATCAGGAGTATAAACATTGTATACGTCTCCTTTTTGAATACAACCTTTTATATAATTTCTAATCTGGAAACCAGCCCTATCTGCATCTGTCAAAATAATAATTCCTATCTTTTCTGCATAATATTTAATCAATGCCATTTTTTCTTTATCCTTAAAAATATGAAAACCATTTGTTACAATAATAATAGCATCAAGAATAGACGACAATTTGATTTTATCATATTTTCCTTCTACAATTATTGCTTGTTTAACTTTTATCATTAATATAATCACCTATACTTTCCTGAGGCAATCATAAGCATTTTTATAATTGCTGTTTCCATCATTATTCTTTCATCCCCAGAAGTTGAATTTAATTGCTTTTCCAAATCACGTAAAACTATAATACATGAACGCAATCTTTCAGGAGCTATTTTATTACAATCTCTGAAAGCATTGCGAACCATAAAATCATAATTATATCCAAAATCATTTTTCATATCTGACTGCTGTTTCTGATTTCTGACTGCTGTCATCGCTCTGTATAAATCCATAAATGAAGAAGCTATTGAATGAACAATTATAGTACGTTGTATTCTCAATGCCATAAGTTTATCAAGCTCTTTCATTGCTCCATTCGCATTTAATGAGACAACAGCTTTTGCTAATGCAAATGTTGTTGTTTCTATTGATGGAGCTACAAGCGATTCTATAATATCTAATGAAATTTCTTTTCCATTAGCACACATACATAGTTTTTCAATTTCACTTTTTAATCTTAGAGTATTCCCCATACAACGATGAACTAATTCACCAGCATTTTTATAAGATAGTATACACCCATGTTTTTCAGCTTCAGAACAAAGAACCTTTACCATTTCAGCTTCACTTTTAGGTATTGCCTCACATACAATCCCATGTTTATTGACAAAATCTATAAGCTTTTTGTTTTTACCTGAAGCTGTTTTTTTACCGTCTTTAACATCAAATCCTGTTATATTAAATATAATGATAGTTGAACTTCCAATACTTTCAAGAACTTTAAATAATTTCTTCAGCATATCTTCTTTGCACTGTTCAGCATTAAAATCATTTATTAAAATACAATTATATGGTGCAAACAGAGAAAACATCTGTGAGTCATCTTCTAATTCACGTATATTCAAATTTTTTCCGTCTTTTTTTGTACAAGCAAGTTCTGTATTACCATCTGTTGCTTTATCTATAAGTTTTTTCGTAATTTCCTCTATCTGCACTATATCTGCTCCATAAAAATAATATAAAGAATGCAACTCACTTTTTTTTATTTGTGATAAAACAGTTTTTGTATCATATATTGCCATTAAAATACACTCCTTACATTCATATTGCAATTTACACTTTCATAAATCTCCAATACATTTCCTTTATAAATTAAATTATATTCTCCATCATTTTTTGTATTTTTTAAAATATTCCATGTCTTTTCATTTTTATTACTAAAGCAAGCTATATCAAAATCACTTGTTTTAATTATCTCTTTATCAGAAC
>JAFTWL010000098.1 GCA_017465305.1 Ruminococcus sp. | reverse complement strand
TTTGATATGAACATTAAGATATTATTGCATATAGTAGTAATTTTGTTCCATATATTTTTTATCAAATCAGCTATAAACTCAATAATAGGTGTTATAATTTCAACTATTGTTTGAATTATATTAGCTATAATCTCAATAATTGGAGTTACAACCTCAATAATAGCAGAAATAACATTTACTACAATTTTAAGAATAGTTTCAATCACAGGCATCAGTGCTTCGATAAGCGACATAATAACATTGAGAATTGCCGTAATTGCTGGCATAAGTGCTTCAACCAGGTTCATTACTATATTAACAATGTTTACAATTACAGGCATGAGAGTTTCAACAAGCTGTGTTATCAATGGTGCAATCGCCTTTACAAGTTCAGATACTACATCAACAATTTGAGTTATAAATGGCAAAAGCATTTTTATCAAATCAACTACAACAGGCAAAACAGCCTGTGCAATCTGTACTATTGTATCAATCAATGACTCTATGATAGGAATCAAAGCTGGTAGTAACGAACTTACTAAATCCATTATAATCCCTACTATTTCAGATATTACAGGAAGCAGTGAACTTATAAGCTCACCAACAAGGGGAACAACACACTGCAATATTTGAGAAAATGCTGAAACTATTTTTCCTATAAGCGGAAGGAGCTGTTTAATCAAATCAGAAATTACAGGGAAAACCTGCTTTATTATATCAACTACAAAAGGTAAAATTTCTCCGATTACTTGTATCACTGATTGTATTACAGAACTAATAACAGGCGATATTTCACCGAATACAGTGCCTAAAGTATCAAAAATTGTTGATACAACTTCTCCTACGGTTTCGCCTATACTTTCAAAAACAGGCGCAAGTTCAGAACCTATTTTACCTACTAATTCTGAAATAGATGATGAAAACTCTAATATTTTACCAAGCAGCAAAGATATAACAGGATTACCACCAGTAAATACAGATAACAACACACTTCCAAAAGAAGCAAGCGTTTCTCCACCAGCTGAAAAGTTAGAAGTAAATCCACTTATGAAACTTGATACAACATCCCATACAGTTTGTACAACTGATTTTATAATGCTAAATGCAGATGATATTTTCTCAATTATAGGCTCTAAGAACGGAAATTTTTCTATTGCCATGTTCAAAAATTCAGACATTTTTTCTTTGGCTTTTTCAAATTCTGTTCTTACATTTTCAAGTGTAAAACCTGAAAAACTATTCTGTAATTGAGTTCCTATGTCTGACCACAATGTATCTCTTGAAATTCTCACACCTGCAAATTTTTCTATAAGGCTCTGCACCATAATTTCAGCAGAATCCTTTATGGAATCAAACGTCAAGGAAAATGCTTGTTTCAAGCCATCCAATGGTGATACAGCTCCACTTCTCATACTTTCCCATATAGAAGTAAACTCTTCTCCAAATCCATCAAAGCCCTTTAAAATAGCGTTTTTGGTGATGAAAAAAGATTCTTTTAAATCTTCAAGTGGTTTAAATGTGCCTTTCTGAATACTGTCCCAAATGTATATAAATTCACCTTCAAGCCTACTAAAAGCAATTAAAATCTTTAGTTTAGCACTTAAAATAATTGATTTTACATTTTCCCATGCATTAGTTACGACCTTTTGAAAAGTTTCATTTGTTTTATACAGATGAACTATTCCAGCTGTTAATCCAGCAACAGCTACGACTATAATTCCTATAGGATTAGCAAGCATTGAAATAGTTCCAGCCATTGAAGCAAACACTTTTGTAACCTTACCAGCAAGAGTAAGCATCTTGCCGAAAACTAAAAGCCCAGGTCCTATTGCTAATAATGCAATAGCTATCTGTTTAAGTGGAACTCCTGCTTTTTGCAAATCTTCAATCTTATATGTTAGATTTTTTAATTTCTTTGCTATCTGATTTATACAATCGGGTAAATTTTCAGTGTCATTTTGTACAGCACGAAAGCCACTGGCAATAGAAGATAAAGTATTTACGCCTTGCTTTTTTAATTCTGAAAATCTAGAAACAAAGTCGTGTACAGCAGTAGCACCCTTTTGAAGTGCCTTTACAATATTCATCAATCTGT
Organism: Ruminococcus sp.; assembly: GCA_017465305.1. GTDB lineage: Bacteria > Bacillota > Clostridia > Oscillospirales > Ruminococcaceae > Ruminococcus_C. The sequence continues at coordinate 4,193 of JAFTWL010000098.1, read as the reverse complement.
CTTCCATCATCTCAAATATTACAAGTTGTATTCCTTCTATTTGAGACTTCAGAATAGTAAATTGTCCTGATAAGGTGTTATTCATTGTTTCAGCCATGCTTTCACAAACACCATCGCAATTATAAACTGCATTAGTTAATTTATTAAAATCAGCTTCGCTGGCGTTCACGATAGTTAAAAGCCCAGAATAAGCATCAGCTCCTGCGATAGTTTTAGCATAGGAGGTCTTTTCTGCCGCACTTAATTTTGAAAAAGCTCCTCTTAAATCAAGCATAGTTTCCATAAGAGGTTTTACATTGCCTTCAGAATCTGTAGCAGAAATCCCAAGTTGTTCAAGTGCTTTTGCGGCTTTCCCTACTGGTGCACCTACACGGCTCATAATCTGCCTTAAAGAAGTACCAGCTTGTGAAGCCTTAATGCCTGCATTAGCCATTAAACCTACAGCAACAGCAGTATCTTCACAAGAATATCCAAGCGAACCTGCAACAGGAGCAGCATATTTAAAAGTTTCGCCCATCATAGCAACATTGGTATTTGCATTTGAACTTGCAGCCGCTAAAACATCAGCAAAATGTCCTGATTCACTGGCAGACATTCCAAATGCTGTGAGTGCATCTGTTACAATATCAGAGGTCAGTGCTAAATCTTCACCAGACGCAGCAGCAAGGTTCATAATACCTTCAATACCGCCAATCATATCTTGAGTTTTCCAGCCTGCCATCGCCATATAGCTGAAAGCATCTGCTGCTTGGCTTGCTGAAAATTTTGTTTTAGCACCCATTTCTTTTGCTTTTTCAGTAAGTTGTTCAAGTTCTTCTGTTGTAGCTCCTGAAATAGCTTGTACATTAGCCATACCTTGCTGAAATTCAGCACCTGTCTTTATAATACTAGCTTTTAAAGCAGAAACAGCACCCACAGCAGCTGTTTCAAAGGCGGTAATTTTACTACCCATACTGCTTATTTTTGAACCAATGCTTTCAAGTGAATCTGCAATTGTCTTAGCTTTTTTCTGAAAATTTGTTATTGTTTCCTGTGCCTTTTTAAAAGCTTCCTGAAATTTTGACGCATCAGCTGTTAATTTAGCACTCAGCGTGTATTCTGCCATTCATATTCTCACCTCACAAACCTTGTTAAAGTATTTATGTTCCCGTTAAGAGTAATTGTTGAAGATGTAGGGTCATCTAATTTAATGTCAATTTCTGTAACAGGCATAAAAACACCTCTTTTAGTGGATTCGTCGTTCCCCTGAAACATTACAATCCCACCCACTTTAAAAGCTGCTATCTCGCTGTCTGACATATGTAAATCAACAGCCTTTATTTCTATTGTTGGTGCAGGATTTAAAATTTCAAGTTCCTTTGATAACTCATCAAGAAAAGCCTTGCACTTATCAGGATTGTCATAAATTTTAATTCCGGTATCTTCCCCATTTTCATCTTTTACCGTTTCCATTATATCAATATCATACTGCTTTTCAACCACAACTAAACCATACTTTTCAACAAGGTCAGCACGTGCTAAATAATTAAAACTACGATGCCAGGCTATCTTATTGTTTTTGATATATGTATATAAAGTTGAAAATCCATTTCCGGGGATACCTAATATCAATTCATTATTTTTATCCAGCGGTCTTATAGCAGTAAAAAAATCATCACTCATAATATCAAAACTTGATTTATAGTCAAGCAAATCAACGCCAAAAGATATTCTTCTCCCAAAAGTTCGTGGTGATTTAATATCGACCATCCACATACTTGAATTTGAATTTTCTCTTTCCAAGCATTCAGTAATTTCAAAATAAGCTGAAACTTGTGAAAATATTTTATCATTCAAAATTTCAAGAACATTTTTTCTGTCATCTTCTTTTAAAACAGTTACATTACTTCTTATTCCGTCAAGCCATTCATAATTCCCATTCATAGGTGCAACATCAATAAAAAAGAGGTTAGCCTTTGGCTTTACCTCTCCATTTTCTATATCCATGTAAACACGCTTTTCGCTTGTTGCAAGCGATATTGCATTTTTAAAAAATATTGATTTTTTTGCATCTTTAAAACGCCAGTTACTCAAAGAATAATCAACTTTTGAATCAGCAATATATCCAAGCAAGCCCTCACAAGTAAAAGTTTTATTCCTGTAAAAGTCAATATCAACTGCAACAGGTCTGCCAGCCCAGAGAAATTCATCATCCTGTTTAACAATAATCTGACATTGTCCGATTTCGATATTATTATAATTTGGATTAGATTCTGTAACTGTGAACACAAAAGAACCACTTTCATTCATTTTCATTTTAAGCTGCGGTGATAATACATGATAATCCTTTGTTCGTACATCGTGCAAAAGTAAATCATGTGGAATAAATCGCTTTTCTGTAACTTCTACATCTGCAAAACGTCTGATATACACTGTATACATTACAATATTGCCTCCCTAAAACAAATAGTTATACGTGTGCCTGTTGAACCAGTAAAGATAATTCTTTCTGTACCGTTTCCTAAGAGCAGAATATTATCATTTTCACCAGATTTTAATTCATATGTTCTGCCGTTATATTCTGCTTTACAATCAACAGAAACAGTTATAACAGGAACAATTCCAATCGAAATATTATGAAGGTCAACGCTTAATGATTCTTCTCCTGTAATTTCTAAGTCTCCAAAATAATCAGGAACAATCCCATCTTCAAAGTCAAACGGGTCCCACAGCCACTTATCAAGTGATGTATGTGTTGCAAATTTATATGGATAAACATCAGCTGTAATAGTAAAAGAACTGTGTACGCCTGATTCTCTTACAGAAGAAACACTGCACCTACCCTCATAATAATAATTAGGGTCAGTATCAATAATAATTTTCTTAGTCTTTCCATGAATAGCTGTAAGCAATTGACTGTATTTTAAGTGCCAGCATGGCATATCAGAAGAAAAAACAAAGGTAGCAGAAATAGTGCGATTATGAAAAACTGGTTTTCCCGCCAGAGCCTCTGACATATCAATAATGCCATGACGACCTGGAACAGTAACAGTATATATCTCAATTTCAGGGGCAGAAATAGAAATATCTGTCCAATAAAAACTTAATCCATTGACACCATCGCCTGTATAAATCCCATTAACTTCACTATCAGCTCTTACAGTGCCAAAAGATTCATCATCTTCATTTTCATTAAGAATAATTTCATCAACAAACTTTATACCACTGTTTTCAAGATAATAAAAATCAGGTTCTGTCATTTCCTTCTGCCCCCTCTTTCTTTCTTAATTTTCGCTTATTAGCTTTATAAATTGCTTCAACCCAACCTTTTCCGTTCCTTTCTTCTGCTTCAAGAATTTTCTTGATAGTGACTTCCTGCTTTTCCTTATTGGTTTTCTTAGGCTTTTTCTTCCACAGTTTTATAAATGGTTTACCTTTCTTCCGCATAGCGTTGTCAATTGCATTTATAATAGAATTTGAAATAAGCGTTGTATTTGTAACTGTTTTATCTTCATAAGCCTTTAAAATAAATTGCTTTTCTGCGTATGTGAGAGCTAAATAATCAGATTTTGTATATCCAAATTGGACAACGAAAAAAGCGAAATCCTGTATTTCCCTGTAGGATTCCGCTTCTTCATCTTTTTCCAGTGGTTCAGAATTTCCACCGAAATACTCAAAGTCAATTAAGCGCCTTGGAATAAAAAACCGCAGTCCTCCTGAATTTTGTCAAATATTTCAGAGAAAAGCTGCATTACGCCTTTTTCTTTCATACAGTCCTCAGCGTATTCAGCCGCCTTTTTAACTGGAGCATAGATTCCCTTTTCATCCATAAGACCATATGCAAAATATGTCTTAATCTCTGAAATAGACGGCATTTTGTTATTTGAACAATCAACTGCAAGAGTAAATATAGAACGTCCCACAGCCTTTTCAATCAATTCAATTCTTCCAATGCTATAATGCAGATTATATGTTTTCCCATTCATTTCGTAAGTATTCATTATTTAAAATCCTCCTGTTATTTTTATTTAGGCATAGCTGTAACTTTTGCAGAATCAGTCTCATCCAGTGCTGTTAAATCAACAAGTGGACCGCTTCCTGCAAAGCTCAGGCTATATGTCATACTATCATCATAAGGTGCTTCAAGGCTATAATCAGTAATACATGCAAGCCCTCCAAGTAAAGATTTCATTTCCTTAGCATCTACTACCTTT
>JAFTWL010000097.1 GCA_017465305.1 Ruminococcus sp. | reverse complement strand
TTAAAAGTGCTGAAGACGGCTCTTCTACTCTCACTAACGGTATAGGTCAGACTTTTGAAGGCTCTGAATCACTTGTTGCAGGATTGAAGAAAGTACTAGATGGTTCTGATACATTAAATGATGGAATATTACAAGTAAAAGAAGGTTCTTCCACACTTAATAAAGGTTTTGAAAAAGTAAATTCTGGCTCATCTCAATTAACAGATGGGGCTAACAAATTAAATGATGGAATAGAATCACTTACAAATGGAAGCAGCAAAATTAAAAACGGTTCTGCTGAGCTTGCAGACGGTACAAATTCACTCAGTGCCGGAGCATACACACTCAATTCATCAGCACAGGAACTTTCTGATGGAATAAGCAATGCTAAAGCTGGTGCTGAAGCACTTGCAAGTGGTATTAGTTCAGCTAAAAATGGCGTAGACACTCTTTTAAACAGTTCTGCAAGTTTATCAGAAGGTGCAAACGGAATATCAACAGGTCTTGACTATGCAAGCTCATCACTTGATACAACAATATCAGCAAATGAGCAGGCCCTTGCAACACTTGAAGCACTTTATGAACAAAAACCTTCTCCAGAACTTGAATCAGCTATCGGAACATTAATACAAACTATTGATTCTCAACGTCAGGTTTCAAACTCTATGAAAACAAATGGAGACCTTGGTGCAGCTGTATCTGCTATACAATCAGGTTCAGCACAGCTTACTAATGGTATTGGTGAAATTTCAAGTGGCATTGAGAATATTCAAAATGGTTCAGACAATTTAAATCAAGGTCTTACAGCACTTGATGAAGGCGGGAAAGCTCTTGCAAATGGTACTAATCAGCTTTATAGCTCATCTGCTGCTATTTCTCAAGGTGCTAAAAACCTTTCAGATGGCGTAACATCCCTTGATGATGGAATTACTACACTTTCGTCAGGAAGCACACAACTTTTTTCAGGTTTTGATGAATTTATAAATGGTATAAACCAACTTTCAGATGGTGCTTCAAGTCTTGACAGTGGTTTAACACAAATTTCATCTGGTTCATCTGCTCTTAATGTTGGTATATCTCAAGCATATGATGGTTCAATTGCTTTAAATGATGGATTAAGTCAACTTTACAATGGTGCTTATGCTCTTAATAATGGTCTTTTAGAAATTTTAAATGGAAGCTATCAGCTTAATGATGGTACAACTACACTCTATCAATCAACATTACAACTTAGTGATGGCACATCAGAACTTTATGACGGCTCTGTACAACTTTATGATGGAATTTCAACTTGAAAAACAGGAAGTACATCATTGATTGATGGTGTTGAACAGCTTAAAACAGGTTCAAAAGAATTAAATGATGGTATGATTAAATTCAATGAAGATGGCATTGCTGTAATATCTGAAACAGTTAATGATAAACTTTTAAACTTAACAGATAACTTTAAGGCAGTAAGAGACGTTTCAAAAGAATATAATACTTTCTCTGGAATTTCTGATGAAATGAATGGTAGCGTTAAATTTATTTATATGTTCGATGAAATAAGTGAATAACTATATAAAAACAAAGTCCTGACTGTGTCAGGACTTTTTAATATATACAAAAAGCACTCTTAATAAGAGTGCTTTTTGTATTAAAAAAATTATTATTTATATTCATCCGGTCCAAAAAGAACACCGTAATAATCACAATTAACTACTTGAGATGAGAAATTTATTTTATTCTTAACTATATTATTGATACGGTCTATATAAGCCTGGTCTACTTTAACATCATCATTAGGTATAAACTCTCCTGAGCTATTGCTATATTTGCCTTTATCAGTAATCCAGCTGTAACCATTCCAAAGTACAATCGGTTCAGCATCAGAAAAAACATCTCTGCCTACAAGCAGTCTTGAATCATATTCTAATCCAAAAAGATTTAACAGTGTAGGAACAATATCTAAACTATATGTTGGCTCAGATATTTCACAAGCATATTCTTTATCCTCATTTTCCAAACAACCTGACCAAAGAATCCATGAATTATGGTCCTGTTCCCAAGGTGTAGAATATTTATATCCATAAAGGTCTGTAACATAATCCTCTGAATTTCCGAATGTATCACTTATTTCTAATCCATAAGGATAATGGTCAGCTGTAATACAAATTACTGTATCATCTGCTATTCCTGCCTCTTCTAATTTATCAATTATAGTTGTAAGAGCATTTTCCAATTCAAGCTGATAGCATAAATAATAATTAGTTGTATCTTTATACTTATCACCATGCACTTTTAAAACATCTGGCAAGTACTTTGTAGTTTTTTCGTTATCGGCAGTATAGACACAATGTCCGCTAACAGTCATATAATACATACTAAATGGCTGTTTATCTAAATATGTATCCATTGTCTTATCAAACATAGTAGTATCATCAGGATAACCACCATCAGTAATTTCTTCTAATCCATTACCTGTTGCAAGATATTCGTCATAGCCTAAATTAGTATGTGTTAAATCTCTGTCATAGAAGTCATAAGAACCATTATGATAAGCACAGCTTGTATACCCTAAACTCTGAAGCTGATTACCAAGAGTAAAGTAATTGTTATTATCTTTAATATCAAGAATGGATTGTATTCCGTTCATAGGAACTAATCCTGTAACAAATGAATACTCCCCTGTTGATGTAGAGCCTCCCCATGTAGGCTGATAGAAGTCAGAAAAATATATGCCATTATGAGTCATACGATATAAAGTAGGTGTTAACTTCTCATCAATAACCACATCAGAAAAAGCTTCTGCACAAATCAAAATAAGATTTTTACCCTCAAACAAACCAGTATATTTATTCTTATTTGATGGAGTCAAAGATTGCACATACTGATTTAATGCTACTACAGTATCACTTGAACTCTCCTGTGAAATTTTATCAAAATCAATATCAATAATATTTTCACCATAATCAATAACTTCTGTTGTTGTTACTGCAGTTGTTGTGTAGCTCAGAATACTCTTTTCATTATAAAGCGTTGTTACACTATTTTCTGTTGTTAATTCTGTTGTAGTTACAGGTGCTGCTGCTTCAATAACAAAACTATTAGCTTGTTTATTTCCAAAAATCTCATATTGTGTATTTAAGCGAAAACTTGTCAGCAGCCCAAATACTTCTGTAGCAGAATCAAAATGAAATTGTGACTTATATTTATCACTATTACTGCCTAAATTAACAGCAGAAATACCTGTTATAAATAAAACAGATGCACATCCTACAGTAATCAAAGAAGGTTTTATATTCCACTTCTTTTTCGGAACAAAAAATAATTTTCTTCCAAAAATAGTATACAGTAATGCTGGAGCAAAAAATAAAATAATTTTTGGAAGCCCATGAAGTATAGATGATGTTACATTGTCACCATACCCGTTTACAACTCCATCAGTACCAGCCAAAATAGAATTAAGCTTCATGTAAACCTGAAAGCTGTTTTTCACCATACATTCAACAGTAAACAGCAGTCCACTTAAATAAAGAATAATCATAGTAAATATTTTGTTTACTTTTGGTGGAAGTACAGAAGCAATACCACCAAATAATAATCCAATAGCTATACTGAACAGAAATGGATAGATATAATTTGCAAAAGGTTTCGCTGTTCCAAACAAACGAAGTAATGTTTCAAAATATAAAAAAGCGACTGGCAAAAATAATATCGGAAATAATTTTAATATTTTAGATTTAACTGAAACATCGCTATCTGTATTGATATTTTTATGTTTTTCAGAATTAAATATTTTATCTTTTATTTTATGCGATATATTTGAATTGTTACCCTTATAATAATTATTATTAAAAAACCTTGAGCTATTGCTATTTAATAATTTTACGGGGACTTTTTTACCACTACGAAACTTTCTCTTTTTATTGTTATAATATTCCCTACCCATAGATAAATCACGCCTCATATAAACAAACTCCTTTTAATATATAAAAAATTAAACTCAAACATTAAAATTATATCATTAAAAAATGTTTATCAATTTATTTTTTTGTAAAATAAACGTGAAACAATCTGTTAACAAATTTAATATAAGGAAAATAATATAATTATATCATATTATGTACTTCTATAGTTAATATAAAATTACAGAACCTCTCGATTATAATTATCATTACTATTATAATATAGACGTAGAATATCAGAAATTTGAGCAATTAACTGAGAATTACTTGGTTTTCCATTTGTCATATCTATTGTACATCCCAAAATATTTATACTATTATTTAAATTTCCATTATACCATGCCAACTCTATAGCATGTCTTATTGACCTTTCAACTCTCATAGGTGTAGAATCAAATTTTTCAGCAACTGCAGGATATAATTCGGACATAATATTTCTTATATAATTTGTATTTTCTATACATAGTAATATTGCTTCTCTCAAATAATCATAACCTTTTAAATTAGCTGGTATTCTTAATTGAATCATAATATTTGTAACTAATAATCTTGGGTCACTAATGATAAAATTATTACTACAATATAAGTTTTTATTATATGAAAGTAGTTCTTTTAATTTTTTTCTTATTTCCTCAACAGAACAATCTGGTAATAATACTCTATAATTTTCAAGTTTATTTGAATATTCACTCATTAATGATTTTT
>JAFTWL010000096.1 GCA_017465305.1 Ruminococcus sp. | reverse complement strand
TCGTTTTGTATATTACAAGAGTAATGTAATTTATTATTATTTTCAAGTAATGGTTGTATTTCTTTATATTCTTGTTTTGTCAGTCGGGAAACTAAATGATATACATCGGAAAAATTTACGTTTCCTGAAATGGATTTATCTTCCTTTTTATCTTGTGGACAATGTGTCCGTCTCATATTAAATACATTATTTTTTAAATTTTTAACTCTCTCTTTATCTTTTTCACTTACTGTAATTGTAGAAAAGTGCTTTCCTATTTTAGCTGAAAATTTAATATTTTCTTTTTCCATTAGTTCAGCCATTTTTAAAGCAGTTTGCGTTCCTGCTGTAATATAACTTTTTTGTGGAATATACCTGTATTCTGTATTTCCGATGATATTATTTTTTGGAGGTGTGTATTCTTTATTTGATTTACGAGTTTGCAATTGCTCAAATGTATCATTACCAATAATATTTTTAAACTGTTCTATATCTTCATCATTTATTGCAAGGACAGCTACTTTATTTTTAGAAAAAGCATAATAATTCAGTCCAGTACTTTCAAATGTTTCTTTATTCTGCAATAGTGTCTTTTCATCCATTAAAACTAAAGTTTTATCTTTATTATCTGTTGATTGATTCCAGTAAGGGTTGCCATATCTGGTTAATTTAGAGTCAGGTATTGAGAGCTTTTCTGTTTCTTTTTCTTGTATAACTGAAATTTTTCTCAGCTGGTCATTCCAGTCCTTATATTGTGAATCAGGTTTAATTCTATTTATTTCAGGATATTTTTCTTGTAGCTTCTGTGAAAATTTATTTCCAGCATCGTCATTGTCAACGCAGATAAAAGTATTTTCTGGTGCAATATTATAACGCTGCATAGTAGATTCTAAAATGTTTGGTTTTACACCCATCATACTGATAAGACGATGATTATCTAATTCATTTTTATGTAGCTGCATATATGAAAGCATATCAATAGTACTTTCAAAAAACAGTGCATTTTCACCTTTACCTTTACAAATTTCAAAGCCATAGCCTGTCGCTGAACCAGTTGCAATACCTTTGTATTTATGTAATGTTGATGTTCCTGTTTTTTCAGCACCTATTATCCTATTATTTTCGTCTTTAATAAGAAATGAAGCATTTCCTGTTACTGCTTCCTGTAATAACAAGCCATCTTTAATTAAATTATTAATTATATTATAATCAATACCTCTTGTTTGAGATAGATATGCTATGGTACGATTGTTATTTGTATCTGCCTGAATGTGAATTTCATGTTTTTCAGCTCCTTGTTTTGTTTGAACTTGTGATTTATTTTGATGCGACATTTGTAATTCTGATGAATTGCCATTCAACATATCTACTGCTTCATAAAAGCTTTTTCCAAAGAACTTTTGTACAAAGGCAATATTGTCACCACCCTGCCCAGTGCTGAATTGATACCATTTGCCCTTTTCGCTTGGGAAATTATCGGAAATACGCATACTATCATGTTCTGTCATAGTGTATTCTTTGCCAACACGTTTTAGTTCGATTCCCTGTAACATAAGAAATTTAGGAAGGTTTATATGGTTTGCATTGTTTATTTCTTCTTGTGTTTTATGTTTTGATACTTTATATGATGATTCTTTATTATTGAAATTTTTTAGAGATGTACTTTTACTATTCTCATGAAGTTTCTGAAATTCTGCAATAACATCTTCTTCTAAAGCTATTTCTGAGTATATTTTTTCAGCTATTTCTGGTGAATTTATATATTGTTCTAAATATTTTTTGTTTTCATTTATTTTTTGATATAATCTTTGAATAGCTATATCATATCCTATTTTTTCACCAGCTTTAATTAACTTTTTTTTTCTGATTTCCATGATGTCTGTCATTTAATAATCACTTCCTTTATTGAGAATGTTTGTTTATTCAGATTTCTAAATTCTTTTTATCATGATTTTTCTGTTCATTGGATTTTTCTTTTTCTGAATTTTTTAATTTTTCAACTTGTTTTTGTAGTTTTTTTCTTGAAAAAAATACATCACCTTTATCTTTTTTATGTACAGTAACAGCCGAATTTTTCCCATCAATTACAGCAGAATGTTGAACGCCTTCTTTTTTCAGTTCATTTACTGCATAACGTACATCATTTTCCGGCATACGTTGTGTGTATCTGTTCTCTTTAGGTAATTCTTTATAATAATTTGGATTTATAGTTTCTTGAATGTGTTCTGATTTTACGGATTGCTGTGCTTCTTTGAATGCTTGTTCATTGGATTTGGATACAGTTATTGCTACACTTGAATCATT
>JAFTWL010000095.1 GCA_017465305.1 Ruminococcus sp. | reverse complement strand
TGATTTGCTTTGATATAATGATATAGAAAAAAGAATTCAATTTTTAGAAATGAGAGGAAAACATTTATTATGAGTGAGATTTTAGAGACAGTTATGCTTGTTTGCTTTGGACTTTCATGGCCAATAAACTTAGTAAAGAATTATAAGTCTAAGTCAGCTAAGAATATGAGCGTATTATTTATTTTACTGTTGATAGTCGGATATATTGCAGGAATCACAGCAAAAGTACAAAATGGACAGGTAAATTATGTACTTGCAGTGTATATTATAAATCTTGCTATGGTTACAATGAATTTAGTAGTTTATTTCCGTAACTTAGCATTAGACCATAAGAATGAAAATAAAAGTACTTCCCGTCATAGACTTAATGTAGCTGTAAAGCATGCATAAGTATAATCTTTCCAATCCTATAGAGTTGTTGCAGTTGGTTATAATTTATAATCATTGCAGCAACTCTTTTTTTATTTGAATTATAAGGGAATATATGATATAATTATCAAAATATATTTTTAGTTTAAATAAGTATTTATGGAGGTATAAAAATGAGCAATCCATGGGAAGAAATAAGCATAGATGATTATGAAAATCATATGAGTCTGGATAGTGTATTTCAGCTTCAGGCAATGAATGAGATGATGAAAGAACAATTTAATACTTATCCTGTTAAATCAGTTATGATATTAGGAATAGCAGGTGGAAATGGTCTTGAACATATAGACAAGCAGGTTTTTAATAAGGTTTATGGTGTTGATATAAATAATAACTATTTAAAAGTATGTTTAGAACGCTATCCTGAATTACATGGAAAGTTAGAAACTATTTGTGCTGATTTAACTATTGATAAAACAATATTGCCGTATGCAGATTTAATTGTAGCAAATTTATTTATTGAATATGTTGGGTGTGAATGTTTTCAAAAGATAATAGAGCAGATAAAACCAAAATATGTATCATGTGTTATTCAAATCAATACAGATGATTCTTTTGTTTCTGATTCTCCTTATATCCATGCATTTGACCATTTATATGAAGTACATCATCAAATAAAAGAAAATGCATTGATCGATGTTATGAGTTATATTGGATATAAAAAAGAAAGACATATTGAAAGAGAGTTACCGAATGGAAAGAAACTTATCAGAATAGATTTTAGTCAGTAAATTTTGATTTATATAATTTGATGATTTAAATTAAATTTTTAGGAGTAAGTAATTATGAAACAGTATATTGTATGTATTTACAGAAAGATTATTTTCAGGGAATCCGGCTGCTGTGTGTATTCTTGAAGACTGGCTTCCTGATGAGTTGATGCAAAGTATATCAAAAGAAAATAATTTTTCTGAAACCGCATTTGTAGTAAAGGACAAGAATGAATACGAATTGCGTTGGTTTACGCCAGGCGGAGAAATTGATTTCTGTGGTCATGCTACTCTTGGAACTGCTTATGTAATTTCAAATTTTATTGATAAAAATTGCAGGCAGATTATTTTTAAAACTCTATCTGGAAAAATAAATGTAAGTGTAGTTAATGATATATTATTTGAATTTAACTTTCCAAAGTATAATCTTAATAAAATACCTGTAACAAATAAAATGACTGAAGCGATTGGCACACAGCCGGCAGAAGCTTATCTTGATAGGGACTTACTTTTAGTTGTAGATTCTGAGGATAAGGTTATAAATCTTAAACCTGATATGTCAAAGATAAAAGAATTAGAAGGTATGTGCGTAGCAGTAACTGCCAAAGGTGAAGAATATGACTGTATTTCCCGTGTACTCGCTCCGAAAATGAATGTCGCAGAAGACCCTGTTACCGGTTCAACGCATTGTATGATTGTTCCTTATTGGGCAAATAAATTGAATAAAAATAAAATAATTGCTTATCAGGCTTCATCAAGAGCAGGCATGCTTTATTCTGAAATGTATGGTGACATGGTAAAAATTGCAGGGAAGGTTGTTTTATACGCAATTTCAGAAATTTTACCTGATATTTAATTTTAATTGGTTAATTAAAATTTGATTTTGACAGAGGTAATGATTATTATGGCAAAGGTTGTTATGATATGCGGTAAAATCAGTTGTGGCAAAAGCACATATGCAGAACAAATGTGTATAAAGAACAATGCGGTATTACTATCTGTAGATGAGATAATGCTCGCACTTTTTGACCAGAATGCTGGTGATAAACATGATGAATATGTAAAAAGGGTGAAAAAATTTTTATTTAATAAATCTATAGGGCTTATTAAAATAGGAATAGATGTAATATTAGACTGGGGATTCTGGACGAAGTGTGATAGAAAATTTGCAAGAGAATTTTATAGAACGCATGACATTAAATGTGAACTTCATTACATTGATATAGATGATGAACTTTGGAAACTTCGGTTGAATAAAAGAAATAATTTAATATTGTCAGGAAAAACTGATTCTTATTTTGTTGATGATAATCTTGCAAAAAAATTTAATTCAATTTTTGAAATACCAGATAGAGATGAAATTGATTTGTGGGTGAGATTTTAGATTTTTCTTTATATTAATAATTATATAAAAATATTATAAAATTAATAGTTAGTTATACTTAGAAAATCTTGCAAGGAGGTACATATGCAGCATAACGGTACAAAATTATTTGAAACAAAACGACTTATTTGTCGTCAGTTTGAATTAAAAGATTATGAAGATATGTTCAAAAACTGGGCGGCCAATCCACATATTCAATTAGAATATGGTGAACCTGTTTATGAAACTATTTCACAAGTAAAAGAGCTATTAAAAAAATATATTGCAAGTTATCAAAATCCTGATTTTTACCGATGGGCAATTATTGAAAAATCAACTCAAAAAAATATTGGACAAATTGCTTTTTGTAAAGTATATCCAGATTGTCAGACAGCAGAAATAGAGTATTGTATAGGGGAAGAATTTTGGGGAAAAGGCTATGCGGGTGAGGCGTTATCTGGACTTATTGATTTTACCTTTAGGAATACAGATTTTTTGAAACTTGAAGCATATCATAGATGTGAAAATAAAAAGTCGGGTAGAGTATTAGAAAAATCTCCAATGTATATCACTAATACAGTAGAAAGATTTATCAGAGAAAAAATTCATTCTGATGGTGAAGTATGTTATTGTATAACGAAAGATAAATATTACAGGAGTTTATAGAAATGAAAAGTTATATTGAAGTAAAAGAACAAAACATTATTTTAACTGGAGTAACTCATAGTCCTTGGGGAAAGCATAAATTTATTGTTTATTTGGATGAAAACAATAGTGAAAGAAATAGAATAAATGTTAGAGTAAGTACAGATTATTATGAGGTGAAAAAGGGCGTTTACGAATGTTGTATTTATTATGACAGAGGACTTTGTAATACTATTGATGAATTTCGTAATATTACAATAGGAGAAATAGAAAGACAAGCATATGGTTCTTATATGGATGGAGCAAGATGAAATAATATTTTTATTTTTAGAGTAATTTAAGAAGGGTGATTTTTTGAATATTAAATATAGAATGGCAAATTTGAATGATATAGATGATGTATATTATTTAATTAATTCAGCTATAAAGCATATGGAAGAACAGCGTATTTTCCAATGGGATAATATTTATCCTGCTAAAGATAATATAAAAGAAGATATAGAAAATAATTCTCTTTTTATAGGGCTATGTAATGGTCAAATAGTTGTATCTTATACAATAAATAAAGATTTTGATTCTGAATATAAAAACGGGAACTGGAAATATGAAAATAGTGATTTTCGTATTATTCATCGATTATGTGTTAATCCGTCTTTTCAAAATCAAGGCATTGCTTATAGTACACTTTTACATATAGAAAGTGAATTAAAAAAACTAAATATAGAAAGTATACGATTAGATGTATTTAGTGAAAATCCTTTTGCATTAAGACTTTATAGTAATATCGGATATAAAAAAGTTGGCATTGCAAATTGGCGTAAAGGTTTGTTTTTTTTAATGGAAAAACACCTGTAAAATAAGTTTTTAATATAATGGGCAAGAGGGAATCAAATTGTGTAAGAATAAAATTTTGTTTGGATACAGACTTGGCAATGCAGGTTGTTGTGAAGATGAAGTGGATAATGATGGATTTTCACTTGTGATTTATGAAAATGGAATAGCAGAATATAAAACTTATGTTTTTAATAACATTCAAATTGAATATGAAAAATTTTACATTAATTTAAAGATAGTTGAAGAAATAAAATCTATTATTTATAAAAACAGAAGAAAAATAAAGTCTTTGGATGATTATATTTATAATGAGTCATGTGATGGTTCAATGAATAAATTTATATTTGGCAAAAAATAGTAGTTGATTTCAATATAAATGACTATATAATTAGAAGAATAGGATTTTTTCATCCTGT
Organism: Ruminococcus sp.; assembly: GCA_017465305.1. GTDB lineage: Bacteria > Bacillota > Clostridia > Oscillospirales > Ruminococcaceae > Ruminococcus_C. Next base: position 15,730 of record JAFTWL010000095.1, on the reverse strand, counting down.
TTATTTTAAAGAATTTCATCGTTCTGTTTTTCAGGAATGGAAAATCATGAATATATTTAAAAAGATTTGCTTTATATTAAAAAAGTATCATAACATAAATTTGACTTTAAATCACATTAAAATAGAAGAAGAAAATATCTTATACTAAAAGCTTTTTCGGTGCAGCAGTTTTCTCGAAAAATGCTGCCGAGGGTATGGGGCGAGTAGCCCCATATGAACCGCAGGTTCATTATCTTAATGAAGTAAAATGGTCAGCCGTGTGTGATACGGTTGACCATCATAAGTCTATTTATTTAGTGCGATAAATCAGAGAATTTATTGTTTTGGATATGTCTCTTTAAGGAATTCTATCAGCATTTCAGGGATAAATTGATAGTGGTGGGATTCGTACAGTTTGTATGTCATATTTGCATTGTGGGACTCCAGTCGGTCGTTCAGCTTTGCAAGTCCCTCCAGCGTAGTATCGTGACCATTGTAGCTATCAGAGTAATCAGGGTCTTCCAGTGAGCCTCCGCAGAGGAACACATTTTTATCAAGTGTGTCATTTCTGTCGAAGTATCCGTAATCGCTTTGACAGCCCTCAGAATCCAAGTCGAAATCCTCATCATACAGACCCCAGAATGCAGGGCTGCCTATGATGTAATTACCAAAGGGTTGATTTTCGTAAAGGTCAGATTGAAAGAGAGCATTGTGAGTGAAAACTCCACCATTAGAATGACCATAAAGGGAGGAATTTGCATAGTCGATATTGTAATTTTCCCCGAGATACGGCATTAAATTGTCTGTTATGAAGTCCAGAAGCTTGTTACGCTCTTGTATAAGATGCGTAAAACGGTAATATGGGTTAGTACCATCTATTTTATAATTATAGCCGAGACTTACAAGAATAACATCAGCAGATTCACCGTCTTCCATGACCTTTCGCAGTTCTGTATGATTTCCGAAACGCCATACACCGTCCGTCAGGAAAAATACTGGATATGTCTTATCTTTATCATAATCTGGAGGTAGAGTCACATGAACGAGAAATTCAGTGTTAAGTTCCTCGTCGTAGATGCTAATCTCGTCTATAGAATCTTTTATTGCTTCTACTGCTGTACGGTCATACTCCCATGTGTTTCGATAGTCTGCAAACGAATCGGCATATGGGTCTGTGAAATCATTCGGGTCGATACTGCCCTCTGGCAATGTTTCATAATCGCCACTTTTTAGAGCGTCACGAACCATTTGCATCTGACGTATTTTGTTTTTAATCACATCATCAGGAAAACCATCTTTTTTATAATTTTTAGCTGCCCAGTCAAGACATTCTTCAAATGTGGCTAATGTTATGTTTTCTTCTTCTCCTGTTTCGTCATAACTTGTAAAAATCATTCCAGTATCGTCATTTTCAGGCTCCCAGAATATACCCGAATAAAAGCAGTCGTCTATCAGTGCATATACAGGATAAGAAAAACTTTCCCCTGACTTTGCAAATTCGTTGATTCCTTCAATGGACTGTTTATATTCATCATCTGTAATCTTGTCGCGTATATTTTCGAGATTGGCAAGCATATTATCAGGCGTTGATGTTTTAAATTCAATGCTTATCTTATGCTCTTTATGCTCTGTATCCGCAGGCTTGTCAAGAAGCGTAAGTGTATGTTTATTTACTCTCGAACGCTCTGTTTCAGTCATTTTGTTGACAATCTGTATTGGCTCAGAAACCTGTACTATTTCCGTGGACGTGCTTTCGTTGCTTTCTGTATTACTACTGCAAGCACTGGCTGATAACAGCATTGTAATGGATAAAAAAATTATAATTGACTTTTTCATGTTTTTCCTCCTTCTGACTCTGAATTTCGATTTATAAGACTAAAACTTATTTACTCATTATACAATGCAAAACCGAAAAAGTCAATTATTTATTCAAAAAAGCTTAATTGGATGCTGGAAGTTCCATATACACTATAGGTGCATAAAATTTTACTTGATAAGAAATCAAAAATATGATATTATATTATTATATCATTGGCAGGCATAAAATTATCATTATATAAAATAAAGTCTGCAATTATATTTTAATATAATGCACTTAGAAATAGAGTGCATATATTTAAAAAACAGGAGGTTATTTATGTCACAAAAATATTATATTACAACAGCGATTGCATATACTTCAAGAAAGCCGCATATAGGAAACAGTTATGAAATAGTTTTGACTGATGCAATAGCACGTTTTAAGCGTCTGCAAGGTTATGATGTTTTTCTTCTGACAGGAACAGATGAACATGGTCAGAAAATTGAAACATATGCACAAGAGGCAGGTGTTTCGCCGAAAGAATATGTTGACAAGGTAGCAGGAGAAATCCGTGAAATCTGTGATTTGCTCGGAGCAAGCTATAACCATTTTATCAGAACAACAGATAAACAGCATGAAAAGGTTGTACAGAAGATTTTTAAAAAGCTTTATGAGCAGGGTGATATTTATAAAGGTTCATATGAAGGTATGTACTGTACACCATGTGAGAGCTTCTGGACAGAGTCACAGCTTGTAGATGGGAAATGCCCTGACTGCGGAAGACCTGTAAAACCAGCAAAAGAAGAAGCATATTTCTTAAAACTTTCAAAATATCAGAAACAGCTTGAAGATTTTCTTGAAGAGAATCCAAACTTTATATACCCTGAAAGTCGTAAGCGTGAAATGGTAAACAACTTTATAAAGCCAGGCATTCAGGATTTATGCGTTTCAAGAACATCTTTTAAATGGGGCATTCCAGTTGATTTTGACCCTGACCATGTAGTATATGTATGGATTGATGCACTTTCAAACTATATAACAGCTATCGGATATGACCCTGATGGTTCTTCTGAAAAGTATAATAAATACTGGCCTGCTGATGCACATATTATAGGTAAAGATATTCTGAGATTCCATACAATTTACTGGCCTATTATGCTTATGGCACTGGGTGAACCTCTTCCAAAGCAGGTATTTGCACATCCATGGCTTTTATTCGGAGAAGACAAGATGTCAAAATCACGAGGAAATGTTATTTATGCTGATGATCTTGTATCTGAGTTTGGAAGGGATGCAGTAAGATATTATCTTTTATCAGAAATGCCATATGCACAAGATGGTTCTATTACTTATGAGACAATGATTGAACGCTATAACTCTGACCTTGCAAATACACTTGGAAATCTTGTAAACAGAACAGTTGCAATGAGCCGTAAATATTTTGATGGTGTTATAATGAATCCTGATACTGAAGAAGATGTTGATGATGAATTAAAGAAGACAGCACTTGATACAGTGGCACAGATTGAAAAGTACATGGAGACATTCAGAGTAGCAGATGCACTTCATGCAGTTATGAATCTTGCAAGAAGAAGCAATAAATATATAGATGAAACAGCACCATGGACATTAGCAAAAAGCGAGGATACAAAAGCAAGACTGGGTACAGTACTTTATAACTTGCTTGAAAGTATACGTTTTATAGCAGTTCTTTTAAAGCCTTTTATGCCTGAAACATCAGAAAAGATTTTTGCACAGATTGGAGCAGAATCTGATGATATAACATCACTTAATGAATTTGGAAAACTCACGGCAGGCGGAAATGTAGGCGAAGCAGTTCCATTGTTTGCAAGAATAGATGCTGATAAACTTTTAGCAGAACTTGAAGAAAAACAGAAGTTAGCACAGCAGGCAGAAGCAAAGTCTGATGAACCTGAAATTGAAGTAGCACCACTTGCAGAACAGATAACTATTGATGATTTTGCTAAAGTAGATTTAAGAGTAGCTAAAGTTACAGAATGTGAGAAAGTAAAGAAGTCAAAGAAGTTATTATGTTTACAGTTAGATGATGGTATGGGTGGAAGACAGGTAGTATCAGGAATAGCACAGTGGTATAAGCCAGAGGATTTGATAGGCAAGAAGATAATACTTGTAGCTAATCTGAAACCTGCTAAACTTTGTGGTGTAGAGAGCAATGGCATGATATGTGCAGCTGATGCACCTGACGGAAGTGCAAGTGTAATTTTCCCAGACCAGAGTCTTCCTTGTGGTTCTAAGTTAAGATAGCCTGACCTCTGTCCACCACTTACTCTACATTTATTTATTTTACATTATTCTGACTCCATTAAGGGGGCGGTATTACTCGTATTTTAAATATTTTTGATTTAAAATTATAACTTGTAATAAAGTTTTTTCAATGCAGCAGTTTTTTAAAAAATGCTGCTGAGGGTTTGGGGCGACAGTGAGTCATTGCTGACAGGTAGCCCCAAATGCACCCATAGGTGCATAATAATAAAAACATAATGAAAGGGTAATAATATGACGATATCACTTTTTTCAGGACAGGGCTCACAGTATGTGGGCATGGCAAAGGATTTAATTCAGGCAGATTCTTCACTTGAATCAATTTACAATACAGCATCAGAAGTACTAGGATTTGATTTAAAAGAAATCATATTCAACAGTGATAAAGAAACATTATCAAAAACAATTTGTGCACAGCCAGCTATTATGGCAACATCTCTTTGTTGTCTTGAAGCAGCTAAGAAGCGTGGTTTTACATATGATGCCGTAGCAGGTCATTCACTTGGTGAATATGCTGCAATGGTTGCATCAGGTATGCTTTCACTTGAAGATGGATTCAAAGTTATAAAAGCACGTTCAGAAGCCATGGAAAAGGCAGCAGGTGCATCTGATGGTGCAATGTGTGCAATTTTAAAGCTTGCACCGGAGGAAATAGAGAGGATATGCAGTGAAACAGAGGGTTATGTAGTACCTGCAAATTATAATTCAAAAATACAGACAGTAATAGCAGGAGATAAAGCAGCAGTAGAAAAAGCAGCAGAAGCTTGCAAGGCATTAAAAGCACGTGCTTTATTTCTTGATGTAGAAAGTGCCTTTCATACAGAAATTATGAGACCAGCAGCAGATGAATTTTTTGAAGCCATTAAGGATGTAAAATTTAATACTCCAAATGTAATTTTTTATTCAAATGTATTTGGAACTGAACTCAAAGATTTTTCTGATATGCCAGCACTTCTTGCAAAACATATTGTCTCTCCGGTTCGTTTTACATCAGAACTTGAAAATATGCTTGCAAGCGGAATTGATACTTTTATAGAGTTTGGACCTAAGAACGTATTGACTAAATTAGTTAAAAAGACATTAAAGGGAGTAACAGCAAAGAACTGTGAAAACCTTGAAACATTAGAAGGAGTATTTGCGTAATGGAAAACTATACATTGATTGGACATCCACTTGGACATTCACTGTCACCACAAATTCATAAGCGTTTGTTTGCTTTTTCAGGAAGAGAAGCATCATATACATTGACTGATGTTCCACCAGAAAATTTTTCAGAATTTATTCCTGACTTAAAGAAATTACAAGGATTTAATATAACAGTACCACACAAAATGGCAATTATACCATTTGTAGATGAAATGGCTGATAGTGCAAAGCGTTATCAGTCTGTAAACTGTGTTGCAAATCGTGACGGAAAATGGATTGGATATAATACAGATTGTGACGGATTTTTAGCATCAGTAGAAGATTTCCCTCTTGATAAAAAAGTGCTTGTTGTAGGTTGTGGCGGTGTAGGCAGAATGATTGCCATGGAAGCTGCACTTCATGGGGCAGATTTAACACTTGGCATTATCCCACAAGATAAGAAACTTGCTGAATCTGTAGTTGAAGATATAAAAAAATCTGTACCAGAAGCAAAAATTACAATATGCCTGAATGAAGAACTCAAAGGTAATTTTAATATTATAATAAACGCAACACCTGTAGGCATGTTCCCTAAAGTAGATAATTGTCCAGTAGCAGATGAACTTATAGCAGGATGTACGCATTGTTTTGATGTAATATATAACCCATCTGAAACATTGTTTTTAAAGAAAGCGAAAGCTATGGGAAAGGTTACAAGAGGCGGTGCAGCAATGCTTGTATTGCAGGCAGTACGAGCCCACGAAATATGGTACAATGCAACTTTTACAAAAGAACAAGTTGATGAAATAATAAATGCAATGGCGGAGGGAAAACTATGACATTGTTTTTATGTGGATTTATGGGATGTGGAAAGTCAGCTTTAGGACGTGCATTATCAAAGCGTCTTGAACTTCCCCTTATAGATACAGATGAATATATAGTTAAAACTCAGGGCATGAGTATACCAGAGATTTTTGAGAAATACGGAGAACCATATTTCAGAGAAGTTGAAGCAAAAGCCATAGCAGATTTAAGTCAGCAGGAAGCTGTAATATCTTGTGGCGGTGGTGCTATATTAAATGACAAGACTGCAAAAATAGCAAGAGAAAATGGTATAGTTATATTACTTGACCAGAGTTTTGATGTTTGTTACAGTCGTATAAAGGATGATAAGAACAGACCTCTTGTACAAAAGAATACAAAAGAACAGTTAAGAGAGATTTACAATGCAAGAGATAGTGTTTACAGAAAAAATTCAACTATAGTTGTAAAGGCTGGAAATACGCCTGAAGAATCAGCAGAAAGAGTTATAAATGCAATACAATAGAAATTATTTAAATTAATAAAGCTTTTTCGGTGCAGCAGTTTTCTCGAAAAATGCTGCTGAGGGTCTGGGACGCATAGTCCCCAGATGCACCGAAGGTGCATTATAAGATAGGAGGTAGTATGAGATTATATAATGCAAACATTCACACGATGACTGAAAAGGGTATAATTATAAATGGATATATTGAAATAGAGAATGATAAAATTACAGCAGTAAAACAAGGAAATCCTGATAATATTTCAGATGAAGATATTGATGCAAAAGGCGGTCATATATATCCAGGTTTTATAGATGCACATACTCATCTTGGTATAATAGAAGATGGAATAGACTTTGAAGGTGATGACTGCAATGAGTCTACAGACCCATTTACACCAGATTTAAGAGCATTAGACGGAGTTAATCCATATGACAGATGTTTTTCTGAGGCTATTAAAGCTGGTGTGACAACAGTAATGACATCACCAGGAAGTGCAAATCCATGTGGCGGAACTATGCTGATTTTAAAAACAGCAGGACGTTATATTGATGAAATGAAAATATCAGAAGGCGGAATAAAATTTGCACTTGGAGAGAATCCTAAATCAGTTTATAACAGACGTGATGAAACACCTGTCACACGTATGGCAACAGCCTCAATAATCAGAGAGGGCTTGACAAAGGCAAAGCGATATTTAAAGGATATGGAAACAGCTGAAAATGATTTGGATGAAGCTGTACCTGATTATGATTCAAAGTGTGAAGCTTTACTGCCATTACTTAAAAGAGAAGTAAAAGCACATTTTCATTGTCATAGAAGAGATGATATATTCACAGCTATAAGAATAGCAAAAGAATTTGATATAGATTTTGTAATTGTACATGGTACTGAAGGGCATCTTGTTTCTGATATACTTGTAGAAAAAAATGTAGATGTTATATGCGGTCCTATATTATGTGACAGATGCAAGCCAGAGATGAAAAATCTTGATATATCCGCTCCGGAAATTTTAAGAAAAAGCGGTGTTAATGTTGCATTGTGTACAGACCACACAGTAATACCTATTCAGTATCTGCCTCTTACAGCGTGCCTTGCAGTCAAAGGCGGTATGCCATACGAATCAGCTTTAGAAGCTATTACATGCAATGCTGCTAAAATCTTAGGAATTGAGGACAGAGTAGGAAGTATAGCAGAGGGAATGGATGCTGATTTGCAGATTTATAATAATGATGACCCGTTAAATCTTCTTTGTGACCCATGGCTTGTAATGGTGAACGGAAAACAAGTATTATGATAGGAGAAAAATTTTAAACATGGAGCGTCTGATTTTTGATACACACAGTCATTATACAGATGATGCGTTTGATAATGACAGAAAAGAAATACTTGATAGTTTGCCTGAAAAGGGTGTTGCACTTGCAATGCTTGCAAGCGTGGATATTGATGATTCAAAAGCAAATATAGAATTATCAGAGAAATATGATTGGCTTTATGCGTCAGTCGGAATACATCCTGAAAATTTAGAGAATACCCCAGAATATGCAATAGAACAGATTGAAAGGCTTACGAAAAATAAAAAAGTAAAAGCAATCGGTGAAATAGGACTTGATTATCACTATGACGGATATGATTCTGAAAGGCAGATAGAAATTTTTAAACAGCAACTTGATTTAGCAAATCAGCTTAATCTTCCTGTAATAGTGCATATCAGAGATGCAATAGAGGACAGTATGAAATGCCTGAAAGAATTCAAGCCAAAAGGCATAGTTCATTGTTTCAGCGGAAGTGCAGAAACTGCAAAAGAAGTAATAAAACTTGGAATGTACATAGGCTTTACAGGAGTATTGACTTTTAAAAATGCAAAAAAAGCTGTAAAAGCATTATCAGAAGTGCCATTAGACAAGTTATTGATGGAGACAGATTGTCCTTATATGGCACCTGTACCTTACAGGGGAAAACGCTGTGACAGCAGTATGATTCCATATATTGCAGAAGTTGCCGGACAGATTAAAGGTTGTACTACAGAAGAAATTCTCAGACAGACACTTGAAAACGGAAAGCAGGTTTATAACATTTAAGAAGGGAGCATAATGGAGCATAACACATTAAAGGGAATTATTTTTGATTTAGACGGGACACTACTTGACTCAATGGGAGTATGGTATGAGGTAGACAGAATATTTCTTACACGTCATGGTATTACACCTCCAGAGGGCATATCAGAAATAGTTAAAAAGATGACAATAGATGAATCATCAGATTATTTTATAGAACAATTTTCATTACCTATGACATCGAAAGAAGTTTCTGATGAAATAGAATCAATAGTAACAGAAAAATATGAATATGAACTACCATTAAAACCATATGTAAAAGAAGTACTTGATAAACTTGATGAAAAGGGCATACCATATGGAGTAGCTACAGCAACATATCCTGCCCTTGCAGTTAAAGCACTGGAGCGATTAGGTGTTTTATCAAGATTAAAATTTCTGATTACAGAAAAGGATGTGGGTTCCGGAAAAACATCTCCTGATATTTATTATATGTCAGCTAAAAAATTAGGTTTAGGTAAAAGACAGATAGTAGTTGTAGAGGATACGCTTCACAGCATACGGACAGCATCAAAAGCAGGATTTTTTACTGTTGGCGTATATGATGAATTAGTAAAGCCAGAAGATTGGAAAGAGATACAAGCAACAGCAACTATTACAATGAAAGATTTGAGAGGCCTCATATCTATCTTTTAATAAAGCTTTTTCGGTGCAGCAGTTTTCTCGAAAAATGCTGCCGGAGCTTGAGGCAGAGCCTCGAATAATATAATAAAACGATAAGAGGTGAGAAGTATGTGGAAAAAAGAAATATTAACTGAAACTGTTTTTGTTTACACAAGTCCGGAACACAGGTTCGGAACAGATGCTTTTTTATTATCCGAATTTTCAGCATGGAAGAAAAAAGATTTAGTGTGTGACCTTGGAACAGGTTGCGGAATTATTCCGATGATTTTACAGCGTAACAAGCCTCCTGCTCATGTATGGGGCGTTGACATTCAGGAACAGGCAATAGAACAATTTCAAAAAGCAATAAATGAATGTGGCTTTGAATCAAGAATAACACCTGTATGTGCAGATTTAAAAACATTGTGGGATGATGCACCATTAGAAAAGCTTGATTTAGTTATATGCAATCCGCCGTATAAGGCGTACAATGCTGGAATAGAAAGTAGTATGACAGCTCAGAAAATAGCACGTCATGAAATATTATGTAATATTTTTGACGTATGTAATTCCGCAAAAAAGCTTTTAAGGTATGGTGGAAGGCTGTGTATATGTAACAGACCAGAGCGTCTGTCTGATTGTATATATGCAATGAAACAAAATGGCATTGAACCTAAGAGAATAAGATTTGTGGCTAAAACTCCGGAAGATGCACCATGGTTATTTTTGCTTGAAGGTCGTAAAGGCGGAAAGCCGTTTTTGAATATAATGCCTCAGCTTCATGTTTGTGATTCTATAGAGGTACATAATTTTTATCATGGAGGAAATAATTCATGAGTGGAACATTATACATAGTAGGCACACCAATAGGTAACCTTGAAGACATAACGCTTAGGCAACTAAGAATATTAGGTGAAGTGGATTTCATAGCAGCAGAGGATACAAGAGTTACAAGAAAACTTTTAAACCACTATGAAATAAATACACCTACAACGAGTTATCATGAACACAGTGAAAGAATAGTAGCAAATAAAATTTTAGAGAGAATACAATCTGGAGAATCATGTGCAATAGTAACAGATGCCGGAATGCCATGTATATCTGACCCAGGCGAACCTCTCATAAAATTATGTTATGAAAATAATATACCTGTAACAGTTGTACCTGGGCCAAGTGCAATTATATCAGCACTTGCACTCTCTGGACAGCATACGGCAAGATTTACATTTGAAGGCTTTTTATCAGTGACAAAAAAACAGCGTATTTCTCACCTTGAACAGCTTAAAGATGAGACAAGAACAATGATTTTTTATGAAGCACCACATAAGCTATTAAAAACATTAGAAGACTTTGCAGTATACTTTGAAGCAGATAGAAAATTATCACTTTGCCGTGAAATTACAAAGATACATGAGCAGGTATTAAGAATGAATGTAGGGGAAGCTATTGAGTATTATAAAATGACGCCTCCGAAAGGTGAATTCGTTTTAATAGTAGAGGGTGCAGAAAAGAAAAAAGAAAAGGAATACACAATAGAAGAAGCTGTAGCTATGGTAGAAGAGCGGGTTAAAAACGGTGAAAAAAGAGTAGAAGCCTGTAAGGCTGTTGCAGCAGAAACAGGATTCAGAAAACAACAATTATATACAAGATGAGCCAGCTTGGTGGAGAGATTCTGTAAATTTTTTAGTTAAGCAATTTTTTTAAAAAATGCTACCGAGTGGTTTGTGGCGATAGTGCGTCACTGCTGACAGGTAGCTCCAAATACACCGCAAGTGTATACTATAAAAAATTTTTTCATGATATGTATAAATCCGCCGTTTTATGAAATACTAACCGTACAACCATGTGCATATTAGAAAAACATAATTCTTAAATTCTGATATGTACAAGTCTAACTAAAAAACGGAGGAATTATTTTATGAAAGCAACAGGAATTGTTCGCCGAATTGATGATTTGGGACGGGTTGTAATTCCAAAGGAAATCCGAAGAACAATGCGAATCCGAGAAGGAGACCCGCTTGAAATTTATACAAGCAATGATGGTGAAGTAATATTTAAAAAGTACTCACCAATAGGAGAAATGAGTGAAAATGCAGCACAGGTTGCAGATATTATGTATAAACTTGCAGGCTGTCCGGTAGCAGTATTTGACAGAGACCATGTTGTATCAGTATCAGGTGCAGCTAAAAAGGAATGGAATGCAAGACGAGTATCACCAGAGCTTGAAGATTTAATGGAAAGCAGACGTATGTATTTTTCAGATAATGGCGATTCATCACTTATCCCAGCTGAAGGTGTGGATAAAAAGGCAGTAGCTTGCTTGCCTATTATTTCATCAGGAGATGTAACAGGAGCAGTAGCGTTTTTAGACAATGGCACAGGAAGCGGAATAAATGAGAGCCAGAAGAGCTTAATACAGGCAGCGTCACAATTCTTGGGTCGTCAGCTTGAGAGCTAAAAAATAATATATAAAATAAAGGCAAGAGATGAGATACAATTTAAATATCCCACCTCTTGCTTTTTCAGTATAATTATAAATCATTTTTATTTTATCATAAAAAAGCTTGCTACTGCCAAAACAGTAACAAGCTTTCGGATTCATAAGCCATGAAATTTAAAAAATAAAGTAATAACTATTATATTATAATATTTTTTTGATGATTTGTCAAGGCTATTTATATTGATTTTTTTAAAATTTTTTATTAATTGAGAAACCTGCGACTCATAAAAAATAATAATTTTATCATTCTGACTTTTATGGTAGCGATTGAATTGTACATTTTAACTTGTATCTATAAAATTTTCTGACTATTTTAAATTTAGATTTCATGATTATGGCGTTTAGAAACTTTGAGACGATTCATAGCTCTGTTCAAAGCTGCCTGACTGTGATAATACTGCAAAATACTTAATTTTTGTTGCATTCTTTCTTTAGCACGTTCAGCAGCTTCGGCAGCTCGCTTTGCATCAATTTCATCAGGAAGTTCTATAGCATCGCCTAAAATCAAAGCATAGTCACTGCGAATTTCAGCAAAGCCCTCGCTTATAGCAGCATATCGCCATTCGCCGTCTACTTTATATTGAATTTCTCCAGGGCTTACAATTGTAACTAATGACTCATGACCTGGAAGTACACCAACCAGACCATCTTGTGCCGGATAAATAAGATGTTCACATTCGCCAATAAAAAATGGTCTGTCAGCAGCTAAAAGCTCTAATTTAAATGTTTTTGCCATAGCTAATCACATCCTTACATTTCCTGCATAGTTTTTGCTTTTTCAATAACCTCATCAATAGAACCGACCATAAAGAAAGCATTTTCAGGATAATCATCCATTTCACCTTCTACAATCATGCGGAAACCTCTAATTGTTTCTTTAAGAGGAACATATTTACCAGGTGCACCAGTAAATACTTCAGCTACATTGAATGGCTGGGATAAGAATTTTTGGATTTTTCTTGCACGATAAACAGCGATTTTATCTTCTTCGTCAAGTTCCTCCATGCCAAGAATAGCAATGATATCCTGTAATTCTTTATATCTCTGAAGAAGTTCCTGTACCTGTCTTGCGACATTATAATGTTCTTCTCCGACAACATCAGGCTCTAATATTCTTGATGATGATTCAAGCGGGTCTACAGCCGGATAAATACCCTGTTCTACGATTTTTCTTGAAAGTACAGTATTAGCGTCCAGATGTGCGAATGTAGTAGCTGGAGCAGGGTCTGTGAGGTCATCAGCAGGAACATAAACAGCCTGAACAGAAGTTATGGAACCATTCTTTGTAGAAGTAATACGCTCCTGCAATTCACCGACTTCATTAGCAAGTGTAGGCTGATAGCCAACAGCTGACGGCATACGACCAAGAAGTGCAGAGACTTCAGAACCAGCCTGTACATAACGGAATATATTATCAATAAATAAAAGCACATCCTGATGTTTTTCATCTCTGAAATACTCAGCCATAGTAAGACCAGTCTGTGCAACACGCATACGGGAACCAGGCGGTTCGTTCATCTGACCAAATACAAGAGCAGTTTTATTTATAACGCCTGATTCTTTCATTTCATTCCAGAGGTCGTTGCCTTCACGGGAACGTTCACCAACACCTGTAAATATAGAATATCCTCCGTGCTCAGAAGCTACATTTCTTATAAGCTCCTGAATAAGTACAGTTTTGCCGACGCCAGCACCGCCGAAAAGGCCTATTTTACCACCTTTTGCATAAGGAGCAAGCAGGTCAATAACTTTGATACCCGTTTCAAGGATTTCAACTACCGGACTTTGTTCACGAAAAGACGGAGCTTTTCTGTGTATAGGCCATTCTTCGGATGCTTCTACCTTTCCAGCGTTATCAATAGGTTCGCCAAGAACATTAAACATTCTTCCGAGTGTAGCAGAACCAACAGGAACTTTAATACAGCTTCCTGTAGCAGTTACCTCCATACCTTTATAAAAACCTTCTGTTGATGAGAGGCTTATGCAACGTACAACACCATTTCCGTTATGCTGAGCCACTTCCATGACGCATTTTTTGCCGTCGATTTCAACAGTAAGGGCATCTTTTATCATAGGCAGTTCATTTTTAAATTCAACATCTATTACAGGACCTATTACCTGTACGATTTTACCCTTTTCCATCGCAACTCCTTTCCGCCAAGCTGAATCAGCTTGACCATTTACCTCCCCCAGCCGTTACAATACTGTTATTTATTGAACAGAAAGCTTTCCCCCTCCGGGGGTGGTTTTTGTTTTATTTCAACTATTTTTGCTAAAACAGTTAAAGTGCAAGTTATATCGCCCCCGTGAGGGGGACAGTATTGAAAAATAAATACGTGTATTGTAAATCTCAGGGGCGGACTGTCAGCGGGGACTCATCATAAAGCTGAATCAGCTTGACCATTTACTTCCCCCAGCCGTTACAATACTATTATTTATTGAACAGAAAGCTTTCCCCCTCCGGGGGTGGTTTTTGTTTTATTTCAACTATTTTTGCTAAAACAGTTAAAGTGCAAGTTATATCGCCCCCGTGAGGGGGTGAGTATTGAAAAATAAATACATGTATTGTAAATCTCAGGGGCGGACTGCGGTCAAGCTGGCTCAGCTTGCACCGCTGACTACTTCAGTTATTTCCTGTGTTATAGCTGCCTGTCTTGCTCTGTTGTATTGTAGAGACAAATCATGCAGCATATCCTTCGCACTTGTAGTAGCTGAATCCATAGCTGACATTCTTGCCTGCTGTTCACTACAGAATGACTCTACCATAGCACCATAAATCAAACCTTTCATGAAATTAGGTGTAAGGTGTTCCATTACTGCTTCAGGAGTAGGATAGAACGTAGCTTCATGATGTTTTGTAACATCATTTTCACTGGATACAAAGTTATTTACATTCAGGGGCAAAATCTGCTGTATTTTCGGTTCAAATACCATAGAATTTATCATTTTGGTATAAACGATATACACATCATCAACTTCCCCTGTTTCAAATAATTTAAGCATCTGTTCAGCAATTTTCAAAGCTCTGTGAAGTGTTGGATTCTGAGTAGTATAAATAAAATCTGTATCGACATCAAGTTCGCCTTCTCTTACTTTACGCTGAAAATACATTCTTCCCAGTTGTCCCATTACGTACAGGTGAACATGATTACATTGAGCCATTGCTGTTTCAGCAGTTTTTATAACATTGTGATTATAAGAACCGCACATGCCCTTGTCAGCAGTTATAATAATAAAAGCTTTTTTTCTTGTTCCAGCTTTTCTGTCTTCTCTCTGGTCGAAATATCTCATGTTTACTTTTTCAGGAACACGTGAAAGAATACTTCTCATAGCATAAATAAGTCTGTTAAAATAAGGCTCTGTAGCTTCAAGGTCTTTTTTTGCTTTTTTCAGTTTGGAAGAAGAAATCAGATACATAGCATTCGTGATTTTCATAATATCATTGATACTTTTTATTCTGTCACGAATTTCGCTTATATTTGCCATATTATCTCACCTGCTTTTTATATGCAACAATAACAGATTTTATTTTTTCCATCAGCTCATCAGTTACAATTTTATTTTCCATAATTTCTGTTACTATTTCAGGGTGATTATCTGATATTTCAGAGATTAAACCATGGCGGAAAGAATTTATTTCATTTACTTGCAAATCATCAAGAAGTCTTTCAGAAGCAGCAGATAATATAACAACTTGTTGCCATAGCGGAAGCGGATGATATAATGGTTGTTTTAGAAGTTCCATAAGAACATGACCATGGTCAAGCATAGCCTGAGTTGCTGGGTCAAGTTCAGAGCTGAACTGTGTAAAGACTTCCATTTCTCTGAACTGTGCAAGTTCAATTCTCATTTTGCCGGCAACTTTTTTCATAGCTTTAGTTTGTGCTGCACCGCCTACACGTGATACAGACAAGCCGACATTTACAGCCGGACGCATACCAGAGAAGAACAATTCACTTTCAAGGAAAATCTGTCCGTCTGTAATAGAAATTACATT
>JAFTWL010000094.1 GCA_017465305.1 Ruminococcus sp. | reverse complement strand
GCTGTAACACCTAAAACACGTCCGCCAGATGTAACAAGCTTATCTTCTTCTAACTTTGTTCCTGCATGATAAATAAAACAATTTTCTATTTGTCCTTTATCATCAAGTCCATCAATAGCTAAACCTGTAGCATACTTTTTAGGATAACCACCACTCGCCATAACAACACAAGCTGCACTTGCTTTTTTCCAACAAATTTCAAGCTCTGATAATGCTTTTTCATTTATGGCTTCTATAATATCTACAAAATCAGTTTCAAGCAATGGCAATACAACTTGTGTTTCAGGGTCGCCAAAACGACAGTTATACTCAATTACCTTAGGACCGTTTGGAGTAATCATTAATCCAAAGTAAAGACATCCTTCAAAAGGTCTGTTTTCCTTTTGCATTGCCTGAATTGTAGGCATAAAAATTGTATCCATACATACTTTAGCAACTTCTTCTGTATAGTATGGATTTGGTGCTACTGTTCCCATACCACCTGTATTTAAGCCTTCATCGCCATCTAAAGCACGTTTATGGTCCATAGATGACACCATAGGTGAAATAGAAACACCATCAGTAAAGCAAAGTACAGAAACTTCCGGACCTGTTAGAAATTCTTCGATAACGATATTTGAACCGCTTTCGCCAAAAATTTTATCTTCCATGATTGTATGAACTGCATCTTTTGCTTCTTCTAATGTCTGTGCAATTATAACACCTTTTCCTAAAGCTAATCCATCAGCTTTAATTACTGTTGGAAATTGATTTTCTTTTTCAATATATGAAATAGCTTCTTCTGCTTTACTGAAAACTTCATATTTTGCTGTAGGAATGTTGTATTTCTTCATTAAATTCTTAGAGAAAACTTTACTTCCCTCAATAATAGCAGCTGCTTTATTTGGACCGAATGTCTTAAATCCAGCTTCCTGCATGGCATCAACCATTCCAAGAACAAGTGGGTCATCGGGTGCAACAAAAACTAAATCTACAGAAAGCTTTTTTGCAAGTGCAACCATTCCTTCTATATCTGTAGCTTTTACTGGAAAACACTCTGCATATTTTGAAATGCCACCGTTTCCTGGAGCACAATATAAAGCATCAACTTTCTTGCTCTCTGCAAGTTTCATAATAATTGCGTGTTCTCTTCCGCCGCCGCCAACAACTAAAATCTTCATTATTTTATAATCCTCCGATATTAGTGATGGAATAAACGAATGCCTGTAAATGCCATTGCCATATCATATTTATTACAAGTCATAATTACATGGTCATCACGAATAGAACCGCCTGGCTCTGCAATGTACTTAACACCACTCTTATATGCACGTTCAATATTGTCACCAAATGGGAAGAATGCATCTGAACCAAGACAAACATCTGTATTCTGTGCAAGCCATTCTTTCTGTTCTTCTTTAGTAAAGACTTCTGGTTTTACCTTAAATATAGATTCCCATGCACCATCTGCTAATACATCCATATATTCATCAGAAATATAAACATCGATAGCATTGTCACGGTCAGGACGACGAATATTGTCAACAAACTGTAAGCCCATAACCTTTGGATGCTGACGCAGCCACCATATATCTGCTTTATTACCAGCTAAACGTGTACAATGAATTCTGGACTGCTGTCCTGCACCAATGCCTATTGCCTGTCCATTCTTAACATAGCATACAGAATTAGACTGTGTATATTTTAATGTAATCAATGAAATTAACAGGTCACGCTTTTTATCATCAGGAATATTTTTATTATCTGTTACAATATTCTCTAAAAGTTCATTGTTTATAGGAAGTTCATTTCTTCCCTGCTCAAATGTTACACCAAATACCTGCTTACATTCAATTGGGTCAGGTACATATGATTCATCAATTTGAATAATATTATAGGTACCCTTACGCTTTGATTTTAAAATTTCAAGAGCTTCTGGTGTATATCCTGGTGCAATAATTCCATCAGATACTTCACGCTGAATCATTTTTGCTGTTGGAACATCACATACATCTGACATAGCAATAAAATCTCCATAAGAGGACATACGGTCTGCACCACGTGCTCTTGCATATGCACAGGCAAGCGGTGATAATTCTCCCAAATCATCTACAAAATAAATTTTCTTTAGTGTATCAGAAAGTGGTTCGCCTACTGCTGCACCTGCTGGAGAAACATGCTTAAATGATGTTGCTGCACATAAACCAGTTGCTGCTTTAAGTTCACGTACTAACTGCCAGCCATTAAAAGCATCCAGTAAGTTAATATAACCAGGTTTGCCATTTAAAACAGTAATCGGGAGTTCACGTCCCTCTGTCATATAAATTCTTGAAGGTTTCTGATTTGGATTACATCCATATTTTAATTGCATTTCGGAAGCCATACTTTTCCTCCTGTTATTTATTGATTTTTATTAACTATCTTAGTCATAGTTTCACCTGTTTCAAGATTTATATATCTTACAAACAGTGAAACTTTATTATCTTCATTTAAGTTTTCCCAAAGAACATTTGTAAATGTATCAATATCTCCGGAAATTCCAACCTTTTTAGGTTCTCCTTCAATACTTGGAAGTGGGTTTCCATCACACTTATATGTATGAATAAAATGACCTACGCCATTTATAGGATTTTCAT
>JAFTWL010000093.1 GCA_017465305.1 Ruminococcus sp. | reverse complement strand
GGATGATATTTTTGATGAAGCTTTTATGTTATATGTGTGTATTAATTCTGAAAATGATGATATAAATTTCTTAACTAAATATGAAAAACAAGATGCAAAAAAATATATTGAAACAATAAATATTCTTGTAGAATCTGATGGCTTTTTTGATTTTATAAAACATTTGACCATATATTCAATTACTGATTTTCAAAAAAAACCAAAAAAAATTTTTTCAGTATCTGCAGAAGAAAATTCGGACATCGCACATAGTTTTATATTTAATTCAAGTCTTATAGAACAAGGGTTAATTGCAAAAATACAGCAATTTATAATATCACTAAAACAAGATAATG
Organism: Ruminococcus sp.; assembly: GCA_017465305.1. Classification (GTDB taxonomy): domain Bacteria; phylum Bacillota; class Clostridia; order Oscillospirales; family Ruminococcaceae; genus Ruminococcus_C. Next base: position 1,310 of record JAFTWL010000093.1, on the reverse strand, counting down.
CCAATTTCTATTTAACAGATATTGAAACATGTATACAGGAGGACACTGAAAATGGCTAATATAGCACCCCGAAAAAATAAAGCAGGTCAAATAATATCCTATAGAATCCGTGTAGCCCGTGGATATGACAGCGAAGGGAATAAAATCAAGCCTTATGAAAAAACATATAAACCTGCTCCAGGAATGACAGAAAAACAGATTAAGAAAGAAGTTCAGAAAGTAGCTACTTTATTTGAAGAACAGTGTAAACAGGGCTATTCATTAGACAATAAACAGACATTTGAACAGTATGCAAAATATGTATTACAGTGTAAAGAGCAGGCAGGGACTAAAAGACGTACTATTGAACGTTATCAGTCTCTTTTAACACGTATCAATGCAGGAATAGGGCATATAAAGCTTTCAGAGTTAAGACCACAACACTTAACCGCATTCTATAACCAATTAAGACAATCTGGAATACGTGCAAAAAATGATATTGCTATACCTATTACAGATGTCAGGGCTATAATGGAGCAGATGAAAATAAACAGGCGTGAACTCTCTGACTTGTCAGGTGTATCCCCTACCACAATAACAAGCTTTTGCAAAGGAAATAGTATCAATGTACAAAACGCCATCAAGATAGCTCATTCCCTCAGTATTGATGAAAAGAATTTATTCACTGTTAAGATAGATAAAAGACCGCTTTCAGAAAAGACAGTATTAGAACATCATCGTTTAATATCCTCTATACTCTCACAGGCAGAAAAAGAAATGCTTGTACCGTATAATTCAGCTGAAAAGATTGTAAACAAGCCAAAGCAGAATACTTCTCATGAAGTCAACTACTTTCAGCCTGAACAACTTGAACAAATCAGAAATGCCCTGAAGACTGAACCATTAAAGTGGCAGGTCATGACACACCTGTTACTTGTTACTGGATGCCGTCGTGGTGAAGTCATGGGCTTGAAATGGAGTGCTGTAGACTTAGAGAACGGTAATTTAAAAATTGAAAATAACCTGCTCTATTCAAAAGAGCTTGGCGTTTATGAAGATACTACGAAGACAGACACATCTACAAGAGTTATTCGCATACCAGATGAAACAGTACAGCTCCTAACAGAATATAAAGCTGAATGGGAATCAATGCGAAGAATATTCGGAACATCATGGAATCACTTTTTGCAGATGCCAAACGGCAAAGGTGAAATCAAGAACCAATATGCAGAATATTTATTTGTAAGAGAAGATAAAAACAAAGTAGGTTATCCAATAAGCCCTGACAGCCTTACAAAGTGGCTTGACAGGTTTTCTAAACGTCATGGACT
>JAFTWL010000092.1 GCA_017465305.1 Ruminococcus sp. | reverse complement strand
TGAAGATTTTTTAAAAGAAGTAGATGATAATACATTTTTGGTTAGTATGATGCTCGTAAATAATGAAAATGGTTATTGTTTACCCGTTCAGGAAGTATTTCGCAGTATAAAGAGAAAAGATAGTTCAATAATTACACACTGTGATGCTGTACAGGGGTTTTTGAAAATTCCATTTAAGACAAAAACATTATTTGCTGATTTAATATCAATAAGCGGTCATAAAATTCATGCTGCCAAGGGTGTAGGAGCTTAATATAAGAAAAAGGGAGTAAACATACAACCTCTTTTTTATGGTGGCTCTCAGGAGCATTCTCTTCGTCCGGGAACTGAAAACGTACCTCTTATAGCAGGCTTTGGAGAAGCTGTTCGTAAATATTCAGGAAATATAGATGAAAGATATAAATATGTTCAGAATTTGAAACATGAACTTTTATCTCATTTATCAGAATTAAAGAATGTTAATATATTATCAGATGAAAAAGCTTCCCCGTATATTGTAAGCTTTTCTGTTTCTCCAGTACGTTCAGAGATATTTTTGCATTATCTTGAAAAGAAAAATATTTTTATATCAAGTGGTTCAGCTTGTTCAAAGGGTGTAAGCAGCGGAGTTCCAGCATTATTTGGAGCATCAGCAAAAGAAGAAGACAGTGTATTGCGTGTAAGTTTTTCTTCTGATACATCTGTTGAAGAAATATATTCTCTTATTTCTGCAATTAAATCAGGGCAGGATGAAATTATGACTTATTAAAAAGGAATGATAAAAGATGGAAAAAGAAATAATACTTGCAAAATACGGTGAATTGGCGTTAAAGGGTCTTAATCGTGGAACATTTGAAGATATAATGATGAAAAATATACGCCGTCGTCTTAGAAGAATAGGCAAGTTTACATATAAAAAAGCACAGTCAACCATTTATATTTTACCAGAATCGGAAGATATTGATTTGGATGAAACAGTTGATTGTTTAAGAAAAGTTTTTGGTATTGCTTCTCTTTGCAGAGCATGTACTTGTGAAAAGTCATTTAATGATATATCAGCTAAAAGTATGGAGTATCTTGAAGATGTACTTTTAGGAGCAAAAACTTTTAAAGTTGAAGCCAAAAGAGCAGATAAACAATTTCCTATGACATCTCCACAGATTTGTGCTGAATTAGGTGGTATATTGCTTGATAAGTATCCAAATTTAAAAGTTGATGTTAAAAATCCTGAAGTAACTGTCGTAGTTGAAATAAGAGATGAATATGCTTATATTCATGGTGGAAGCATAAAAGGAGCAGGTGGTTTACCTGTTGGTAGCAGCGGAAAAGCATTGCTTTTATTGTCAGGTGGTATAGATAGTCCTGTTGCAGGTTATAGAATGGCAAGGCGTGGTGTTCATATTTCAGCAATTCATTATATAAGTCCACCATATACTTCAGACAGAGCATTGCTTAAAGTTGAAAAGTTATGTCAGAAGATGACTGATTATTGTGGAAGTATAGCATTCTTCTGTGTACCATTTACAGAAATACAGGAGGCAATTAAAAAATATTGTCCTGAAGAATACTTTACAATTATAATGCGTCGTCTTATGATGGAAATTGCTCAGAAAATTGCAGAGCAGGATGAATGCAGTGCATTGATTACAGGTGAGAGTATAGGACAAGTTGCAAGTCAGACTATGCAAGGTCTTGTTTGTACTGATGCTGTAAGTCGTATCCCTGTGTTTAGACCTCTGATAGGTCTTGATAAAACAGAGATTGTAGAAACAGCAAGGGAAATTGACACATTTGAGACATCAACACTTCCATATGAAGATTGTTGTACAGTATTTACTCCAAGACATCCAAAGGTAAGACCAGCACTTAAAGATGTTGAAGAAGCACAAAATAAGTTTGATTTTTCAGTACTTATTGAAAAAGCTGTAGCAGAAACGGAAATGAAAATATTTAAATTTTCAGATAATATGGATTTTTAAAAAATTAATCTGATAGATAGAAGTTCGATGTATAAAATATAGATATAAAATTTAATTAAGGTGGTGAATTGTGATAGAAAAGTGCATTGATTTTGAAAGTATTCAGAAAATATATTATGAAACAGAAAAAAGGCTTGACAATGTTATTACAAGTATTGTACAATTATTAGATAGAAAGAGATTAAAAATTGCAGTTGCTGAGAGTTGCACAGGTGGATTATTATCTCAAAAAATAACTTCTGTTTCTGGAGCTTCTCATGTTTTTGAATTAGGCGTATGCACATATTCTAATTCAATGAAAGAGAAGATGTTATCAGTATCACATGAAATGCTTGACTTATATGGTGCAGTAAGTTCACAAGTTGCTGAATCTATGATAAATGGATTGTATGAACTTTCAAAAGCAGATATATGTCTTTCTGTAACTGGATTTGCAGGACCTGAAGGTGGAACAGAAAACTTGCCTGTGGGAACAGTTTTTCTTGGAGTAAAGTATATGCAAGACTCTGCTTTTTCTGTGCATTTACCATTTTACAGATTTGGGATTAACAGCAGAGAAGAAATTCGTAATGCTACAGCTGTATGTGCATTTGGTATTGTTTATAAGCTTCTTATGGAGGGGTTGGAATGCCCGAAAAGCTAAACAATAAAGAAACAACAAGTAAAAAAACTAAAGATACACAAAATTTAGAAAAAATAAGTGAAATCAGAGCTTCTTTGTATAAAATTGCTGAAGAAGAAGACGACGAACAGATGGTATCACGTATTGCTACTAATGTGAAATTTCTGAAAGCTAAAAAAGAATTTCCAGAGTGGTTTGAACGTAGTGCTTATCCAGCTGGAAGAGTGCAAAAAAACAATTTAAATTCAAGTGTAAAAGCAGTTAAAAATTATAGGGGATACAAAAAGAAGAAGGGTGTTTTAAGAAATTTGTTCCCTTGTCATGGAGATGGAATAGGCGAGGTGCTTAGAAAAAGTATATTTTGGTTATCTATAGCGATTTTTCTTGTTTGTCTTGTGTTAATTATAAAATATTTTGTAGAGCTTCAACAGAGTAAGAATGTCTATGAAAGTGTTGGAAGTGATTATCATTCTGCGTTTGGAACAACTGATGATTCAAATAATAATGAAAATATAGGAGGAACATCAGTTTCTTTGGAAAGTGATGATACAATCCAGACTACAGTTACAGAGATATATAATGTACTTCCTGGAGCACAGTCATTATTAGATTTAAACTCTGATGTAGCAGGATATATTTTAATTCCTGATACTGTTGTAGATTATCCACTTATGCAGTACAAAGATGATGTTCCTGGTAAGGAGTATTATTTGTACAAAGATTTTTATAAAAATGATTCCCAGCCGGGTTCTATTTTCTTAGATTATCGCTGTGATTTTGATGTTGTAGGAAATGATAAGACTTTGGCAGCTCCAAATTCAGATAATTTAATTGTATATGGTCATGATATGCGAGATGGTTCAATGTTTGGAAGTTTACATTCATATAAAGACGATAATTCTTATTATGATAATCATCCGATAATATATCTGAACTCTAATTATAAATCATATCAGTTTAAGATATTTGGCTATTTTATAGCAGATGCTGAAGATAGTACAGATACAAGATTTGAATATTGGAATGCTATCAATTTTTCTGATGAGGAAAAATTCTATAATTATGTAAACGAAGTAAAAAGAAGAACATTACGATTGACAAATGTTGATGTAAAATATGGTGACCAGCTTCTTACTTTATCAACATGTAACAGTACGTTTAATACAGCACGTCTTGTAATCTGTGCACGTATGGTAAGAGAAGGAGAGGACGTTTATTCGGGTACAACGGGCAGTATACCGAATCCTAATATTAAATGGCCAAATGTATATTATGCTTGGAATGAAAAAACGTATGACCCGAACGCAGAATTTATTCCATATGGATAAAAGGATGATAAAAGTGAGACGAGTTGAATTATGAAAAAAAAGTATCAAATTATAGCATTGTTTTTAGCTTGTTGTTCAGTTTTAACAACAGGATGTAATGCAATTAACCAAAACCCTGACACTTCAGCAGAGGTGTCTTCAAATGCAGAAGATGCAAATCAAAGTGAGGATACAACTGAAGACGCAACAGAAGAGCCAGCTCCTGATTTAACAGCAAGAGCAAAGAAATTACTGGCACAAAATCCTGATACAGTAGGATGGCTTAAAATTGATGGTACAGAAGTAGATAATCCTATAGTTCAGAAGCTTAATGAAGCTGAAGATGCAAAAAACACATATTATCTTGATAAAGATTTTGATGGACAGCCATTCCGTGCAGGTACAATTTTTATGGATTATCGCAATGTGTTTGGATATAAAGAAAAAGAATTTTCTGAAAACTTCGTGATTTATGGTCATAATATGGCTGATAACACGATGTTTGGCTCTCTTCGCCGTTATAGACAGGATTTAGAGTTTTATAAGGAAAGTCCGTTTGTTGAGTTGAGTTCTAATTATAAGGATTATACTTACGTAATTTTTGGTTTAGTAATCACAAGTTGTGATGCAAATGATAATGGCGATGTATATTCTGATGCCATGACATGGAAAGTGTTCACGTACTGGAATATGGAAGAACTTGATGATAAAGTGCATTTTGATTATTATGTAAATACAATTGATTCTATGAATATGATAGATAATGTTGTTGATGTAAAGTATGGTGAC
>JAFTWL010000091.1 GCA_017465305.1 Ruminococcus sp. | reverse complement strand
TGATATCAATGTCTAATCTTGAAAATTATTGTTATATATGGGAGATAGATGGAAGGACGTGGCTTTCACCATTTACAGTAGAAACTGATGAATACCCTGAATTAGAAGAAACAAGAATTAAATTATTAGAACCAATACAATATCTAAAAAATCAATGTAAACTATGTAAAACATCATATGATTATTGCAGTACTATATATAAATTTTTAGAGTTACAGGATATAGAGAAAAAAGTGCGAATATTGCTTGAAGAAACAACAACCGAAGAATCATATAAAATGCAACAGGAATTTGAATTTGTATGGAATCAATTGATTGAAATACTAGATATAATTGTAGAATTATATAAGGAAAAACCTATTAAACAAAAAGAATTTTTTTCGATATTGTTGTGTCTTTTAAAAAGAGTAGAATATGCAATACCTCCACGTACATTAGATGCTGTATTTGTAGGACAAACAAAAACATCACGTTTAAGTTCACCAAAAGTAACATTTATTTTAGGAGCAAACGAAGGATTATTTCCATCATCAATAAGCGATGTAGGATTATTTTCAGAAAAAGAGCGTTTGCAATTAGAAGATATTGATATTATTGTATCTAAATCTCCACAGGAGTATATTTCTGATGAAAAACTTGCCGTATATAAAACATTATCATCAGCATCACATGAGTTATATCTTACATATCCGCTTTCAAGTGTATCTAATGAAAAAGTATTACCATCATTAGTAGTATCTCAGGTATTATCATTTTTTAATAATTCAAATGAAATAAGAAAAACAGAACAAGATATTAAAAGTGATTATTATGCTGTTACACTGCAGGCAGCATATTATCACTATGTAAGAGATTTTTCTAAAATGACAAAAGAAATTTCTGCTATGCAATATGTACTTTCAAATGATGAGATTTTTAAAGAGCGTATATCTTACCTAAACAAAATACGTCCAGATTTATCCTTTGACATTGAAAACAGTCAGTTAGTAGAAAAGTTATTTGGCAGAGCAATAACACTAACACCATCAAAAATAGAACAATATCAGTTGTGTCCGTTTAAATTTTATTGTGATAATGGGCTTAAATTATATCATCGTCAAAAAGTAAAAATGCGTGGATTTTATACAGGCAATATGATACATTTTTGTCTTCAAAGAATTTTATCCAGTTGTACTAAAGAACAGTTTATATCAAAGTCTCCTACAGAACTATATGATATTATAATAAATGAAGCGGATAACTACTGGCAATCTAAAATGGGTGGAAATTTTTCTAAAAATTATCGTGAGCAGGCTGAATATCAACATACAGTAGAAGGAATGTATGATTTAATTCTACATATACAATCAGAATTTATACAATCAGAATTTTATCCAGCATATTTAGAACTTCAGATATCTAATAGCAATAAAGACTTTCCAGCATTAAAAATACATACAGAAAAAGGAAAAACGATTCAAATTGCAGGAATTGTGGATAGAGTAGATATATGTAATGATGGTGATGATATATGGGTTCGTGTAGTGGATTATAAGACGGGAACAAAGAAGTTTTCATTAGGTAATGTATTTTATGGTCTTGATTTGCAAATGCTTATATATTTATTTGTTGTAACTATGCCAAATACTTTATTATCACAAGCTAAACCAGCAGGAGTTTTATATATGCCATCAGGCAAAATAGGATGTGATATACAAAGAGGTAGTAATGAAACAAAAGAATCGTATATTGAAAAGTCATATAAAATGAATGGTCTTTTACTTGATAATCCACATTTAATAGAGCTTATGGACAAGTCAGAAGGTGGAATATATATTCCTACAAAATCTAAATCCAAAAAATCAGATGACTATAAATCAGGAAATTTTCTTACAGAAAAACAAATGAATAATTTACATAAATATATTACAAATAAACTGATAGAAGCATCAGAAGAAATTTATTCAGGGAAATTTGATGCTAATCCATTGATAACAGCTCAGAATGATGTATGCGAGTTTTGTACATATTCAGAAATTTGCGGAAATTCATCTCATAATAAATGCAGAGTAATGGAGGGAAAAGATTCAGATAGACAAAAAGCTGTAATTGAAGAGTTAGACAAGATTGATAAGTAATTAAATAAAATTATTATAAGGAGATATATTATGAAATGGACAGTTGAACAACAGCAGGCAATTTCTGCACGTGATTGTGGACTCATAGTTTCAGCTGCTGCTGGAAGTGGAAAAACATCTGTTCTTGTAGAACGACTTATTCAAATTTTATCAGATACAGAAAAGAAAGTTCCTGTTAATCGTATAATTGTAGTAACATTTACTAATGATGAATCTTCTGAGATGAAACAAAGGTTAAATTCATCGTTTGAAAAAAAAATATCAGAAAATCCTAAAGATATTTGGTTAAGAAAACAGCACACATTATTGCCAATGGCTAAAATAAGTACAATAAATTCTTTTTGTTTTGAACTTATAAGAGAAAATATAGGAGATAATGAAATTACATCTTCTTTTAGAGTTTTAAGTGATACTGAACATGATGTGCTATGTCAGAAAGCTGTAGACAGTGTTCTTAATAAATGGTATGAAGAAAAATCTGAAAAGATGGCTTTACTGTGGAGTGCTTTCTGTGAGAAAGATGATAGACCTCTTGAGAATATTATAATTGATTTTCATGACTTTCTAAGTTCAATATCATTTCCAGAAGTGTGGATAAAAAAGACAATAGAAAGCTTTAATTATGATACAGTAGAACAAAATAAATATTATTTAAAGTTTTTAGAAATTATATTTGCAGAGTTAAATAATATTTATAAATTG
>JAFTWL010000011.1 GCA_017465305.1 Ruminococcus sp. | reverse complement strand
ATCTCAGCACGAGTACCAAATTCCTTATCTTCTGGCTTCATTATAGAGATATTAACATCGCATCTTAAAGAACCCTGTTCCATTTTACAGTCACAAACACCAGCATATTGCAGAAGAAGACTTATTTTTTCAACAAATGCCTTTGCTTCTTCAGCAGAAGAAATATCAGGTTCTGTAACAATTTCAATAAGAGGAATACCACATCTGTTATAGTCAGCAAGAGAAACTGCATTGAAATCGTCATGAATTAACTTTCCGGCATCTTCCTCAAGGTGTATTCTGTTTATACGAATATTTTTCTTTCCTTGTTCTGTTTCGATTTCAACTAATCCGTCAATGCACAATGGTCTTTGGAGCTGTGAAATCTGATATGCTTTAGGAAGGTCAGGGTAGAAGTAATTTTTTCTGTCGAATACAGAAAATTTATTTATATTACAACCAAGAGCAAAACCTGCTTTTACTGCATATTGTACGGCTGTCTGGTTAATAACTGGGAGTGTTCCAGGCATGCCAGAACATACAGGACAGCAGCGTGTATTTGGATTTCCTCCAAATTCTGCACTGCAAGTACAAAAGACTTTAGAATTGGTCAGAAGTTCAGCGTGGATTTCAAGACCGATTACTGGAATATATGATGACATACAGTAAAGACCTCCTTAATTAAAGCAATGGTTCAATTGTAGTAAACTTTTTTTCAAAAGCATCTGCTACCTGAATAATTTTTGCTTCATCGAATTTTTTTACTACAATAGACATACCGATTGGCATATTATTTTTATTATAACCACAAGTTGTAGAGATTGCCGGAAGAGAGGCAATATTAACAGTAACAGTACAAATATCTGCCTGATACATCTTTACAGGGTCTGAAATGTTTTCATGAATACCATAAGCAACAGAAGGTGTTGTTGGTGTAAGAATAACATCACATTTTTCAAAAATAGCATCATATTCTGCTGATATTTTTTGTTTTAATGCAAGTGCCTTTCCATAATAAGCATCATAATAACCACTTGAAAGTGCATAGTTACCTAATAAAATTCTTCTTTTTACTTCCTCGCCAAATCCTTCACTTCTTGAATTGCAAATAAGCTCATTATAATCATCGCCTATCTGACTTCTATGACCATATTTTATACCGTCATAACGTGATAAATTGGAAGAAGCTTCAGCAGAAGAGATAAGATAATATGCAGCTACAGCATATTTTAAGCTTGGCATACTACATTCTACAAGTTCAGCTCCCATAGATTCATATACTTTTGCAGCTTCTAAAACTTTTTCTTTTACTTCTGATTCAATACCATCAGCATAGAATTCTTTTGGAATAGCAATTTTTAAGCCTTTAATAGGATTTCCTATTTTAGAAGTATAATCCATAGTATTTGATTTGGATGCTGTGCCATCATGAGGGTCATATCCTGCAATAGCGTTTAATATAATACCGCAATCGTGTGCATTTTTAGCAATAGGTCCAATCTGGTCCAAAGATGAAGCAAATGCAATCAAACCATATCTTGAAACACGGCTGTAAGTAGGTTTAAGACCTGTTACACCACAAAATGCTGAAGGCTGACGGATAGAACCACCTGTATCAGAGCCAAGAGAAGCAGCAGCTAATGAAGCAGCTACGCTTGCAGCTGAACCGCCTGAAGAACCTCCAGGTACACATGATAAGTTATAAGGATTTTTAGTTTTTGCAAAAGCAGATGTCTGAGTAGAACCACCCATAGCAAACTCGTCCATGCTTACCTTTCCGAGCATAACTATATTTTGAGAAATAAGTTTTTCTATAACTGTTGCATTATAAGGAGGAATAAAGTTTTCAAGCATTTTTGAAGAGCAGGTAGTACGAACACCATCTGTACATATATTGTCTTTAATTGCAAGAGGTATACCACATAAAGGTGAAGCACTACCATTATTTATTTTTTCTTGTGCTGATTCTGCATCTTTCATAGCACGTTCTTCAACTACAGAGATATAACTTTGAATGTTTTTATCATATTTTGCGATTCTGTCCAGATATATTTTTGTTAATTCTGGAGCAGAAATTTGCTTTTCATCAAGCATTTTACGCAAATCTCTTATATTCAATTTAGTAATTTCCATGATTTTAATAATCTGCATATTTAATAATTGCAGATGACTCCTTTCTTATATAATTATTCTACAACCTTAGGAACAACAAAGCAATTCTGGTCGTTCACAGCATTTTGTAAAATTTTTTCTGTGCAAAGGCTGTCTTGTTTTTGGTCAACACGCAAATCATTTAAATATACATTTTTATTATCTGCTTCAGCGTCATAGGTAATATCGATTTCTTTTACAGTGTCCATAATTTCAATGATATTTGTCATTTGCACTGCCATTTCTTCCATTTCTTCATTTGAGAAATGTAGCTTTCCTAACTCTGCTAAATACGCAATCATTTGTAAATCCAAGTTTCACTACCTCTTTCTTTTTTATTGCATACAATATATAAAGAAACACTTATATTTTATATATACACTAAATTTATAAGATATAATATACATAAAAACAGTGAAATTATGTTATTATATACATTACATATAGTATACCACATCATGTTTAGCTCGTCAAGTATAGTTTATTAAAAAACGCTATGTATCTGAATAGTTGCAATTAAATAATCTTAAAATCATATAAAAAACATTGACAAGGTTATTATTTGTGTTTATAATAAATTATAATCGAAAATAAAGTTATAAAAGGAATAATATAATATTATGAAGAAGAACATGAAGCTAATAAGTTTAGTAATAACTATTTTAACATTTATAAATATATTTGAATATAAAGTTATAGCATCAGATTTAAATGGTGAAGTTTATATAAATGAAGTTTTTGGTAATGATATATATAATGAATTTAATATAGATTATTCAGAATCTTATGAAATATGGCAGAAATTTCTTGATGAAAAGGCACAGACAGATGAATATCTTGGAGTGCCTTACAATGCATCATTGTATGTAGCATCGCCTAAATGTGACCCTTGGCAGGGATATATCGGAACAAATTGCACAGGCTTTGTATGGCATATTATTTCTAATGGAATTAAAAATGGCTTATATGAAGAGACGGGGTTAAATATTGATATTAAGACAAGCTGTAAATGGGTTCCTAATGTAAGTGGATTTAATAATATGGGATTTTCAAGAAAATGCTGGGGTGGGGGTGGTTGGTGGACATTTGTCACAAGCAAAAAAGTACACTATTATGAGTTTACTGGTAATAGTGCTAAACAGGATATGCTTGAAAGTGGTGTAATGAACAAAGGCGATATTATCTGGTGTGTAGACCCTGCTTCTGGACGTGAAGGATTAGCTGGCCTTGCAGTTGGAAGTCTAAGTCATCATATTGGAATATATATGGGAGATGGCACAAGTGATTTATGGTGGCATTCAGGAGTTAGCAGTGGTGAGCCGAATAGTATATGTCCTATTACAGGTGTTGTAAATCCTTGTACATATGTAGTTATTCCATGGAGTGAAAAAGTTGAGTATACAATTGGCGATGTAAATGGTGATAATAATATAAATGTGGATGATGCCTCTTTGGTTTTGGAGTACTACGCTAAAAGTGCGGCAAATCTTGAAGCAGTATTTTCAGATGATGAGACTGAGAATGAATTATATATTAAAGCTGCTGACGTGGATAAAGATGGGGAAGTTTCTGTAGATGATGCCTCTTTTATTTTGAGCTATTATGCACAAGATGCAGCTGGTTTATTTCCTAAATGGAATACCTTAATTAAAGATGGTGTTCAAGATAATATTAGAAATAAAAATTAAAATAATTTAAATTTATGTATAATATAAAATATTAAATGTGTGAGGGCTAAATTATGATTTTAACATCTGAAGAAATTGAACGATATTCAAGACAGATAATTTTAAATGAAATCGGCTATGAAGGACAAGAAAAATTAAGTAAAGGTAAAGTGCTTGTTATTGGTGCTGGGGGACTTGGAAGTCCTGCTTCTATGTATCTCACTGCTGCTGGAGTTGGAACAATAGGAATTGCAGATGGAGACATAGTTTCACTTTCAAATTTACAACGTCAGGTTATTCATAATGAGTCGGGTTTAGGCAAAAAGAAAACAGATTCAGCGAAATCTTTTTTAAATTCTTTAAATTCTAATGTAAATATAATTACTTATGATAAATTTTTAGATGAAACAAATATTATTGATATTATTAAAGAATACGACTTTATAATAGATGCTTCAGATAAAATTGAAAACAAATTTCTTATAAATGATGCTTGTGTAATTGCAAAAAAACCTTATGTACATGGAGCAATTTTGCAGTTTGAGGGGCAACTTATGACATATGTTCCTGGTAAGTCTCCATGTTATAGGTGCGTTTTTGAGGATGTTCCTGATGAGAAAGTTCTGTCATGCAGTCAGGCTGGAATTATTGGAATGATGAGTGGGATAGTTGGTACACTTCAGGCACTTGAAGCAGTTAAATATATACTTAATATGGGGGAACTTTTAACAGGAAGGATGCTTATTATTAATGGGCTTAAAATGCAGTTCAGAATAGTAAAATTATCTTCTCCAAATAATACTTGCCGTGTTTGCAGTAAAAATGCAGATATTAAAGATTTATCATGGATGAGTGAATTACGAAGAAACACAAAGGATAATAAATAAAAAATCTGTCATACTATTTGAAATCATAGTATGACAGATTTTTATATCAATCAATATTCAAAATTATAATCAGGTGCAAGATTGTTCAGAACTTCTAAATACTGAGCAGCATCACGCTTTGCCTGTTCTAAATTGTGTTCTAAATAATTTCCGCATTCTTCTTTACGACTTCCTGGAATCTCTCCTGTAAAGTCAGCAATATAAGAAAATGCTTTTTTAAGTAATGATAATACTTCTGATTTTTCAACACTATCTCTTAAAATTAAATAAAATCCTGTACGGCAACCCATAGGTCCAGCATATATTACTAAATCTGAAAATTCAGAATTTCTAACATAAGTAGCAAGTAAATGCTCTATAGTATGTAATGATTTTGGTGTTATAAAATCACCTGCATTAGGCATTTTCATTCTCAGGTCATAAGTGACTGCATCACCATCTATTCTTGATATGTAAACACCTCTTTTAAGTGTGTCATGGTTGACAGTAAAGCTTGCAATTTTTTTCATAATTATAATCATTCCTTTCATTATCATTTTAAATTAAAATTTATTCATTTGTACCGAATATTAAAAGAACAATGTATTTATCAAAAGCAATAAAGAAATATTCAAAAGTCATGTGAAGATAAATATTTCCTAATATATCATATATTTCTCTGGGGACTTCTTTATTTGGTTCATAACTAAATTTTCTTATTTCTTTCTGTTAAAATGATTTTTCCATTAGAATTTCCCTCAAGATATGAATTAGGTACTTCTTCGGGATAATATACATATAAATTAGGATTTTGATGGTCATAAATTGTAGCATAATAATCACTATTACAATAGATACAGCTGAAAGAACCTAATTGTCCATATCTACCGATGCCTGTTGCAAGTGTCATGCTTTTATTGCATTCAGGATAAATAAATTTATAATGATACTTTTCATGTCCTTTTAGTGTTCCAATAAAAATTGTATTTTTCATTTTTCTTCTTTCATAAAAATATATTAGATATAATCATAGGATAAGGAATAAGGATTTTTATAATCAAATCCACCAGTCGGATAATCTTTGTAGCATACTACAAGTATACTGTCTATGGTTTCATTATAAGGCTCTATTACTTTATACAGCATTCCACCAATTAAAAATTCATCATCTTTTTTAAGATTATACAATTGACTTTTATTTTTGATTATTATATACATTTAAATTTTTCTCCCAATTTAAGATACTATTTTTTCAACGTGTACACGAATCATATAAAATAATTTAAATATTTCTGATTCTTCATCAATTTTATTTTTTAAAGATAATAATCTTCTTTTTCCGACACGTCTGTCAAGTATTGCAAATATTCTGACAATTGAATTATCGCTTGTTAAACTGCATTCTATACTTTGATTATCAAATTCGTTAAAAGCTTCATAAAAACATGACTGGTCGAATATCCCAAGCTTTAATGCAGTGTCATCAATAAATGCAAATTCTTTATGCATTCTTTTTTCATACTTTTCATCTTTAGGGAACAAGTGTGATTTATGCCAATTGTTATAGTAACAGCCATTGATAATTTCTTTACCATTAAGTCTTATTGATGTCCTGCCATGATGGTCAGGGCTTTTACTATATGAAGTAACATAATACTGAATGTGACCACGCAAGCATTCGGCAAGATAATTATTTTCTAACTTTTTTCTTATACCACTCCATGTCGACATAAATTCACTTCCTTGTGCTAAACTTATACTATTTAATCATTAAACATAGAAGTAGATAAATAACGTTCACCTGTATCAGGTAAAAGCACAACAATATTTTTATCTTTATTTTCTGGACGTTCTGCAAGTTTTAACGCAGCACATACAGCAGCACCAGAAGATATTCCGACAAGAAATCCTTCTTTTCTTGCGATTTCTTTTCCGATTGAAAATGCCTCTTTGTCACCTATTGCAATAACTTCATCATATACTTTAGTATCCAATGTTTCAGGTATAAAGCCTGCTCCTATTCCTTGAAGTTCATGTGAGCCAGAAAATCCTTTTGATAAAACTGGAGAGCCTTCAGGTTCAACAGCAATAATTTTTATTTCAGGATTTTTAGATTTCAAATATCGACCTACACCAGTTAAAGTGCCGCCTGTTCCAACGCCAGAAACAAAAATATCAACTTTTCCATCAGTATCATTCCATATTTCAACACCTGTAGTTTTTTCATGTATTTTAGGATTTGATGGATTAGTAAACTGTGATGGTATAAAACTATTAGGTATTTCTTTAGCAAGTTCCTCAGCTTTAGCTATTGCTCCGCTCATACCTTTTGAGCCATCAGTTAAAACTAATTCTGCTCCATATGCTTTCATTAAATTTCTTCTTTCTATGCTCATTGTTTCAGGCATAGCAATAATTAAACGATATCCTCTTACAGCTGCAACAGATGCAAGACCTATTCCTGTGCTTCCGCTTGTAGGTTCAATAATAACTCCACCTGGTTTTAATAATCCTTTTTCTTCAGCATCATTAATCATTGCTTTTGCAATTCTGTCTTTTACACTGCCAGCTGGATTAAAATATTCAAGTTTTGCATAAAGTTTGGCTGAAAGATTTCTACTTTCAGCAATATTGCTTAATTCAAGCATTGGTGTATTGCCTATTAGGTCTGTAATTTTATTATATATATTCATATTATCACTCTTTCATTTAAATATGTTACAGTGCAAATTATATCATATTATTATTTTTATGTCAATATAATAACAATACAGGTTAATTAGATATTTTAAAATATTCTCTATATTTTTTAGGAGTAGTTCCTGTAATTTTTTTGAAAACATCAATAAATGCACTTTGTGATGAAAACGCTAAAGCGGTTGAAATATCCAGATAAGATAAATCTGAGTATTTCAATAAATTTTGAGCTGTATCTATTTTAGCATTATTTATAAATCTCTTCAAATTTATCCCTGTTTCCTTTAAGAATAACTTTGATAAATATGATGAATTTATTCCTATAGTTTTTGCGAGATGATTTACAGATAAATTTTCATTAAGGTGTTCATAAATATAATCAATACATTTTCTGATATGAATCGAAATTACATTTTGTTTTTTTATTTCATGCATACGTTTAGTAAAATCAAGTTCCATTTCCATATAAAGTTTAAAAATTGAATCAAAATCATTACATTTATCAGCCTTTCGTATGTAAATTTCAGAAATTGTGTATGCCTCTTCATGTCCCATTCCTGCTTCCATGCAAGTTTCTGCAATCTGAATAGAAGCAATTACAAAATGATATATAATATCTTTTATTTTATTATTTGATAACTCTCTTATTTCATTAAATAATAAATCATTTTTTTCATTAAAAATCTTTTCTTTAGCAGCGTCTATATCACCATTTTGTATGTAAATATATTTTTTTGTTTTCATATTATAAGAACATCCTTTCAATTCATTTATTTGTTGAGTAAATAAACAATGATTTAACTCATGTCTGATTTTCATATAATCACCGAATTTCTAATAAAATAAATTTATATATTTTGTATTATAACATATTTTTTATATAGAAACAAGATTTTTGATATAAAATATAAAGCAAATCCACTATAATAATTTTTAGTGGAGGTGATATAATGACACAAACATATAATTTAACTGAGGGAAAAGTCCATAAAATATTACTTCAATTCTTTTTTCCGATGTTTTTTACTAATTTACTTCAGCAAATATATTCTTTTGCTGATACTACTATAGTCGGAAAGGGTATTGGTGATAATGCTCTTGCATCTATAGGTAATATGTCACCATTGATTTTTTTAATAACTGGATTTTCAATGGGATTAACTAATGGATTTTCTATTTTGATTGCACAAAGTTATGGTAGCAAGAATTATTCTGAATTAAGAAAAACAATTGCATTGTCCATAAAGATTTCTATAATAATATCATTATTGCTTACTGTTAT
>JAFTWL010000090.1 GCA_017465305.1 Ruminococcus sp. | reverse complement strand
GTGTATATTGTGATTGTGAAGTATTATTTCTTTGTAGCCTTTCATAATTTTGATAAAAGTTTGCTTCTGAGTTTTGAGATGAAACAGGTCTTTGATATGGGCTTGTTCCGGAATGAGTTCCTATAGAAGGTGGTGTTCTATATATAGGTTCTTCATAATCATCTTGATTTATGGAATTTGCAGATGTTTCATAATTTGGATATTGATACATTATGCTATCATTGTTAGGATTAGGTGTTGTATTATATTGTTTTTGATTAGAATTAGATTTGATATTATTCTGTACTCTCTTAGCTTGATTATAAATTTCATTTTTATTTATTTCATGTGTATCATATTTATCTGTAGATTTTTTTGGAGATATGACATCATCTACAGGAACAAACTGTGTTTCCTCAGCATCAGTATTTTTTTTAGTGTAGTTTTGACGTAAATTCATACAGATTATCCCTTTCTTAACTTTAAATTATTTCCATCTTGATGTAAGAGATATTATAATAACAGTGCAAATTTGACATAATAAAAATAGGCGGGCTGTCATATTTTCATAAGCACCTACTCCAATATATAGTAATCCAAGTGTCATACAAATAATAAGAGCAACTACCTGTAATATTATTCCTAATATTGCACTGCGTCTTACACGTCTTGTTTCTATAAGGAGATGAACAGAATCTGAAAAACGTCCACGACTTATAGCAGCAGCACTTGAATTTAAAATATCTTCTGTAACTCTGTTATAAACTTCATTCATAGATGTAGGTATAATTTTCAGAAATTCTTCAGGAAATGAAAAAAGAGAAGAAATCCTTCCAATTGTAATACTGCTGTCTGTACTTTTGAGTATAAGTACGATTTTTTCTTCCTGTAATAAAGTCATATATTTTTTTATTCTTGTGTCAGCTGTAATATCTACTACAAACATAGCAGAAAGTACACCGCCTATGGATAAATAAAGTACATCCTTATTATTAGAAGAGTGTTCATTTTCTTTTGTCTGTGTGGGAAGTCCGTTAATACCATGAGATGACATCATTTCACGATTTCCCAATAGAACACGCTGATTCTTAATCCATCCACATATACCCATAGAGTCCTCATATGAAAAGTCATTTACTTCATAAAGCATACCATGTTTTTGTTCTACAAGTTCCTCAAATGCACTTTGTAAAATACTATCAGCACATTTAACAATACTTGCAGCATATAGTAATGTTTCTTCTACTTTAAAATTTGCAAAATTTTTAATACCACTTATTTTTACAGAGCCTTCTGGAAAGAGAGAAGAAGCATTAAATACAAGTGAATTTGCATCATATAGCTCATTTACACTTGGATATCCAAGAAGTGCGCAGTCTTCACCACAAAGCCTTTTTGTTGCAAAATCTAATGGAAGATTTGTCACAAGTGATATACCAGCACAGCATCCGGCAGTTAGAAGCATTGTGGCAACAGAAAAGAAAAATACGAAATTATCTAAATAAGGAATAAATCCCATACGAATACATGTTATTATAAATGAAACTGATAATGAAAGAATTAGTATAATTGGAAAAGCAGTCTTGCAAAATTTATCAGACAAATCTGAGGCATATGTGTATCTTAAAAAGTCTGATAATCGTTTGGCTTTACGCATAGATGTAAGAATAGGATAATCATTTATTGCTCCTCTGGTGAGTAATTCAGCATCTTCCTCGCTTTTTACGTATGTAAAAACATACTTTTCAAAATCTTTGTTAATTACATTAAAGTTTCTTGTAGCTCTTCGTATTATAAACAGCTTTCCAATTGAATTTGTAAGAAGTCCAAACAAGGCAACAGGAAGGAAAAGATGTACAGTTTTATTTTCCATTTGTGCAGGTGAAATAGATGTGAAAAGAGCTGAAATAGTACAGAATATAAGAGGAACTGCTGCAATGGTTTCAGTATCAGAACAACGGCAGAATAGACTCTTTACGCCATTATATACAGTAGGAAAAGATGTAGCTATTGCTGATATGCCTAAAATAAGATATAGAATAGAATATCCACGTGTTGTGATAGCTTCAATAATCCAATTATAAATATTGCCTCTGGATGCATCTAAAAAAGCTAAAACTGTTCCAATAACGAAAAATATAACTAGTAAAACAGTCCTAAAGAATACAGCGTTTCTTAGAATATTTATATTGGAACGTATTTCAGATTCATTGTTTGGTATCTTAGGAATTACGAGTTCCTCTGGTTCTTCTTTTATGAGCATTCGCTGTCTTTTTTCTTCTTTACGCATTTGACGGTCGTGTAGTTTTTGTGCTTTTTCTTCAAATTTTTGTTCTCTTTTTTGCATGCGCAAGCGAATTTTCTCTTCTTCTATTTTTTCTACTTCTTCTGATTCTTCAAGATACATTTCAGCAAGTGGTTTTAAAAATTCTTTTACACCTGTAACTGTTTCAGATATAGAGGGTTTTATTTTTGTTTCTTT
>JAFTWL010000089.1 GCA_017465305.1 Ruminococcus sp. | reverse complement strand
TTATTAACTGATATGATTAAAACATAAAATCGAAAATGTCGAATTGACAGATAAAAATATTTATGATATAATTACTTGTCGGCTTCTTCCGTCAGGAAGGAGGTGTCTGTTTGTTATATTACATAGTGTCTCTTTTAATTTCTGTTGTGGTAGATGTAATTAGCTACTATATCTACAAATGGCTGAACAGAAAGTAAACCCGACAACAGCCAAAAAAATCCCCCGGAGCGGCAACTCTGGGGGATTTCTTTTACTTTACATGTCTGTTTGTAAAGCATAGTATCTCTTTAGCTAATTATATTATACTCTATTTTTTTATATTTGTCAACTTATTTTCTTGATAATTTTTTTAAATTCAAATTTATTTTTATATTATTTTTTCTTTTTTGAAAGATAAAATTTTATTGACATTTGTCGAAACAACTGATATAATAAATAATTGAGAGTATATCAAAAGCGGTAGGCGGTCAATTCTTACTCCCATGCATTCTATATGGATGGGAGGTGATAAATATGAATAGTTATGTTACATGGTCTGATTTGTTTCAGGCAGGAATATTCCTTGTTGCATATTCAACATTTTTGTACACTATTTTTCATAATCACAAAAAGAAGTAACTGCCACACGTTCCAAATGCAAGCAGTTACTTTTTAACTCTTTCACATGGGAGCGACCGCTTATCGGTATGCTCTCTTTAAATATATTATACTTCATCTTAGAAAAAATGTCAAGTATTTTTATATTTATTTTTTTGAAATGCGATGTATTTTATGCAAGAAAAAATTTTAATTTTGAAATTTAAAATTACTTAAAAAATATATTTTTGCAGTGAGAGTTGTCTTAAAAAAGACAGCTCTTTTTTTATTATGCTTTGCACAAAAATTATGAACATTTTTTGTGCAGGTATACGATTTTTTTGAAAATTTAATGAAAACCCCCTATAACTGAGGTCTTGAAATCGGTATATATATAGGGGGGATTTTTTCATGAATGAAAAAAGAGCAGCGTGAAACGCTGCAAATATTCCAGAAAACCGCTTTGCGGTTTCTGGAATAGCAAGCATCGACATTTGTGGGACAAATGTCACCGTCCTGAAAAAATCAGGACTATGCTTGTTAGGGGCAAGCCCCTAAGACCCCTTTTGCCTTACGGCAAAAAAGTTTTAAACCGATATGATTTTCAGAAAAAATATATCGGAAAATAATTATGTCGAAAATGTTAATATGAAAATGGAGGACATTATGAAAAGCAATAAAATATGTAATTTGAAAGTTCGAGTAAGCGAAGAAGAATATAAAATCATAAAACAAAAATGTGAAGATGCAGATTGTTTAAACATGAGTTCATATTTAAGAAGAATGGCATTGCAGGGTACAATTTTAGTTTACCCTAAAGACGACTGGAGAAAAATAATTCATCTAATCAGTAACATTTCAAATAATGTAAATCAGGTTGCAGTGAAGCTTCACATAACAGAAAAAATTTATGATGATGACATAAAAATTATTAAAGAAAGTCTTGATGATGTAAATAAAATTTTGTATGAGTTACAATTAAAATTATCAAAAAAATTTTAAAAATAAAGAGAAAGGAAAATTTAAAATGGCAACAACATCAGTGCACTCTATTTATTCAACACAGGCAAAAGCATTAGAGTATATTGTAAATCCAGAGAAAACTGAAGGCGGTGTACTTGTACAAAATTACGCCTGTTCAAATGACCCGAAGATAGCATCCAGAATGTTTGAGGATGTCAGAAATCAACTCGGAACTGGAAGAGGAACAGTCCTTGCAAGACATATTCATCAGAATTTTGCACCTAATGAGACGACACCAGAGGATGCAATGAAAATAGGAATGGAGCTATGTCAGAAATTATTTCATGGTGAATATCAGTTTATAATTGCAACGCATACAGATAAGGAGCATATTCATAATCACATAATCGTAAATAATACAAATTTATTTAATGGTAAAACGTTGAATTATCTTGCGGACAGAGGAAAACAAAATTTACTTTATCAGAGAATCAGAGATTTAAGTGATGAACTTTGTAAGGAACATAATCTTTCTGTCATTGAGAATCCTGAAATAGAAAAAGGACAGTCATGGTATGAGTGGTCACAGGATAAACAGGGGCTGTCATGGAAATCAAAATTAAAATATGAGATTGACTGTGTTATTATGAGAAGTGAAAACTTTGAAGATTTTCTTGAAAAATGTAAGCAGAATAATATTGAAGTTAGATATAATCCGGAACATAAAGTAGATTTAAAATTTCGTATTGAGGGACAAGAAAAATTTTCACGAGCTAAAACGCTTGGCTGGTATTATGAAACGCCACAGATAAAAAAGAGAATAGAAAATTTTAAACATCATAAGGAAATGATGATTTCATATAATTTAAAAACAAAAATTATTGATACAAGTACTGAAAAATTTCAGGAATCAAAAGGTCTTGAACGCTGGGCTGATATTCAGAACATGAAGGAAGCATCAAGAGTAATTGATATTCTTACACAATACAATATTGAAAGTACAAGTGAAGTAAAACCTAAAGCTATATCAGCTTCAATGCATCGTGCAAAACTTGTTGAGGAGCTGAATAATTTACAAAGAGATATTACAAAAATTTCAGAAAACATAGAATCCCTTCGATTATTTCAGAAATATAAGCCTATAGTTCAACAGATGAAAACATTACCTGATAGAAAAAAGAAAAATTTCTATGAAAAATATTCTAATGAGATTGAAAAATATAAAGAAGCTGGAACAAAATTAAAAGCTGCGTATTCTGATGGAAAGGTTCCAAGTGAAGAAATTCTTATCAAAAAAAGAAATGAAATGATGGCAAGACGTGAAGCTGCCAATTCTGAATATAAAATAGTAAAATCAGAATTGAAGGATATTGATTATGCAAGACAAGCTATTGATGATTATATTCAAATGCAGAAAAATCAAGAACATAAACGCAATAAAAATGATTTAGAATAATAAATGTCTGCAAAAAAGAAAAAAGTACAGGCATGATTAAGCCTGTACTGATTATCTTTTATTGTTTTTCTGAATTCATATTTTCAAGAATCTGCTGTTCATAATTATCAATTGCAGCAATAATAAATTTGCTTAAACTAAGACCACA
>JAFTWL010000088.1 GCA_017465305.1 Ruminococcus sp. | reverse complement strand
ATCGCCTGCAGAGGCTCTCCGCCAAGCTGAATCAGCTTGACCATTGTCCGCCCCTGTATTTTATGCTACATTTATTTTTTATCAATACTCTCCCCCTCACGGGGGCGAGAAACCTTTTTTTAATTATTTTTGAATCATATTAAATGTTGCAACACCGAACGATGTCATCTTTTTTCTTTTGCTCACTTTTCTTTTTTCAGCAAAAAGAAAAGTGAGTGTTCCACGTGGAACATTATATTAAACGTCGCAACGCCGAACGGCGTCATCTTTTTTCTTTTGCTTACTTTTCTTTTTTCAGCAAAAAGAAAAGTAAGTGTTCCACGTGGAACAAGCTGGCTCAGCTTCTAATCTCTGTATTCTTCCATAATGAAAGCTTCAAAGATATCGCCCTCTTTAAAGTCTCTGAACTTTTCAAGAGTTATACCGCACTCATAGCTTTCATTAACTTCCTTAACATCATCCTTAAATCTTTTAAGGCTTGACATCTTGTCTTCAGCAATTACTATGCCATCTCTTACAACTCTGATTTCACACTGTCTTGTAACCTTACCACTTAATACATAAGCACCAGCTACCTGACCTATATTTGAAATCTTATAAACCTGACGTACTTCAATACGTCCCATTACAACTTCTCTGAACTTAGGTGCAAGCATACCCTTCATAGCAGTTTCAACGTCTTCAATTGCATCATAAATTACTCTGTAAGTTCTAATTTCAACATTATCCCTTACTGCAATTTCCTCAGCTACAGGGTCAGGTCTTACATTAAATCCAATTATGATAGCATTAGACGCACTTGCAAGCAATATATCGCTTTCCTTAATTGCACCTACGCCACCATGAATTACTCTTACTCTTACCTCATCATTTGTAATCTTTTCAAGTGACTGTTTTACAGCTTCAACAGAACCCTGTACATCTGCCTTTACAACAATTGCAAGTTCTTTCATTTCGCCTTCTTCAATCTGACTGAAAAGATTATCAAGTGTTACCTTGCGATAAGCATCAAATTTAGCCTGTTTTGCCTCATGTTTACGCTGGTCAACAAGTGTTCTTGCAAGGCGTTCATCTTCTACAGCATTAAATGTATCGCCTGCTTCAGGAACTTCAGCAAGACCTGTAATTTCTACAGGAACTGACGGACCTGCTGTATCAACAGCAACACCCTTGTCATTTGTCATAACTCTTACTCTTCCGACTGCTGTGCCGGCAATAATAACATCTCCTGTATGCAATGTACCATTCTGTACAAGAAGTGTTGCAATAGGACCTCTGCCCTTGTCAAGTCTTGCTTCAATAACTGTACCCTTTGCATGACGGTCAGAATTAGCTTTTAGCTCTTTCATCTCTGCTACAAGAAGTATATTTTCAAGCAATTCATCTATGCCCTCGCCTGTCTTTGCAGAAACAGGAACACAGATTACATCACCGCCCCACTCTTCGCATACAATATCATATTTTGTAAGCTCTTCTTTTACCTTTTCAGGGTTTGCACCCTCTTTATCCATCTTGTTTATAGCAACAATAATAGAAACACCTGCTGCCTTTGCGTGGTTAATGGATTCAACTGTCTGAGGCATGATACCATCATCGGCAGCTACTACAAGGATAGCAATATCAGTGATATTAGCACCTCTTGCTCTCATTGAGGTAAATGCCTCATGTCCAGGAGTATCAAGGAATGTTATATCCTTACCCTGACAAGTTACCTGATAAGCACCGATATGCTGAGTAATACCGCCGGCTTCTCCCTGAGTTACATGTGCATTTCTGATTTTATCAAGAATTGATGTTTTACCATGGTCAACGTGACCCATTACAACAACTACAGGGCAACGTTCTTCAGTATCTTCACCCTCAGTATCTTCTTCAATCAGTCTTTCTTCAATTGTAACAATAACTTCTTTTTGTACTTTTGCACCGAGTTCCTCTGCTACAAGTGAAGCTGTATCAAAATCAATTTCCTCATTGATAGATGCCATAACTCCAAGCATCATGAGCTTTTTAATTACTTCTGTAGCTGTAACCTTCAGACGTGTTGCAAGGTCACTTACAACGATTGTATCAGGAATCATAACTTTAAGCTGTTGTTTTCTTGCTCTTTCAAGCTCTAAACGACGGAGCTTTTCCTGTTCAGTTTCCTTCTTAGAGTACTTCTGTTTATTACGCTGTGCTGACTTCTGATTGATTTTCTGCTTCTTAGTTGAGTAATTATCCTTGCTGTACTTGCCAGCAGGTGCAATCTGTTCATAACGCTGATTGTACTTTTCAAGGTCAACATAAGAACCTCTTGTATCTACCGTACGGCGTTTTTCAGTTGTCATATTTGATGATGCAATCTCAACTTCAACATGAAGTTTTTCGCCGTGTTTCTGTGCCTTTGGAGGCTGTTTCTTTTTTGGCTGCTGAGTATTATTATTTTTAGAATTATTATTATTCTTACTATTATTATTGCTGTTATTATTGTTATTATTTTTATTAGAATTATTAGCATTAGATACTGGCTTTGTATTCTGCTTTTGTTTCTGTTCCTGTTTTACTTCTTTTTTCTGCTCCTGCTTCTGTTCCTGTTTTACTTCTTTTTTCTGCTCCTGTTTCATTTCCTGTTTCACTTCTTTTCTCTGTTCTTGTTTTACATCTTTTTTTGCTTCCTGCTTATGCTGTTGCTGCTTATGCTCCTGCTTTACAGCATTGTTACCTGCATTATTGCCTTTAGATGTATCATTTTTCTTATCAGCATTTTTATTGTTATTATTATTTTTTGCTTCGTGTTTAGCTTTATGTTCTTCAAATTTCTTTTTAAACACATTACGAGGCATAGAACGGGTAGAAAAATACTCCTCAAAATTTTTAGCTTGATGTTTGTCTGTAAAGTGTTCCAGTGCAAGATTTATCTCATCTGGTCTGAGTCCGCTGCCTGGTTTTTTACGTACTTCTTCCTTTTGATTTTTAGCATAGAAATCTATAAGCTGAGCTGTAGAAATCTGCAAATCTTTTGCGAAATCACTCAATTTTACTTTTTTCGTCATAGGCTAAACTCCCTTCATTTCAAGCTGAATCAGCTTGACCATTGTCTGCCCCCAGCCGTTACGATACTCTTATCTGTTTCACTGAAGGCTTTCCCCCTCACGGGGGTGATTTTACTTTTATTTTAATTATTTTTGTTTTATATGCCTCCTCTGAAAGGGGAGGTTCCATGAAGTGACGGAGGGGTCAGAGAAATTAAATACAATTCACCCAAAACCGCCCCTGAGGGCTATGACAGTATCATAAATATTTTAAATTCGTTTTATTGGGGGAACTGCCTGCGGAGGCTCTCCGTAAAGCCTTGGTCGCATATTGCAATTACTCCTGCTTTGCGACCAAGTTCCGCACTCATCTCCTGCATTGTACATGGAAGTATGTCCATATATATTCCTGCCATATCACAATAATATTTTACCTCTTTTTTAGTTTTGTCAGACACATCACTTGCAACAAAAACACAATACGCTTTGCCATCTATAACAGCATCTTTTGACGATGCAAAACCAAAAACTATTTTATTCGCCTTCCGGCATATCGTCAGCAGATTCCAGAATTTCTTTTCGCAGTACATTTTCCATCTCCTCATAAACGGATTCTTCTACTTTACATGAAAAAGAACGCTCTAATCTATGACCCTTTTTTGCCGCCATAAAACAGGTCATGCTTTTACATAAATATGCACCTCTGCCTGATTTCTTGCCTGTAAAGTCTAAAAAAATTTCTCCTTCAGGCGTTTTTATAACTCTTATAAGTTCACGCTTAGGTTTCATCTCTCCACAGCCAACACATATACGCATTGGTATTCTCTTTGTCTTCATAATTTATCATTCCTGTTCAGATACAGTTTCAGAGCTTTCTGTATTATCAATATTTGATGTTTCAGAAATCCCTGTATCAGTTAAAACTTCATTTACTTCAGTAATTTCTGAAATATCAACAGATTCCGTTGTTTTATTAACATCCTCAGCTGATGCCTCAGCAACTTCTGAATCAGCTGTTGATGTATTTTCTTCTTCAGGAACATCCTCAGCCTTTATGTCAATCTTATAGCCTGTAAGTCTTGCAGCAAGCTTTGCATTTTGTCCACGGTTTCCGATAGCAAGAGAGAGCTGTTGAGAAGGAACAACTACAGAACATGTATGTTCTTCTTCATCTATAATTTCAACGCTGAGAACAGTAGCAGGAGCAAGAGCCTTAGCTATAAATTGCTTAATATCATCACTATAAGGAATTATATCAATTTTTTCTCCACTAAGTGAATTAACAATTGCTGATATACGAGTTCTCTTTGGTCCTATGCAGGCACCTACAGCGTCTACATTAGGGTCATTTGAGCTTACAGCAATTTTTGTGCGGGAACCGGCTTCACGTGAAATAGCTTTAATCTCAACAATTCCATCATAAATTTCAGGAACTTCAAGTTCAAATAAACGCTTTACAAGTTCCTTACGGACTCTTGAAATTTTAATTATAGGCTTCTTCTGCTTGTTTGCGATATTAGTAATATATACTTTTATCATCTGACCTTCACGAAGTTCTTCTCCTGGTATCTGTTCATTACGGAAAAGATATATTTCTGTCTTATCATACATAAGAGTAGCTGTACCACCTGGCTCAACCTGAGTTACCTCACAAGTAATACAGTCATTTTCTTTATCCTGAAATTTATTTAAAATACGTTCACGGTTTATATCACGCAAATCACCCTTAATGGACTGCTTTGCTGAAAGTGCAGCAGCACGACCGAATCTGTTTACATCAAGTCGTTTCATTACAGTACCGCCAACATACGCATTAGGGTCCATGGTTCTTGCTTCTGCTATATTTACTTCGTTTTCATCAATAGGCTCATCGTCAACAACTGTCTGACGTATAAACATCTCAAACTGTTGTGTATCAGGGTCAATTTCAATTGTAATATTTTCCTCGCTGTCAGGAAAAGCTTTTCTTGCAGCTTTGAGCATTGCTGTTTTTACTTTTTCAACTAAAAGCTGTGTCTCTACTCCGTTTTCAGTGCCCAATGCACTTAATGCTTCAAAAAATCCATTGTTCATGATTTCAAAGATTCCTCCAATGTAAAAAATTATATATTAAAATGAAAATTCTTCATAGCGTTTTACAAAAGCAAGTTCCTCAAAAGGTAATCCAATAGTATTACCATCCTGTTCAATTGTAAGCTTAGAATTATCAAAATCAACAAGAGTGCCAATCCACTCTTTTTCTCCGTTAATCGGTCTTATTGCACGAACACGGATTAACATACCAATACTTGCTTTAAAGTGCCAGTCTTGATTAAGTTCACGCTCAAGACCAGCTGAACCAACTTCAAGAATATAATTCTGAGGTATCGGGTCTTTTGCATCAAGCAGTTCATTTACAGGTCGTGTCATTCTCTCACAGTCTTCAATATCTATTCCATCTTCATGGTCTATAAATATACGAAGATACCAGCAAGCACCTTCCTTTTCAAAACAAACGTCCCATATTGAAAATCCAAGATTATCAGCAATAGGCTTGACATCATTATAGATTGCAAATTCAGTAGTTCCGAATTTTTTTAATTTCATTATATAAAACTTCCTTTTATTTAATGTATAATTCTGAAGAGCAACCAGAATTATAAACGAACGACCGGAATGAATTTCCGGTCGTCTGCAATGCTTATGATATTATTATATCACATTGTTTCAAAAAAATCAACCCCTAAAAATAAAAAAATCAAGCTGAAGCCAGCTTGGCGGAGAACCTCCGATCGTAAATCTCCCCTGAGATTTATACTACATTTATTTATTTCTCAATACTGTCCCCCTCAAGGAGGCAGGAGCTGAACCAGCTCCACCGTTGCCCACCCCTGAGATTTATGCTACATTTATTTATTTTTCAATACTATCCCCCTCAAGGGGGCAGGAGCTGAACCAGCTCCACCGTTGCCCACCCCTGAGATTTATGCTACATTTATTTATTTTTCAATACTGTCCCCCTCACGGGGGCGAGAAACTTTTATTTTAACTATTTTCGAATTATATTAAACATTGCAACGCCGAACGGCGAAATCTTTTTTCTTTTGCTCACTTTTCTTTTTTCAGCAAAAAGAAAAGTAAGTGTTCCACGTGGAACAAGCTGAAGCCAGCTTGACCGCTGTCCACCCCTGAAATTTACTCTACATTTATTTTTCAGCGATATTTACCCCCCAAGGGGGCGATAAAGTTGTATTTATATTTTGTTTAAAATTTAAATTTTGTTTCCCACCCCCTTGAGGGGGAATGTTTTCTAAATGATAACAGTATCATAAAATCTGGGGGTGGATTACGGTCAAGCTGGTTCAGCTTGACTTTTTTCAGCAAAAAGAAAAGTAAACAACTCGATTGACATAATATATCCTTTATGCTATAATAAATGTATATTGACACATGAGTTAAACGCTCTTAAAGCGCCAATATATTTTAACTAATATCAATGAAAGGAGGCAACTTTAATGGAAAATTACGAGATTTGTCACTGCATGGGTGTATCTTTAGCTGATGTAGAAGATGCAATGCATGAAATGACAAGCTTTTCAGATGTATTATCTGTATTCCAGCACGTTCAGGAAGTAACACACTGCTCCACAGGATGTGGCGGATGTCATGATAAAATTCTGGACGCTATCGCTGATGTAATGCACCAATAATCAGAATTAAAAAATCCACTGCTGTAAAACAGTGGATTTTTTTATATAAATAATATTAATAAAGAAAATCTATCCTCTTAAGGAGTCAATTTTCCGTAAAACAAATAAATGTATTATAAATATCAGAAGCGAATTGTCAGTTAAACTCTCCTTCAGGCTGAATCAGCTTGTTGACGTAATAAAAAAAATGTGATACAATAATAACAGGTAAAAAGAAATTGAAAAGAGGTTTTATAATTGCAGGTATCACTTATATCACACACACCTAATCCAGAAAAAATAATAGCTGCGGCTGCACGTTTATGCTATTCAGATACTGAAGCTGATGAACTATTAGTAAATATATCAGAAGAAAAAGCTAATCAGTTAGTAAATATGCTTGATGGTTTCGGGCATGAAAGTCCTGTTGAACATGTTACATTTACTTTCAGTATATCAGGTGTATCACGCTCACTTCTTGCACAAATTACACGCCATCGTCTTGCTTCTTTTTCTGTTCAAAGTCAACGATATGTAAAACAAGATAAATTTATATATATTACTCCTCCAGCTATATCACAAAATCCTGAAGCAAATGAAATTTATCAGAAGGCTATGCAGAACAGTATTGATACTTATAATGAGTTAGCTGATAAACTTCAGTCTAAATATTACCCTGAATTTTTATCACAGGGACTTTCAGAAAAATCTGCACGCTCTAAATCAGAAAAAAAGGCTATAGAAGATGCAAGATATGTACTCCCTAATGCTTGTGAAACTAAAATGCTCATGACCATGAATGTAAGAAGCCTAAGAAATTTCTTCCGCCTAAGGTGCTGCAACAGAGCTCAGTGGGAAATACGTGACCTTGCAACAGAAATGCTTAAACTATGCTATAATGTTTCACCTATATTATTTAAGTCAGCAGGTCCTTCATGCTGTTGCGGTGCTTGCAGTGAAGGGAAAATGACTTGCGGTCAGGCTGAATCTGTAAGAAAAAAATTTGGAGAGATTAAAAATGACAGGTAAATTATTTGTACTTGATGGTCTTGACGGATGCGGAAAATCTACACAATTTGAATTACTACAAAATATACTCAGCTTAAATGGCTATGATAATATACTCTCTGTAAGTTTCCCTGATTATGATAGTCCTTCAGCTTCTCTTGTAAAGATGTATCTTTCAGGAACTCTTTCAAATACACCTGACGGAGTAAATGCTTATGCTGCATCAAGTTTCTACGCTGTTGACAGATATGCAAATTATAAAATGCACTGGGAAGATATTTATAATAATGGTGGAATCATCCTTGCAAGTCGTTACACTACTTCCAATGCCATTCATCAGATGAGCAAACTTCCTGAAAGCGAATGGGATAATTATCTGAACTGGCTTGAAGATTATGAGTATAAAAAACTTATGCTTCCAAAGCCTGACTGTGTTATGTTTCTCGATATGCCTATTGAAACAGCACAGAAACTTCTACTTAAACGATATAATGGGGATGACAGCAAAAAAGATTTACATGAGTCAGATATAAAATATATTAAAAAATGTCGCAAATCTGCACTTTACTCAGCAGAAAAACTTAAATGGAAGATAATTAACTGCTGTGATGATAGCGGAAATGTAAAAAGCAAAGATGAAATTTGTTCTGAACTTTTTGAAACCATACAAAACAACGTATTGACATTGTAATTACATTGTATTATAATATATTATATAATAATTTATGTAAAGGAGTTATCTATTATGGCACAAACTACAATAAGTATCAGAATGGATGATAAATTAAAAAAAGACTTTGATAAAATTTGCAATGAATTAGGTTTATCTATGACAACAGCAATTACTATGCTTGCAAAAAAAATGACACGTGAAAATCGTTTACCGTTTGAAGTCTCCATAGACCCATTTTATTCTGATGAAAACATCGAACGTTTAAAAAAATCTATAGCCCAAATGGAATCAACTGGTGGCACAATACATGAGGTAAATTATAGTGATTAAGGCATGGACTGATGAAGCGTGGGAAGATTTTGAATATTGGTTAAAGCAAGATAAAAAAACTCTTAAACGCATTCTACAGTTATTAAAGGATATTGATAGAAATGGTTATGAAGGTATTGGTAAACCAGAAAGATTAAGTGGTGACTTGTCCAACTATTGGAGCAGAAGAATAGACAATGTAAATCGTATTGTCTATCGTATAGATAATGACATTATAAAAATTGTTCAGTGTGGTTCACATTATAGAGATAAATAAAAGGAGATGCCTGAATGCTTGACTTTCATTCTATTACTATAGAAGATAGAGACTGGATTACTGAAGCTTTAAAATATTCTGACTTTCAGGGTTGTGAATACAGCTTCGCAAATAATCTTGCATGGTGCAGAGCCGGAAATTCTAAAATAGCACGTTTTCAGAATTTTTATATAATATGTGCTTTTGGAAATAATAATTCACCTCCTTTATTTACTTTTCCATCGGGAAATGGTGATTACAAGGCATTATTAAATGAAATGGAAAGCACAGCAAATTCATTAAATCATACTCTTTATATCCGTGGTATTACAGATAAAACTATGAAAATACTTGATGAAATTGCACCTGATAAATTTCATTACAAAGAAGAAACTGATGATTTTGATTATATCTATAACACAAGTAACCTTGCAACATTTTCAGGTAAAAAATATCACAAAAAAAGGAATCATCTTGCACAGTTCAGACGTAATTATAATGCTGTATTTTCTGAAATGACTGAAAGTGATTTTGATGATTGTATAGAATTAAGTGTATCATTATATCATGACAAGGACGGATATAATGACCATTCTCAGGTTATGGAGCAATATGCTATAAATACTTTTTTCAATAATTTTTATGAACTCGGACTTCATGGCGGTGTTATCAGAATAGATGGAAAACTTATAGCGTTTTCTATAGGTGAAAAATTAAACAGCAATACTTTTGTTACTCATATAGAAAAAGCAAAAACTACATATCATGGTGCATATACAGCTATAGTTCAAGAGTTTGCTTCTAATATTGCAAAGGATTATCAGTATATAAACAGAGAAGAGGACCTGGGAATAGAAGGTCTCAGAAAATCAAAACAATCGTATTACCCTGCTTATATGCTGAAAAAATATACAGCATTTTCAAAATAAACTATAATTAAATAATATAATAAAAAATATTATACCAGCAATAAGATTCAACAGTCTTTTTAAATTTTCTAATTAAATATGGTGTAATTATTATAATAATTTATTTGTAAAAGGAGTGATTTTATGAAACTTAAATCAATTTTTCTTAAATCAATTATGGGATTAGCCTCATTATCAATTTCTGCTTATATGTTACCTTTCAATGCAGCAGCAGACTGGCAGCAAATAGGCTATCTTGGAGATTTGAATGGAGACAAAGAAGTAAGCATATCTGACCTCGTAATTATGCAGAAATTTATTTTAGGAAAACAGTCATTATCTGCGGAAAATGGATATCATGTCAATAATGGATATATAGGAATAAACGGTACAGATAGTTTTGAAGCCAATGAATATCTTATTACAGCAGACATCAATCAAGATGGTGCTGTTAATGCTTTCGATTTATCTTTACTGCGTCACAACCTTTTAACAAATGATAATCCACTTGTATGGCAATGGTTTGACGAAACAGTTCCTGACACTAAATTCATTGACGCTCCTATCAACAATGTAAAAAAATTTCTTCCTTCACAGGGTGAAGCTGATTTAGTAATTTTTTATGTTGATTTTCCTGATTGCCATTATGAATATACTCCAACGGAAAATGCTATAGATGAGATAGCCTTTGGCTCTGAAGATACGACAGATAAAAATTATCCGTTTGACAGTATGAATGCTTTTTACAACCGTTCTTCAAAAGGTACCATAAATCTTCAGGGAAAAGCGTTCAGATATACTGCAAAGAAAAACCTTGCTGAATATAACAATACAGATGGAAGAATAAATCTAACTATGGAAATTTATCAGGCATTAGATGAATCTGTTGACTTCTCTCAGTTTGATGGAAACAGTGATGGATTTATTGATACTACTCTGGTTTCAGTTCCTAAAGCTGCCGGCGATGATAACTGGTGGCCATGTGCAGGTCCTGTTGACAATGATAGCTTTTCTGTAGACGGAAAAAAACTTGGACATCTTATTACAAGCAATGCACAAATAGAAGCAGCTGATGACTACTATAATTTCAATAGTTCTATACTCCATGAAATGGGGCATTGTATGGGGCTTCCTGATTTTTATCTCTATCATGGCGATGATGTTGAAGGCATGCACGGAACTGCAGGAAGTGAACTTATGGATGTGGATGCTACAACTGATTTCAGCAGTGTATCTAAACTACAGCTTGGATGGTACAGAAAAAATCAAATACAAGTATATGACTATACACAGGATTCACAGAAATTTACTCTGAAAAATGCACAGACAGATGACGGAAATGTTGTTATTATTCCTTGCGGTGAACTTGACAGCAAATATCAGAGTGAATATATGATAATAGAGTATACTACACAAGACAGAAACAACAGCAATCCTAATTGGTGGCAGATGATGTCGAGCGGAATAAGAGTATACCATGTTGACGCAACAATTTTTGATAACGGATTTTGGACATCTTACAAGTATGCCAGCGGTTCTGAATTCACTAATAATGATGAGGGCAGAAGATTCATCCGCATAATTGATGACAGAGAAATTGACAATATATATAAAACAGGCGATGTAATTGATAATAGTATATTAGGATTCAACTGGTATGATGAAGACGGAAATCAATCAATTGATACAGGGCTTTCAATAAGTATCGGTGAAAATGAAGGAGATACTTATCAAATAACAATATCCAAAAAATAAAAATATAAATATAATTTATATTACATTATAATTTAAATAAGCGAAAGGAAAAATTATTTATGATTTATTTATTTTTAGCACATGGATTTGAAGAAACAGAGGCTATAGTTCCTATTGATTTACTTCGCAGAGCAGGCAAGGATGTAAGAACTGTTACTATTAGCCATAATTCAAAAGTCAGTGGTTCTCATGGAATATTAGTAACAGCAGATAAAAGATTAGGTGATATTTCACTTGATGACATGGAGATGATTATACTTCCAGGCGGTATGCCGGGAACTTTAAATCTTAATTTTTCTGACCCACTTGAATGCGTTATAGATTATGCAATAAAAAATAATAAATATATTGGTGCTATTTGTGCTGCACCATCTGTGCTCGGAAATAAAGGATTACTTGAAGGCAAAAAGGTTACATGTTACCCTGGATTCGAAGACAGACTCCGAGGTGCTGAAGTAGTAAACGAATCTGTTGTTGTTGATGGAAAATTAATTACAGCAAGAGGTGCAGGTGTTGCAACTGAGTTCGGTCTGGCTTTGGTAGAAGCTCTGTGCGGAAAGGAGAAGCGAGACGAAATTGCAAAATCAATATGTTTTGAATGATTCTGAAGCAGAGTCTGTAATTGAAGAAAAAAAACATCTCAGAAAAAAATTTAAAAATATAAGAAATACTACACCTAAAATTGAAAAACATTACATGGATAAATATCTTGAAAATTTATTTATTTCATCTGATGAATATAAAAACTGTGATATAATTCTTACATATGTTTCATATGGTTCTGAGGCAGATACTATAAATATAATAAAAACTGCTTTAGAGCAGGGAAAAATTGTAGGCGTTCCAAAGTGCCTTCCTGATAATAAAATGCAGTTCTATAAAATTCATGATTTATCTGAACTTGAAAAAGGTGCTTATGGTATACCTGAACCTCCTGACTCATGTGAAATAATTAACTTGAATGAAGAGAGAAATAAAAATATTGTCTGTCTTGTTCCTGGTCTTTCATTTGATGAACATGGAAACAGACTGGGATACGGTGGTGGATACTACGATAGATTTATTCAGGAACATCCTGATATAATTACAATTGGAATATGTTCATCACATTGTTTTTCTGAACATATTCCAACTGAACCAACAGATATGAAAGTTAAAATAGTTATAAAAGGATAGCAGGGAGTGAATTTTTTAAATGGAAGAAAAGAGAAACAACCGCTCGTCAAGTGATATTCTGTTAGAAGAAATTTTGAAAGAAACTGAAAAACCATCTGGTGACAATATAAGCGGTAAAAATAACTCTGAGTTTTCAGATAATAATAAACATGATGACAATGACTTAAATACTGATTTTAAATTATCTGATATTGATAATAACATAGATATTAAAAACAATAATAATTTTAAAAGTGATTTTAATAGTAATATTGACAGCGATGATGATATTGACATAAGAACAGATTCAAAACTTTCAGATGATGATTTTGACAGAAATGAAAATATTGAGAAAACAACAACTTTTAATAAAAAAAATATTGATAACAATTCTGGTCGTGTTGCTGTTATAAATAAAAATTCTCATATTGAAGATGAGCTTTATGATGATTTAGAGGGAATAAGTCAGGTTAAAGCTCAAGTTAATAATAATTCATCAAAAAAGCGTAAGAAAAACCATAAACGCAATCGTGTTTTGTCATCTATTATTGTCACATTTTTGATTATTGTTATTTCAGTAGGAATAGCAAGTGTTATAATTACATATGGACGTGATTTGCTCGGAATAAATAGTAGCAGTACAACTAAAATGGTTGCAATACCACAAGGTGCTGACACTGCTCAGATAGCCGAAATACTAAAAGAAGAGGATATTATAACACATCCTAAGCTTTTCACATTCTTTGCAGGATTGAGTAATAAAGACGCAAACTTTACAGCTGGTGAACATGAACTGCGTCCTGATATGGCTTATGAAACAATTTTTGAAGAGCTTGCTTCGCCAGCACTTACAGATTCAAATTCTGTACAGATTACATTTCAGGAGGGTATTACCCTTTGTGAAGCAGCTGACATTCTTGAACAAAGCGATGTATGCAGTGCAAAAGAATTTCTTAACTTCTTTAATAATAATGCTTCTTATGATTATTTGTACGAAAATTATCTTCCAAGTTTCACAAATGAGAAGTTTTACAAAATGGAAGGGTATCTGTTCCCTGATACATACTCATTTTATGTAGATATGGATGTCGACCTTGTATGTCAGAAAATTCTGAAAAACTTTAATGAAAAAATATCTGCTGAGTATTATACAAGAATGGAAGAACTTGATATTTCCCTTGATGAGATGCTTACACTTGCATCAATGATTCAATGCGAAGCTGGTACAGTTGAGCAGATGCCAAAGATTTCATCTGTATTTTGGAACAGATTGAACAATCCAACTGCATTCCCAAAATTACAGTCAGACCCTACAACGGGATATGTTGATGATGTTATCAAACCACATATTGACTCTGTAAATCAAGAAATGTTTGATGGATATGATACATATATTTGTGATGGTCTTCCTTCTGGACCTATATGTAACCCTGGACTTGATGCAATACGTGCGGCATTATATCCAGCTTCAACAGAGTATTATTTCTTCTATTCCAATCTCAATACACGTGAAACTTACTTCTCACGCACTTTACAGGAGCATGAAGCGTGGATTAAAAAAGTTGAAGGTCATAATTATGTATCAACATCTTCACCTGACGGCGAAAGTGGAACTAAACAGACAACCACAAAAGTAATTTATGGTGTCGGAAGCGGAAATGTATCTACAACCAGCAACAATGACAATGCTGGAGATGATAATGACAATAATGATTATAATGATTATGGTGATGATTTATATAATGAGGATGGTGAACCATATTGATTACTACTCCTGAAGTTCTTGCACCTGTAGGAGATAAGGAACGCCTTATTTCAGCATTGGATTATGGTGCAGATGCCGTTTATCTGGGAAGTAAACAGTTTACTATGAGAGCAGCTCCTGCAAATTTTACAGGCGATGAACTTAAAGAGGCTGTTGATTTAGCTCATTCCAAGGGTGTTAAGGTATATCTTACATGCAACACTCTTCCAAGAAATAATGAACTTTCGCAGTTTGGAGAATTTCTTAACAACGCACTTACAGCTAATGTTGATGCAGTTATAACAGCTGATTTAGGATTGTTATCACTTATAAAGTCAGCAGCACCTGACCTGGAAGTTCATATGTCAACTCAGACTGGTATTGTAAATTATGCTACAGCAAATATGCTTTATAATATGGGCGTTAAGCGTGTAGTTTTAGCAAGAGAGCTTTCACTTGATGAAATTGCAGAGATAAGAGCAAAAACACCAAAGGATTTGGAAATAGAAGTTTTTGTACATGGTGCTATGTGCGTATCTTTCTCAGGAAGATGCCTTTTATCAGCGTATTTAACAGATAGAGATGCAAATAGAGGAGCTTGTGCACAGCCATGCAGATGGAAATATCATCTTATGGAGGAAACAAGAGAGGGACAATACTTCCCTGTAATTGAAAATGATACAGGAACATATATTTTAAATGCAAAAGATTTGTGTATGATAGATTATATACCTGAACTTGTAAAAGCAGGTGTTACAAGTCTTAAAATAGAGGGAAGGGCTAAATCTGCTTATTATGTTTCTGTAATTACTAATGCTTATCGCTGTGCTGTAGATGCGTGGAGAAATTCACCTAACAAAGATAATTTCGTGTTGCCTGAATGGATAAGAAACGAAGTTTTTCAGGTCAGTCACCGTGAGTATTGTACAGGATTTTTCTTTGGTCATCCGAAGAACTGCCAGCGTTATGCTGATAATAATTATGTAAAGTATTCTGATGTTGTTGCAATGGTTGACTACTGGAAGGATGGAAGACTTTATATAACACAGAGAAACCGTTTCTTTGCTGATGATATTTTAGAGGGTCTTATAGCTGGAAAAGAGCCGGTTAAAATAAATTTAGGCGGACGCATATGGGATGAAAATGGTGAACTTGTTGAGGTTGCAAATCATGCTATGATGAAATATTCTATACCATGCGAAACACCTATGCCACCAAGAACCTTCATCCGGCGGAGAGCCTCCGCAGGCAGTTCCCCCAATATTTGAAATTTAAAATATTTATGATGCTATTGTAGCCCCCAGGGGCGGTTTTGGGTGAATTTTATTTAAAATAATAATTTTTTTATAAAGTTTTTTCGGTGCGGCAGTTTTTTCAAAAAATGCTGCCGGAGTTTGAGGCAGAGCCTCAAATGCCACCGTAGTGGCATTATATAATAGAAAAGGTGTTTTTGTATGATAATAAGATTTATATTTGGTTTTTCGTTGATTGCAACTGTAATATTTAATATCTTTAATGATTTTTCTATAAAGGACAATCATAAAGATAAACATTCTGTTGTAGAAGAAGTTTTTGATGAATTTGAAGATAAATATGATATTGATTTCGATTATGATGACATGGAACCATATCTTGATATGTCAGAAGAGGAACTTGAAGAAGAACTCAGAAATTCTCTGGAATCTTATTTAAATTAAAATTCAATTTTTTATAATTAAATATCAGTATAAAAGCTGTCTCACTATTTTTATTTATAGTGAAACAGCTTTTTATTTTATTAGGTGACTATATAACTTTTATTTTAATCATTTTTATAAAAGTAATTAAAATTCAAGTGTAATTGTCCCCTTGAGGGGGTTAGTATTGGAAAATAAATAAATGTAGGGTAAATCTCAGGGAGATTCACGAGCAGAGGTTCTCCGCCAAGCTGATTTAACTTGTCAGCTTCCTGATACTTTATTTACAGGGATTCGTACACGATATTCGACAAATTCCTCTTTCTGAACTTTCTGTACATCTGCCTGTATTCCTGCTG
Organism: Ruminococcus sp.; assembly: GCA_017465305.1. Classification (GTDB taxonomy): domain Bacteria; phylum Bacillota; class Clostridia; order Oscillospirales; family Ruminococcaceae; genus Ruminococcus_C. The sequence goes on along the minus strand of JAFTWL010000088.1, from coordinate 5,602 downwards.
CCTGCATTGTTTCTACTGCCTTGTTTATTGTATTTACAAAAATTCTCACATTCTGAAATACCTTGCTTCTCTTTCTGTAGCTCTCTCTTGTCTTGTGCTGTCCGATTTTTTCTTCAATAAGTGCCTCAGTCTTTTCTACATTCAGATTATTTTTTACAACCTTCTCCAGTATCTGTAATCGTTCTTCCGGTGAACCAAGTCTTAATAATGCTCTTGCATGACGTTCAGTAAGATTAAACTTCATTATAATTTCACGTTCATCCTGTGAAAGTCTTAAAAGTCTAAGCTTGTTTGCAATAGTACTCTGAGCTTTGCCAAGTTTAGCTGCTGCATCTTCTTGTGTCATACCATAATAGGAAATAAGTCGCTCCATTGCACTTGCTTCATCAAAAAAATTCAAGTCCTGACGTTGTATGTTTTCAACAAGTGCCATTATTGCTGAATTTCTTGAGCTTATATCTAATATGATACATGGTACAACCTGCAAGCCTGCAAGCTTTGCTGCTCTTAAGCGACGCTCTCCTGCAACGAGTTCATAACCTGAATTGCCACGTCTTATTGTAAGTGGCTGTAGGATTCCGTTCTGTGCAATGCTGTCAGCAAGTGACTGAATATCAGCCAAATCAAACTCTGTGCGTGGCTGATGCGGATTAGGTACAATTTCTTCAATAGCAACTTCTACTATTCGATTGATAGGTTTCTCTTTTGTGAAAGTTAAAAATCCTGCCATAATAAACAACCCTTCTTAATATGTATTTATGTATATATAAATGTAAATTTCTTTATTTCCATTGTATCAGAATAATCAATGGATTTCCATAAAAAAAAATCGTCATATTATAGCTTTAAGTCCTATAAATAAATTAAAAGTGATTTTTTACATTCAGTAACAACATTTAATAACATAAAAATTTGTATTTTAAGCTCTAATTATTTTATGATTATTAAACTTGACAAATATTTATTTTTGTGATATACTTAATTTTGTTGTCAACTATAAATAAAAAATAGGTTGACAAAATAGTTAGGAGGTTATTTTATATGAACAAGAAAAAATCAATTTACAACATGGTACAGGTAGGAATGTTTGCTGCTGTTTTAGCAGTGATGTCACAAATATCAATACCACTGCCAACAGGTGTTCCAATAACATTGCAGACGTTTGCAGTGGCACTTACAGGGTACATATTAGGATGGAAGAAAGCCCCTGTTTCAGTTGCAGTATTTTTAGCAATAGGAGCAGTTGGTGTGCCTGTATTTTCAAACTTTTCAGGTGGATTTTCAAGACTTGTAGGTCCTACAGGAGGGTTTTTATGGGTATTCCTGTTTCTTGCATTCTTATGCGGATTAGGAGTAGAGATTAAAAAAAGATTTTCTAAGTCAGTATTTATTTTGGTTTTGATTTTATTTAGTGCTTTAGGTCTTGCAATGTGTCATTTATTAGGTGTTGCTCAATATGCTATAGTGGCAGATAAGACCTTTATGAAGTCATTTCTTGCAGTTTCAGCACCATTTTTAATTAAGGATGCAATTTCTGTTGTTATTGCTTACTTTATTGGAATAGCTATAAAACAAGCTAAACAAGTTAAGCCAGCTTGACTATAATTCCCCCTGAGATTTACACTACAATTATTTATTTGTTTTATATAAAAAATTTTGCAATACATAATGATGATTCTTTTTTTCACAAAAATGTAAAAATAAAAGTAATTGTTCCACGTGGAACAATTACTTTTATTTATTGTAAGCTGAAATAAGCATTGCATCACATTGACGTAATGCAATGACAGCACCTCTTACAATTAAGATTATAGGCTTATTTCCCTGCTTTTTTATACATGTAAATTCTGTATCTCTTATAAGCCCTAAATCCTGTATTCTATCTCTGATACTTCCCTCTAAATATATTTCTTTTATTATACCTTTTTCACCTTCGGAAAACAGATGAAGTGGTTTTGATACGATTTGCATATATGCCTCCTTGTTTCAGTATATGCAAATAATATAATATAATGTTCCAAGATAAATCAGCTTTGGCGGCAAGTTGACGCTAAACTGGCTCAGCTTACTATATAATCAATGTAAACTGTATCCACTCATTTTCGACTGATTCAACTTGTATCTTTATTTTATGTGATTCCGCTATAGTGCTTGCTATAGACAACCCTAACCCATAACCACCAGTTTCTCTTGCTCTTGATGTATCACTTCTATAAAATCTCTCAAAAATTTTAGCTTCTTCGCCTTTTTTAATTCCCTTTCCTGTATTATAAATAGATAATATTTTTTTATTTCCTTCTTCTTTTAAATTTAATTTTATTTCTCCGCCCTCATTGCTATATTTAAAAGCATTATCAAGGAAAATCCCTGTCATTCTTTTAATCTGTTCAGGATTTCCTGTATACTCTAAATCAGGCATAATTGAAATTTCATATTTTCTGTTCATCTCAAATGCCTGAGATTCAAACGGCAATGCCATATTTTCTATTGCACTGCTTAAATTAAACTTCTGAAAAGATGGCGATTCATCTAATACGCCAAGCTTAGCTAAGTCCATAAGTTCACTTACAAGAATACGCATTCTTTCGGTCTGTGTCTTTATGTAATCAAGCCATTTATTTTTTCCTATCTCATCTGATAATATATCAGCATTAGCAGATATAATTGTAAGTGGTGTTTTCAGCTCATGACCTGCATCTGAAATAAACTGACGTTGTTTTTCAAATGAAACTTGCATCGGCATCATAGCTCGTTTAGTTAAAAACATTGCTAAAAATAAAACTATTATCTCCATTAAGAAAAATACACCTATGCTTACAAAGAGAAGCTTTTTTAATAATTGTTTATCTGATGTCCTGTCTGATAATACAGTTATTTTTCCATGTGAATTCGTACCACTATAATATTGTAAGTTTTCATAATATCCATCTGTTTTATTTTGTTTCTCTATTTCAGATAAAATAATAACAGCATCTTCTTTTGTATATAATTCCGTTCCGGAAATTTCAACAACATTTCCTTTTAAATCAGATAAAATCATAAAGTAATCAAGAGCATTATTTTTTTTTGGAAGTTCCCTTTTAACGGGTTCACCATTTTTATCTGTTATACTCCCGCCAGCAGGCATATATTTAAAATTATTTAAACTTATACAGGATTTATCATTATACATATATGACTGAACCTCTGGAATATATTTTTCAGGATGCATCATATTATCTGGATAATCAGGTCTTGCATTCCAATAGTTATCATGAAAATCATCATATGGTGGATAATCGGGCTTATCTATTGGTGGTTTATAATTGTAATCGTCATTATTATAATCATGCTGTGGATGGGTGAATTTAGGTGGTTCAGGAAATTCATGAGCTTCTGATGTTACAGGAACTGTTCTGCTCTCCCTTGTGATTTTTGTAAATTCAGTTTTTATATTATTTTCTGTATTACTTGTATCAATATAAGTAGTTGTTTTATTATTATTTACTTTTTCAGTGACATCAGATGATTTATTTTCAGTACTACCTGATATAACAGTTGTCGTTATTGCTAAAGTTTCTGTAGTTATTGATGTAGTAATAATATTATTCTTTTTATCCGATTTTTCAGGAAATGCCTCTTCAGGCGGAAACTGAGGAGGCATATGTTCATCATTGCGTTTTTTTATTTCTTCATGTACAACTTGCTGCATAAGTTCCTTTGTCTGCCTATAACTCATAGCTGATGTTATACTGTTCAATGCAATCAGTGGAATCATAAGTATAGCTGTAAACATGCTCATAATCATAACTACAAATTTACGATGTATTTTTTTAATCATGACACATGCTCCAGAAAATAACCGATACCTCTTGCAGTGCGAATTACAACGTCAGCATGTATAGAGGTCATTTTTTTACGCAGAAAAGATATGTATACTTCTATATTATTAAAATCAATATCACTTTCATAACCCCATATTTTTTCAATAAAACGTTCCTTTGGAATAATCTGAGATGGATTAGCCATGAGTAACTCCATAATCTGATATTCCTTAAGACTTAATTTTACATTATTAGTTCCAACTTCAAGAGCATATGTCTGCTTATTGAGTGACAATGAATGAAATCTGAAACAGTCAACAGCAACTTCACCAGTACGTCTTGTTAATGCTCTTACACGTGCAAGTAATTCACCAGTTGAAAATGGTTTTGTTAAGTAATCATCAGCACCACAGTCGAGACCGCTTATTTTGTCCTCTACCTCTGATTTAGCAGTTAAAAGTATTACAGGAGTAGAAATTTTCTTGGCACGCAATCTACGAAGTACAGAAAGACCATCCATAACAGGAATCATAATATCTAATATTATACAATCATATATACCAGTTAGCCCATAGGCAAGAGCATCATCTCCGGCATATACAGTATCAACTGAATATTTGTTGCGACGAAATATTTCTGATAAAGCATCAGCAAGCTGTAATTCATCTTCTACTATTAATAATTTCATGAGTATCACCTTCTATTATTTTATTTGTATACCTTCGTTGTATCTAAACTATGTGTCACAGGCCTTCAGCATAATTTTTCGGAAAAACTTCTGCATCAAAAAAGCCTTATTAAAAATATATACTATATACCTGAAAATACACTTAACTATAATAAAAATACAATTCATTCAAGAATAAATTTTTTAAATAGTTTTTATATAAATCATTTTAACTAAATTATATTACAAATAAAAATAGAAGTCAATACTTTATAAATATTTTCAATAAAGTCTTTTTACTCAAAAATTATAAAAAATTTGTGAAAACACAAATAACAGGAAATTTCTTATGATAAAAGCCTTGGATGCACTTTTAACTTTTAACTTATAACATATATTATAACATAAATTCTAACATATTTTTATATTTGCAAATAATATATAATTATGTTAGAGGTGATATGATTGAGCAAAGAATTGAAAATTATAAAAAAGGAAAAATTAAAAGGTGATGATGGCTGTAAAACTTTCTCTATAAGAGTAAAAGAATCTACAGTAAATAAACTTGATGTTATTTCATTACAAACAAATCGTTCAAGAAATGAACTAATAAATATTATGCTTGAATTTAGTATTGAAAATTGTATCATTGAAAAATAATTGTTATTATAAGATTTTTTGTTGACATCTGTCAAAATAACTGATATAATAAATAATTAGAGCATATCAAAAGCGGTAGGCGGTTAATCCTGCTCCCGGAAGGGAGTGATTGCTATGACATGGAATGATTTTTTTCAATTCATAATTGCATTATGCAATGTACTTTTAGTTTACAAAGCACTTAGCGATAATAGCAAAAGAAAATAACCGTCTGACTCCCCAGTAAGACGGTTATTTTTATAGCCAAATTCACTTTATGGGAGCAACCGCCTATCGGTATGCTCTCTTTAATTATATTATACACAACAAAAAAGAATATGTCAAGTATTTTATTTTACTAATTACTATATAAAATTTTTTGTTGACATCTGTCAAAATAACTGATATAATAAATAATTAGAGCATACCAACAGCGGTAGGCGGTTAATCCACGCTCCCGGAAGGGAGTGATTGCTATGACATGGAATGATTT